>JALEGX010000126.1 GCA_022763485.1 Paracoccaceae bacterium | reverse complement strand
TACGAAGAAGCGCGATGGCCGCCAGCCCGGCCGCGCGCTGCGCTACGCCAAGGGCTTCGCGCGCGGCCTCTTACACCACCCCACGGGGCACTACCGTCGATTTGGAGTACGAAATGAAGCAACGAAATCTGGGCCAGTCCGGCCCGAAGGTCAGCGCGGTTGGCTATGGCGCCATGTCGTTTACCAACTTCTATGGCCCGGCCACGGACGAAGGGTCGATGCAGATTCTGGATGCCTGTCTGGAGTTCGGCATTACTCACATTGATACCGCCAATGCCTACGGCATGGGACGGTCGGAAACGGTGATCGGTGACTGGCTGCGCCAGCGCAAAGGTGAGGTGCCGTTCACCATCGCCACCAAGGGCGCGATCACCCGCGATCCGGATCGCCGTCACAATAATGATCCAGCCCATTTGCGGGAGGCCCTGGATGCAAGCCTGAAACGGTTGGGGGTCGAAGCGGTCGACCTCTATTACCTGCACCGCCGCGAACCGGCCTATGAGATCGAAGAGGTCGCCGAAACGCTGGCCGGGTTCGTCAAGGCAGGCAAGGTCAAGGCCATTGGCTATTCCGAAATCGCGCCATCGTCGCTGCGCCGGGCCCATGCGGTGCATCCCGTCGCGGCGGTCCAGTCGGAATATTCACTGTCCACCCGATCCCCGGAAATGGGATTGGTGCAGACCTGTGCCGAGCTTGGGGCATCGCTGGTGGCGTTTTCGCCGGTTGGGCGCGGGCTGCTGACGGATCGTCCGCCAAGCCCCGCTTCGGCGGCCGAGATCGATTTCCTGAAAGCCAATCCGCGTTTTGTAGAGCCAAATATCTCGGCCAACCTGGCGATAACCCAGAAGTTCCGGGATCTGGCGGCGGATATGGGGGTTGCAACCGCCTCGTTGGCGATTGCCTGGCTCTTGCATCGCGGAGAGCAGGTTCTGGCCATTCCCGGTACCCGAAGCGTGGAGCACCTGCGCGAGGTGGCGGCAGGCGGATCGCTGGATCTGAGCTCCGAGGACTTGGCGCGTATTGCGGAGATTTTGCCGATCGGCTGGGCCCACGGGGACCGCTACTCGGTCGGGCAGTGGAAGGGACCTGAGCGCTACTGCTGACGGAAGAGTGCCAAGGGCGGTCGGTGCCGCCCTTGGCCTCAGGTAATCAGGTGGATTGTACCCTTAGGCGCATTCCAGCAGCAGCGTGCCCGCACCGGTGTTGGAGATCGGGATGTGATAGTTGCGGGTCAGCTCTGTCACATCGTCCCCCAACGCACCGCGCATCATCATCCACATCAGGAACTCTGTGCCCTGGGCGCCGGCCTTTTCAACCAGCTCCATCCGGGTGATCTTGGTCAGCTCCTCGGGGTTGTGGACGATATTGTCCAGACAATAGCGGTCGAACTCCTTGTTGATGAAGCCCGCGCGTTCCCCGTCAAGCTGATGGCTCAACCCGCCCGTTCCCAGAACAACGATCTTGGCATCCTCCGGGAAGCTGAGCAGCGCCTTGCGCAACGCTTTGCCGAAGTCGAGCGCCCGCTTCAGTGTCGGGATCGGATGCTGCACCGTGTTGGCCGAGATCGGAACCGCGCGCGGCATGTCAGGATTGTTCGGCGCACCGGGCCAGAACAATTGCATGGGCACGACAAAGCCGTGATCCACCGGCAGCTCCTGACAGGAGGTGATGTCGAACTCATCGGCCACCATGCTTTCGATGATGTGCCAGCTCAGTTTCGGTGCACCGGGAAAGGGCGGAAGCTTGGGCAGGCCCCAGCCTTCGTCCTCGTTCCGGTATTCATGTGCCGCGCCGATGGCAAAGGTCGGCATCCGGTCCAGAAAAAAGCCCAGCCCGTGATCGTTGTAGATATTGATCACGTAGTCCGGCTTGTTGTCCTGAAGCCATTGATGAACCTTGGGATAGCCATCGAAGAACGGTTTCCAATACGGGTCGTCCTGCAGCTCGTTCTGGATTGCATTGCCGACTGCGGGAATGTGCGATGTGGTGACACCGCCAAGAATTCTTGCCATGTCGTGTCCCCTTATGCCTGGCTCAGCAGGTAGTCTTTGAACTCTTCGGTTGTGCGCCCGGTCTGCAGCCCGCCAACATCCTGCACCGACAGCTGGAAGATGCCCGCCAGCTTGGCCAGGTAGTAGATGTTGCCGCCCTCTTCGATCATGGCCAGGATATTGCGGGACCGGATGGCGTCCTTCTGGGCCTCGGTCAGCTTGTACTCTGTCATGTAGGCTTCGGGATCCTGCTTGAAGGCCTCGCGGTTGACGGCCTTGTTGAAGGAAAAGCACATCTTGTTCAGGTCATACCCCTTCATCGCCTGCCTGCCGTCAAAGACGGTTGTTCCGGGGATATGGGTGTGATGGTCAAAACCGGGACGGTCCATTGAAGCACCTCCTTGTTGTTTACGCCCAATACAGGCGCATCGGATTGTCCACGAGCAGCTTGCGCTGCTGTTCGGCCGTTCGCGCGATCTTTGGAATGAAATCAACCAGCGCCCCGTCGTCGGGCATATGGGATTTCATGTTCGGGTGGGGCCAGTCGGTGCCCCAGAGGACCCTGTCTTCGAACCGGTCGACGATGGTACGACAGAACGGGATCACGTCGTCATAGGGCGGGCCGGCAACGGTGAGGCGCTCGGGACAGGTGACCTTGGTCCAGATGTTTTCGTTTTCTTCCATCAACTGAAGGAAGCGCTGAAAGTCCGGGTGATCGGTGCCTTTGGTGACATCCGGCCGCCCCATATGGTCGACCACGATAATCCCCGGAAGCTGTTTCAAGAACGGGACGAGTTCTTCCAGATCGGCCGCTTCGAAGTAGACAACGATGGACCAGCCGAATTCCTGAATCTTCTCTGCGATAGACAGGAAAACCTCACGCGGCGTGGCATCGACCAGACGTTTGACGAAGTTGAGCCGCACACCGCGAACACCCGCCTCATGCATGTCGGCCAGTTCGTCGCGGGAAATGTCCGGTCCGACGGATGCAACACCGCGGGCCAGATCCCCGGCCTCGCGGCAGGCGTCCATCATCGCGCGGTTGTCCCTGCCATGACAGGTGGCCTGAACGATCACGTTGCGGGCAAAGCCCAGGTGGTCCCGCAAGGCGAACAGCTTGTCCTTGCCCGCGTTGCAGGGGGTGTATTTCCGTTCCGGCGCATAGGGGAACTCCGGCGAGGGGCCGAACACATGGCAATGCGCGTCCACTGCTCCTGCGGGCAGTTTGAAGTCCGGGGTCTTGGGGCTCGGGTGGAACTCCAGCCAGTCGGCATCCATCACTTGCACTTCATCGGTCATACGAACACCTCTCCATCCATGAGCTTGCGGGCCGTCCTCAGGATTGCGGCTTCGCTCACGGCTCCGTTTTCATCCAATGTTGCCACCACGGTCATTTCACCGGTGGGATGCTCAATCGACAGGCTGCGTTCAGCACCTTCACCGCGCGTCGCCTGTTCAAAGGCAACGGACCCTTCCAGCAGGCAGGCGGTAGCCACGCTCACCGCGCCCAGAACGCCAATTGTCTTGTGGCAGCGATGCGGAATGAAGGTCCGTGTTGAAATCGCTCCACCCGCTTTTGGCGCGCTGACCATCGTCATCTTCGGGACCGATTTGCCGGACACGTCGCCAAGGTTCATCAAGGGGCCGCAGGCCAGGCGGATTTGCTCCAGCTTGTCCCGCAGGACCTGATTTGCCTCCAGTTCCTCAGGCGCTTCGTCCCCGCGGATCCCCAGGGCATCGGCCTGCATCACCACGCAGGGCATGCCATTGTCGATCATCGTAACGGGCACGCCTTCGACCACATCCGCCACATTGCCCGTAGGCAGCAGCGCGCCGCAGGAGGAGCCGGCGGTGTCCTTGAAAGCGATGGGAACCGGTGCGGCCTGTCCCGGCACGCCATCGATCCGCGCGGTTCCGGCGTAGGTCAGCTGGCCGGAGGGGGTGGCGACCCGCGCAACCGCGATCTGCCCGGTGTTTTCCATGTAGATGGTCACCGGGGTTTCGCCGTCCTGTGCGGTGACCAGCCCACGTTCGATCGCGAAGGGGCCGACGCCAGCAAGGATGTTGCCGCAGTTCTGGCTGTCGGTCACGATGGGCTGGTCCACGAAAACCTGCAGGAACAGGTAATCGACATCGACACCGGGGCGCTCTGACGGACGGACAACCGCGACCTTGGAAGTCAGCGGGTCCGCGCCCCCCATGCCGTCAATCTGACGCGGGTCCGGGCTGCCCATCACCGACAGCAACAGGGCATCGCGCGCCTGCGGATCCTGCGGCAGGTCCTGCGCCAGGAAGTAACCGCCCTTGGAGGTGCCGCCCCGCATCCACATCACCCGGACGCCTGTTGATTGGGCCGTGCCACCTGTGTTGGATGGGCGCGCGGCGTCAGACATATTTCAGGCCTTTCTCGGCCAGACGCCCCCGCATGTCATAGATGTCCAGCCCCAGCTCGCCGGCTTCGAACCTTGCGCGTTTTGCCGTCTCGTTCGCCTCGCGTTGGCGCGCACGCTCCAGCACGTCGGGGGCCTCTTCCCTGCGCACGACGCAGACGCCGTCATCATCCGCGACGATCACATCACCGGGATAGATCATCTCTTCGGCGCAGACGACGGGGATGTTCACCGACCCCAGGGTTTCCTTGATGGTGCCCTGTGCAAAAATCGCCTTGGACCAGACGGGGAACTGCATTTCCGTCAGATCCCGCACGTCCCGCACGCCCGCATCGATGATCAACCCCTTGCAGCCCCGCGCCTTGGCAGAGGTGGCCAGCAGATCCCCGAAATACCCGGCATTCGACGGGGTGGTGGTGCCCAGCACAAGGATGTCACCGGGGGTCAGTTGTTCGATCGCGACATGCAGCATCCAGTTGTCGCAAGGCGGGGCCAGGATCGTGACCGCGCTGGCCGCGACCCGCGCGCCGGGATAGATCGGGCGCATGTAATCGGCCAGCAGGCCCCTGCGGCCCTGCGCTTCGTGCACGGTGGCCACGCCGCAGTCCGCCAGACCGTCGATGACCGCCTGATCTGCGCGTTCGATGTTCTGGACAACAACGCCCGTGGTGCCTGCGGGGTAGCTCATGACAGTTCATCCACGCAGGTCGGGAACACGGTTTCGAACCCTTCGGCAAATTTGCAGTCGCGTCCCCCTGCCATGCCGCCGGAGTTCCGCTTGAAATGGTTGGCCCGTTGCTGCGCGACGCGGGTATAGAAATCCCACAGATGCACCTGGCCATTCATGCACTCCATGGCGGCGCGTTTCTTTTCCCAGACCGGCGTGATGTCCAGGAACACATTGGGTTTCCAGCCCATCTGCTCGGTCTGATGCGGTTCGAACAGATAGAGCTGTGGCGCGCCCAGAACCTTTTCGCCGGGGTTGTGGCCCCAGGCCTGCGCGATCATGCGGCAGGTCAGCGCGAAGTCCGTCGTCTTCATATGGTCGGTGTTGTAGGGGTCCCATTTGGAGTGGGAGAACATGAAGTTCGGCTGAACTTCACGGATGATATTCACCACCTGATTTTCCGCCTCTTCGGTGAAGCGCAGCGGATAGTCGCCCATATCCAGAAAACGGATGTCATGCACACCCAGGGCTTCGGCCGAGCCTTCGGCTTCGGATTTGCGGATGGCTTTGACTTCCTCCAGCGTTTTCCCTTCTTTCCACAGGCGGGCGCTTTCACCGCGTTCCCCGTAGGACAGGCACAGCACGGTGACGTTGTAGCCCAGTTCCTGGTGCAATGCGATTGCGCCGCCGCAGCGCCAGACAAAGTCCGCCGCGTGTGCGCTGATTACGAGGGCTGATTTGCTGTCGGACATCTGTTGGCTCCATGACACTGGAAGATCGGAATTTCGTGATTGCCGTCAGGATATCTGCGCCGCCTGTGAGTCTGCCATTTCAAACCATGCAGAGTTGATAAATTTTCGCTATAGAAGAGTTGTCGATCAAGTGGGGAAGCCTTGGGCGAGCTTTGAAATCATATGGAATTTCCGAACCTACGTCATCTGAGGGCATTCAAGGAAGTCGCTGAACGTCAAAGCGTCAGCGCAGCTGCCGAGCATGTTCACCTCAGCCAACCTGCCGTGACCCAAGCGATTGGCGGGCTGGAGCGGCGCCTGGGCGTGAGCCTGTTTGAACGCAGGCCCGAAGGCATGTTCCCCACCGCATCGGGCGCCGGGTTCCTGCGCCGTGTGCAGCGGGTGTTTGAGCTGCTGGACCGCGGGGCAGCGGAGGCGGTGCATCTGGCCGGGCGCAAGACCCTGCCGGCCTCGCCCGGCTTTGTGCAGCATGTCTCAGCCAGCCAGCTGCGTGCGCTGATCGGGATATGGGAAACAGGGAGTTTCAGTCTTGCCGCGCGCAAGATTGGCATTTCACAGCCTTCCGTCCATCGCGCGGCCCGTGATCTGGAGAAGCTGGCGGGCGTGCCGTTCTACGCCACCTCAAGCAATGGGATCGAACTGACCCGCGCTGGCGAAGCCTTCGCGCGTGGGGGCAAGCTTGCCGCCGCCGAGCTGATCCAGGCCCATGATGAGCTGGAGCTGGAAAAAGGTCAGGACAACACGCGGATTGTCATCGGCTCGATGCCGCTTTCGCGGACGTCGATCCTGCCGGACGCGGTGCACCAGCTGATCCATAACAGCCCGGGGGTCCAGCTTCGCACGATAGAAGGGCCTTATGACGAATTGTTGCGAAGCCTGCGGTATGGTGAGCTGGATCTGCTGATCGGGGCCTTGCGGGATCCGGTTCCCTTCGATGATGTCACGCAGGAGGCTCTGTTCGACGATCCGCTGTCTCTTGTCGTGGGCGCGGGACATCCGTTGGTCGGGCGCTCCGGGATCACGCTGGCCGACGTGATGCAGTATCCCTGGATAGCCCCGCCCAAGCCTACGCCAACCGGATCATACCTGTTCCGCACCTTGAAAATCGGTGAGTTGGCCGAAACCCCGGTCCGGATCGTGTCAAGTTCACTGGTCTTTGTGCGGGGCATGCTGATGCGCGGCGATTACGTCACCGTCATGTCCCGGCACCAGATGGCGGTCGAACGGGAGCAGGGCCTTCTTGTTCCACTGGATACGCCGCTGCCTGACAGCGCCCGCAGCATCGGGATCACCACCAGAACCGGCTGGCTGCCGACGCCGACACAGACCCGGTTCCTGTCACTTCTGCGGCAGGCTTCGACGGTATCCTATGCGTAAAACTTATACCGTGCGCCTGCATTGAATTTCCCTTCAACCTGACTTTTGTCTAGGTTCGGAGCCAGGATTGATGCGCGCTGTCTGCGTGGGGGACGAACGATTGTCCCCCGGCTGTCTTGGCCACATTTCGAATGGGTTGGGCTTCTGCGACTGACCTGCCAGAGGGAAGGGGCAACATGGAAAAAGACTATGAGGATATTCCGGGGACATTTGTGTTTGACGCAGACCGCTCTCGTCAGGGGTACTGGCTGAACCAGTTCTGCATCTCGCTGCGGTCCGCCGATGCGCGGCAGGCGATGACCGATGATCCCGAAGCGCATATGGCGAAATTCGCAATGACCGACGAACAGAAGCAGGCCGTTCGGGATCGCGCTTGGAACCGTCTGCTCGAGCTGGGCGGGAATATTTACTACACCTCCAAGCTGGCCGCCTATGACGGGATCACCTTTCAGGACCTTGCCGCCATGATGACCGGCGTCAGTCGCGAGGAATACCGCGACATGATGCTGAACGGCGGCCGCCCGATCGAAGGCAACCGCTCCAAATCCGAATGGGAGGACAAGTGATGGCCAAGATAACCGCAGGCGTCGCCTGCTCCCACGTACCCGCCATCGGCGTTGCCATGGACACCGGGATCACCGATCAACCCTACTGGCAACCGGTGTTCAAAGGGTTCGAGTTCAGCCGCCAGTGGATGAAGGACAACAAGCCCGACGTGATCTTTTTGGTCTACAACGACCACTGCACGGCCTTTGATGCCTCCTGCATTCCGACCTTCGCGCTGGGCTGTGCGGCTGAGTTCACGCCCGCCGACGAAGGCTGGGGTCCGCGGCCGGTGCCGGTGGTCAAAGGGCACCAGAAACTGGCCAGCCATATTGCGCAATCGGTCATTCTGGATGAATTCGACCTGACCATCATGAACGAAATGGACGTCGACCATGGGCTGACCGTGCCGCTGTCGGTGATGTTCGGTGAGGTCGACAAAGACGACGAATGGCCCTGTCTGGTGATCCCGCTGGCCGTCAACGTGGTGCAATATCCCGCCCCGACCGGCAATCGTTGCTACCAGCTGGGCAAGGCGATCCGCCGCGCCATCGACAGCTATCCCGAGGACCTGAACGTGATGATCTTTGGCACCGGCGGCATGAGTCATCAGTTGCAGGCTGAACGCGCCGGGTTGATCAACTCCGAGTGGGACACGGCTTTCCTGGACAAGATCTCGCAGGATCCGGTGGCCGCCAGCAAGATCACCCATCTGGAATACCTTCGCGAGACGGGTTCCGAAGGGATCGAGATGGTCATGTGGCTGGTCATGCGGGGGGCCTTGGACGAAAAGGTCACCGAAGTGCATCGTCATTATCATGTGCCCGCGTCGAACACGGCGGTGGGGCACCTCATTCTTGAAAATCACGACTGAAGGACACGAAACATGCGTATTTGTGTTGCCGGCGCGTATGGCGCATTTGGCCAGAAACACCTTGACGCCCTTGCGCAGATCGAAGGCGTCACCGTCACGTCGATCATGGGGCCGACACAGGCAAAGATCGAAGCGATGGCGGCAGAGCGCGGGATCGGCCACGCGGCCACCACGCTGGAGGAATGCATCGCGCGCGATGACGTGGATGCGGTGATCCTGTCCACGCCGACCCAGATGCACGCGGATCAGGCCGTTGCCTGTCTGGAAGCGGGCAAGCATGTGTTGGTCGAAATTCCGATGGCCGACAGCCTGGCCGACAGCGAGCGCGTGGTTGAGGCGCAAAAGAAATCGGGTCTGGTTGCAATGGCCGGTCAGGTGCGCCGCTTCAACCCCAGCCACCAGTGGATCCACAACAAGGTCGAAGCCGGGGAACTGAAGATCCAGCAGATGGATGTTCAGACCTACTTCTTCCGCCGGACCAATACCAATGCCAAAGGGGAGCCGCGCAGCTGGACCGATCACCTGCTGTGGCACCACGCCTGTCACACGGTTGACCTGTTCCAATATCAGACCGGCGAGCAAGCCAGCGAGGTCTTTGGCCTGCAGGGGCCCGCGCATCCGGAGCTGGGCATTGCAATGGACATGACCATCGGCATGAAGGTCCCGTCGGGTGCACTCTGCACGCTGTCCCTGTCGTTCAATAACGACGGGCCGCTGGGGACCTATTTCCGCTATATCTGTGACAAGGGCACCTATGTCGCCCGGTATGACGACCTTTATGACGGGTATGACAATCAGATCGACCTGTCCGATGTCGCCGTTTCCAACAACGGGATCGAGCTGATCGACCGCGAGTTCATTTCGGCCATTCAGGAAGGGCGCAAGCCCAACGGATGTGTCAGCGACGTTCTGGGCGCGATGCAGACGTTGGACCGGATCGAAAAGACCGCTTACGAGCAGTGAATTGCCCGATTGATCGGGTCCCCGCGCTGAGCTTCGGCTTGGCGCGGTTTTCTTTTGGGAAGACCAGAAGTTTCGCGATACGATCAGGCGGTGATTGACGTGCGGTGCGTGAATTTACTACACATGACAAGTAAATTGGAGGTCGCCCGATGCCGCATTTTCAACTGGAATACTCCGGAAATCTGGACGCCGTGGTAGATATGGGGGCGCTGTGTGAGCATATCCGCGCCACCGCCGCCACCATCGAGACCTTCCCGATGCCCGGGATCCGGGTCCGCGCGCTGCGGGTTGATCACTATGCGATTGCGGATGGCAACCCGAAGCACGGGTTCATCGACATCTCCATCCGCTTGCGTGGCGGACGTCCCGATGACGTGAAACAGGATGCAACGCAGCGCATTTTTGATGCCGTCAAAAGTTATCTGGAGCCGGTTCTGGCGGTTCATCCTGTCGCGCTGTCACTGGAGATGCGTGACATTGATCCCGCGCTTTCGCCCAAAACCGGGACGATCCGCGACCACCTGTAAGCGTGCGTGACCCGTCATCACGGGGATCAAAGGCGCTTTCGGATTTCCCCAGGGGATTGTTCGAACCATCGGTGAAAGGCGCGAAAGAAGGCGCTGGGTTCGCTATAGCCCACCTGGTGCGCAATCTCCGCGATGGGCATGTCCGAGTTCTTCAGCAGCGAAATCGCCAGGTTCCGGCGTCGCTCTTCCTTGATCTCACCAAAGCTTTGTCCCTCTTCCGCCAATCTGCGGTGCAGGGTTGAGGTGGACAGGCCAAGCTTTTGCGCGACCGCATCAATTCCCGGCCAGGCCTCCATCGCCCCGATGGACAGTTCCGCCACCACTTGCGCCTTGATCCCGTCTGCGTGCCTGTAGCCGGTCAGGAATGTCGTGGGCGCGGATTTCAGGAAGGCCTTCAGGGCGCGTTCCGATCTGTTGACCGGTTTGCGCAGGTATTTGCGCTCGATCGTCATCTGGGCAAATGGCTCGCCGAACGTGACCGGCACGCCGAAGAAATCGCCGTAGTCGTTGGTGCCGGTGGGGGCTGTGCAAGGGAATTGGATCTGACGGATCGGGATCCGTTCGCCCACCAGCCAGCAATTCAACGCATGCAGGATGGTGAAGTAGAGCCGATAAGCAAAGGCGGTTCTGGGGCTGCCGCTTTCCGACAGGCGGATCATTGCAAGGCGGCCGTCAAGATGCAGGGACCCGGCCGGTTCATCCAGCACGATGGTCAGAAACCGCAATGCGCGTGCCAGCGCCACTTCCAGGTTGGCGGCCTGTCGGGTGGCATGGCCCAGCAAGGTGAAGCTGCCGGGGCTCATGGGGCGGTCCCCCAGGCCGAAGAATTCATCCTTCATGCGAAAGGACAGTTCCAGCCAGATCTGGCCGAACTGGCTGGCCGTCAGCCGGTTCAGGTTGTCCTGTGACAGGCCCAGATCCGCGGTCAGCACCGTCATATCAACCCCTGCGGCGGTGCCACAGTCCAGGGCCTCTTTCACAAAGGTCGGGGGAATCAGAGCATCAGAAGACATGGTAAATCTTGTCAGGTTTTTGAAATATCCTGACATCGCTTGCGATAGTTTTCAACGGTAGGATGCGCGGTGAAATGGCTGGTTCCCGGCGCAGGACCTTCGGATCACGTCCAGGGGGACCGCGCGGGAGAGCTTTCAGGAAAAGGAATTGACCCATGCTTGACGAAACGCAATCCGCCATTCGGGACATGGCCGCGCAGTTTGCACAGGACCGGCTTTGGCCGGGTGCCGAGGCCCGTGACAAAACCAAGGCTTTCCCGCGTGAAGAGCTGACGGAAATGGGCGCACTTGGCTTTCTGGGCATGCTGGTGCCTGAAGAATACGGTGGGATCGCGCTGGACACCGTGACCTATGCCAGCGTGGTGGAAGAGATCGCAGCCGGTGACGGAGCCTGTTCCACGATCCTGAGCGTTCACAGCTCGGTCGGCTGCGGTCCGATCGTGAAATATGGCACCGAGGCGCAAAAGCAGAAGTACCTGCCCAAGCTGGCCAGTGGTGAATGGATCGGCGGTTTCGCCCTGACGGAGCCGCAAGCGGGCTCGGACGCGTCTCAGTTGCGGACAACCGCGGTGCTGGATGGGGACGCCTATGTGCTGAACGGCGCCAAGCAGTTCATTTCGTCGGGCAAGAACGGCAGCCTGATCATCGTTTTTGCGGTCACCGACAAGGACGCGGGATCAAAAGGCATCAGCGCCTTCATAGTTGAAACCGACACGCCGGGTTATGAGGTGGTACGGGTCGAAGATAAGCTGGGTCTGCATTCGTCGGATACCTGTCAGTTGTCGTTCGAAAACATGCGTGTGCCCAAGGAAAACCTGCTGGGGGCCGAGGGCGAAGGCTACAAGATTGCTCTGGCCAACTTGGAAGGCGGCCGGATCGGCATCGCCTCGCAGGCGGTTGGCATGGCGCGCAAGTCGCTGGAGCTGGCGCTGGAGTATGCGCAGGAGCGAAAAGCCTTCGGCAAGCAGATCGCCCAGCATCAGGCGGTGGGCTTCCGTCTGGCGGATATGGCAACCAAGGTCGAAGCCGCGCGCCAGCTGGTTCACCACGCGGCGCGGCGGCGCGATGCGGGCCTGCCGGCGCTGCGAGAGGCGTCCATGGCCAAGCTATTCGCGACCGAAATCGCGGAAGAGGTCTGCTCGGCTGCGATCCAGACATTCGGCGGTTACGGGTATCTGAGCGATTATCCTGTCGAGCGGATCTATCGCGACGTGCGCGTTTCGCAGATCTACGAAGGCACCAGCGACATTCAGCGTCTGGTCATCGCGCGTGACCTGCTGGCAAACCCGGGTCCCCGGTAACCAAAGGCAGGGAGGGCAGGCGGATCACTGGGCCGCCTGTCTTCTGACGTGCTCAGCGTCCGTGGTTTCGGACGCTGACCTTCGGGTGGACATCAGGCTTCCAGCGCCTTGATCATGTCGACCCGTGTGCCATGGCGGCCGCCTTCGAACTCTGCGTTCAGGAACGCGGTCACGATTTCAAGCGCCAGCCCTTCACCAACAACACGCGCGCCGATCGACAGCATGTTGGCGTCGTTGTGCTCGCGGATCATCCGGGCGGAAAACGTGTCCGAGCAGACGCCGCAGCGGATGTCCTTGACCTTGTTTGCAGCCATCATGATGCCCTGACCGGTGCCACAGAGCACGATGCCCAGCTTGCAGTTGCCCGAGGCCACTTCACGTGCAGCCGCTGCGCCGTGATCCGGGTAATGGGTGCTTTCGGGGGTCGTGGGGCCGATGTCCAGAACGTCCCACCCCAGGGTCTTGGCATGGTCCGCGACGGCTTGGCGCAATTCGATAGCGGCGTGATCGCTGGACAGCACAATTTGGTTTTCAGAGCTCATGGGATCGGTGTCCTGATTGCTTGACGTACAAGGCGACGCCTGTGTTGAGGGAGGAATGACAGGCGCATACACCAAAGCGCAGGCGCCGTGAAGGTTCATCCTGACGGCGGGTCTGCGAAGGTTTCGGAACAAATCTATACCCTGTGGGGGTAGCGGGCCTTGCCTGTCCTGTCATCGCTCAGTAGAAGGAAGGCAAGGCGGGTGTAGTTCAATGGTAGAACGGCAGCTTCCCAAGCTGCATACGAGGGTTCGATTCCCTTCACCCGCTCCAAGCCTTCCAAACCACCCTGTATTTGCTGCACACCGGCGATTGCGGTGCTCAGCCAAAGCTTTCCTGATGGATCTGGCGCTCCGGCACGCCTGCTTGAGTTAGCCCAGCCTCGATATCCGACATGAAAGCGGCCGGGCCACAGAGCAGGAAGTGAGCGTCGGAGGGCAGTTGCAATTGCATCAGCGCCGCCACGTCGATCCGGCCTTCGGTGTCATAGTCCGTCCCGCGTTGGTCCGTGTCCAACGGACGGCTATAGGCGGTGAGCGTCCGAATATGCGGGGCCGCTTCGACGAGGGACCGGACCTCATTGGCATGGGGGTGATGCACGCCGTTTCGGGCCCCATGTACGAACCAGACAGGCCGCTGGCCAGCCTCTCTGGCGGTGTCATGCAGAATGCTGAGCATCGGGGTGATTCCCACACCGGCGCTGACCAGCACCAGCGGGGCCTTGTTATCCGGGATGGTCAGATCGCCGGAGGGCTTGCCCGCGCGGATTTGCATTCCGACTTCAAGGTGGTCATGCAAATGGCGCGAGACCAGGCCATTCTCCTCACGCTTGACCGATATACGATAGGTTGCCTGGTCCGGCCCATGTGAGAGGGAATAAGTGCGGTGCGCCGGTCCAGCATGGCCGGGGACCTCGATCGCAATCGGCAGGTATTGCCCCGCCTTGAAGCTCGGCAGGTCGTCGCCATCCGCTGCGGCCACTGTAAATGAAGTCACATCCGCGCTTTCCGCAGTCTTTGCAACAAGTTGCAGGGCGCGCATGTCCTCATCTGCGGTCTTCCAGCGCAACCTGAGCGCGGAGCGCAGTTCCACGACCTCATCGATATGGACGGAAATGTAGCGCAGCGCTTCGGTGGGTTGTGTCGCCGCGTCCGGGGCCCAGTCTATCGTGGCCCGCCCGGAGACTTGCAGCAGGCTGCCGGAGGCGAAATCGACAAATAGCATCCCGATACGATCATCCAGCATGAGGTTGCCGATGGTGTTGAAATGGTTGTTTCCTGCGTAATCGGGAAAGCGCAGGGTGGCCTCATCCGGCACCTCGACAAATCCCGGATTGCCACCACGGTGTGAGGCATCCATGCCATAGGATTCATGCGCCCCGTCCCCGCGATAACCCGTGGCAAGAAAGAAGGTGTCCGCAGCCCTGATCCACCCAGCCTGCGTGGCCGTGAGCGATGTGGTGACGGTCTTGTGCGGGACGGGTGTTTCCGGGGTGAATGTGTAGTCCCGTTCGTGAATATACTGCGGGCAGTTGCCGAAGGATTGGTCCACGGTGAAGGACAGGATGCCGTTTCCGGCCCCGGACAGATGCCCGTTCACCCGGTTGCGACGGCGGGTGGCAAATTCGATGCCTAGGATTCCGACATCGGACTCGACGCCCAATGCACCGTCCAGTGCATCCCCGGCAGCAAGGGCGCCGTGAATGTCCAGGACCCGAGGATTGGGAGAGGTGACAAAACCGGGTTCCCCTTCAATCAGCGTCGCCCAGGGCCGTCCGGCCGCGTCGCGGGCCGCCAGAATCAGGAAGGGCTGTTGCGCATAGAAGTCGCGGTGCTGGTCCGGCATATGGTCCCGGATGACCCGCCGGGCCCAGGTCTCAACCTGCCGGACGCCCAGCCGGGACTGGACCTGAATTTCGCCGGCGTGGAAAGGCGAAGACGGTTCTGCGAGCAAACGGTGATCCATGACTTTGGTCCTTCACTTTGAAAACGGGGATGGCGAGGAGAAAGAGCGCCCTGCCCAACATGGCGGAGCAGGGCGCCGTGGCGGGAAAGGCTTGTCCCTTTCCCATTGGTCAAAGCGAGATCAGGCCGCCAGACCGACCTTGGTGCGCTGCATGCCAACAAAGCCGGGCAATGCCTCGATCCGGGCCAGAAGGGCGCGAATGTTGGGATATTCTGCAAGCGAGACATTCCCTTCGGGCGCGTGGGCCGTGTAGCTGTAGATCGCCACATCAGCGACGGAGGCGCGCTCACCAACCAGCCAATCGCGAGTGTCCAGATGCGCTTCCAGGAGGTCGAAGGCAAATTTGGCGACCGCCGCAGCGCGATCAGCATCCAACGACGCGCCAAAGACGGTGATCAGGCGGGCGGCCGCGGGCCCATTGGTGATTTCACCCGCTGCCAAAGACAGGAATTTCTGCACCTCCGCTTCGCGAACCGGATCCGTCGGCAGCCACTCAGGTGCGTATTTCCGGGCCAGATAGACCAGAATGGCATTGGAATCGGTCACAACGGTGTCCCCGTCTTCCAGGACCGGGACTTGTCCGGCCGGGTTCAGGCTCAGGAACGGAGGCTTCTTGTGCTCACCTGCCATCAGGTCAACTTCGATCAGGTCGTGTTTGATCCCGGCAAGGCTGGCAAACAGCTCTGCGCGGTGGGCGTGACCGGACAGCGGGTGGCGGTGAATGCGAATGGGGCTCGGCATAATGAGATCCTTGATTTGAACAGTGTGTCTGACGCGGGCGACCCTGTGTCGTCCTGCTGGCAACCATATATTCAGAGCGGAATTGAAGATAATTGGCGAATGTGTACATATATAATGAACAAAACGGGGATAATGTGGGTGAAGCATGGACAGGGTTGAGACGATGCGCGCTTTCCTGGCCGTAGCGCAGGAAGGATCCTTTACCGGGGCCGGGCGCAGGCTGGGTCTGTCGACAAAGCTGGTCAGCAAGTATGTGCAGGCGCTTGAGGCGCAGTTGCAGACCCGGCTGTTTCATCGCACGACGCGCAGTGTTTCGCTGACCGACGTTGGAACCGCCTATATCGAACGCTGTCGGCAGATCCTGGAACAGATCGACGAACTTGACGCGCTGGTGCGGGAAAAACAGACCTCGCTGGCCGGTCCGATCCGCCTGACCGCGCCAACCGGATTTGGTAGTACGCGTCTGACGCAGGCGTTGATCCCGTTTCTGCGCGAACACGGGGATATCGAACTGGACATGAAGCTGACGGACAACCGTGTCGCGCTGGTCGAGGAGGGGCTGGATCTGGCCATTCGCATCGGGGCTTTGCGGGATTCGACCCTGATTGCACGCAAACTGTCCGATATGCCTTTGATCGTCTGCGCATCGCCCGATTATCTGAATCAGCACGGACGCCCGCAGGACCCAAGGGCGCTGTCGACGCACAACTGTCTGGTTGATGGCAATCAGGCCGAGTTGTTCGTCTGGCGCTTCTGGCGCAATGGTCAGGAGCATGTCGCGCGTCTGAACGGGGCGGTGCGGGCAAATTCCCCGGCGGCCGTGGCGCAGATGGCGATCGGAGGGCTGGGGATCGCGCGTTCACCCAAATATGTTGTCGAAGCCGCGCTGGAAGACGGTCGTCTGGAGCGGGTTTTGCCGGGATATGAAACGGATGTCTTCGGGCTCTATGCGCTCTATCCACCCAACAGGCATCTGACGCGCAGGGTCAGGGCGCTGATCGATCATCTGGCAACGGAGTTCGGAAAGCCATGATATCGCCAACTGTGGCGCCAATGGCGGTTCACCCCGCCGCTGCAAGCGGTTAGAAGGCAGGCAATTCCATTGCCCCTGGAGAGTTTCATGTCCGCACCAAAACCTGTTGTCCTTTGTATTCTCGATGGATGGGGGATGTCCGAAGACACAACCGCAAACGCACCGGCGCTTGCACATACCCCGACCTTTGACGCCATCATGAGCAAAGGGCCGCATTCCCGGCTGATCACGCATGGTCCCGATGTCGGGCTGCCAAGCGGCCAGATGGGCAATTCTGAGGTGGGACACACCAACATCGGGGCGGGCCGTGTGGTGGCCATGGACCTGGGCCAGATCGACCTGTCGATCGAGGACGGATCGTTTTTCGAAAATGCCGCGCTGAACGCCTTCATCAACACGCTCAAGGCCAGCGGTGGCACGGCGCATCTGATGGGCCTCGTCTCGGACGGCGGGGTGCATGGGCACCTGAATCATATCCTTGCAGCAATCCGTGCGGTGACCTCTGCCGGGGTTCCGGTGGTGCTGCACGCAATCACCGATGGTCGGGACGTGGCCCCCAAGTCGGCCTATGGATACTTCCGGACGCTGGAAGATAACCTGCCTGAGGGCGCGCGGATCGGAACGGTTACGGGTCGGTACTTTGCCATGGACCGCGACAACCGGTGGGAACGGGTCGGAGAAGCCTATAATGCCATGGTCAAGGCCGAGGGCCGTGCAGCGGCAACCGCCCATGACGCGATCACCCAGGCCTACAACCGGTCGGAAACGGATGAATTCATCGGTGCGACCGTGGTGGGCGACTATGCCGGGATTGCTGAGGGGGACGGGTATTTCTGTCTGAACTTCCGCGCAGACCGGGCACGGGAAATCCTGGCCGCCATTGGCCAACCGGGGTTCAAAGGGTTTGAAACGGGGCCGCGCCCGCAACTGGCGGGGCTGCTGGGCATGGTGGAATACTCCGATGAGCACAACACCTATATGACCACGGCCTTCCCCGCTCGTGACATCGTCAATACGCTGGGCGCTTGGGTTGCCAAGAAGGGCAAGCGCCAGTTCCGGCTGGCCGAGACCGAGAAATACCCGCATGTCACTTTCTTCCTGAATGGGGGCAAGGAAGATCCGGAAGACGGCGAAGACCGCTTCATGCCGAAATCGCCGAAGGTGGCGACCTATGATTTGCAGCCGGAAATGTCTTCGGCAGAGGTGACCGCGAAGTTCGTGGAAGCCATCGAAGCTGGTTATGACCTGATCGTCACCAACTATGCCAACCCGGATATGGTTGGTCACACCGGGGATCTGAAGGCCGCGATCAAGGCCTGTGAAGCGGTTGATCAGGGGCTGGCGCAGGTTGTTGAGGCGCTGGAAAAGGCCGGAGGGGCAATGATTGTCACCGCCGACCACGGCAATTGCGAAACCATGGTGGACCCGGAAAGCGGAGGCCCCCATACTGCGCACACGTTGAACCCGGTGCCGGTGGCGCTGGTTGGTGGGCCGGAGGGCGCATCGCTGCGCGAAGGGCGCCTGTCGGACCTTGCGCCGACGATCTTGGAACTGATGGGCCTGCCCAAGCCCAATGAAATGACCGGGGAGAGCCTGATCGCATGATGCACCGCGCTGCCTTGCTGGGATTGGCATGTGCCCTGGGGCTTTCAGGGACCGTCCAGGCACAGAATGATCCTGCAAGCGCAGCCTTGGCCGCGGCCGCGCAGATCGAAGAAGCGACCTTGAACCTGCAGGGCGTGCAAAGCGCTCGCGACCGTGTAAAGGCGCTGACCCAGACAGTTCAGGCGTTCGAGGCCGGGTTGGGCGCTATGCGGGATGGGCTGCGTCGCGCCGCCCGTCGTGAAACCCTGCTCAATGAACAGCTGAAAGCCCGCCGGGGCGAAGTGGCCGAACTGCTGGCGATCATCCAGACGATCGAAGCATCACCGCCGCCGGTTCTGATGCTGCACCCCTCGGGGCCCCTTGGCGCGGCCCGTTCGGCGATGATGCTGACCGAAGTGACACCGGGCCTGCAGGCCAAGGCGGAAACGCTGCGGCGTGACGTGGAAGAGATCCAGACTCTGCGCCTGCTACAACAGAAGGCGACCAAGACGCTGGAGCAGGGGTTGGCGGATGTGCAGAAAGCGCGCGCCGATCTCAGCGCGGCCATTGCGGAACGCAAGGATCTGCCCAAACGGTTCACCCAGGATCCGGTGCGGACCGCGATCCTGATCTCCTCGACGGAAACCCTGGACGGGTTTGCCAGCGGTCTGACGGATATCATCAACGGTGAGATTGCCGAAAGCACTGCTGACATCTCGGCCGAGAAGGGGGAATTGCCCCTGCCGGTGCTGGGGCTGTTGTTGCGCCGCTATGGACAGGCGGATGCGGCGGGGATCCGGCGCAAGGGAATTCTGGTGGCGACCCGGCCCCGTGCCATGGTCAGCAGCCCCACCGCGGCAACGATTCGGTATCGTGGGCCGCTGCTGGATCTTGGGAACGTGATGATTCTGGAACCGCAGCCCGACACGCTGTTTGTGTTTTCCGGCCTCTCCGAGGTCTATGGAGAGCCGGGCGAAGTGATCCCGGCCGGGACACCTGTGGGTCTGATGGGGGGAGACGTGCCGGAAATTGGCGCAATTCTGTCACTAAGCAGTGAAGGCACTGGAACTGACCGGTCGGAAACGCTCTATATAGAGGTCAGAGAAGGCAACAGCCCTGTGGACCCGGCAACGTGGTTCCGCACCGATAACAATGGATAGGCGAGTATGAAGAAATTCGTTATGGCCGCGCTGGGTGGCACGCTGGCAGGCGTTATGGCCACAACGCAAGTCGCGGGTCCGCTGCTGGCGCAGGAAAGCGGCCGCAATTCGACAGTGTATGAACAACTGGATCTGTTCGGGGACATCTTCGAACGCATTCGCGTGCAATACGTGGAAGAGGTGGACGAGTCGGAACTGATCGAGGCGGCCATCGGCGGCATGCTGCAGTCGCTGGATCCGCATTCCAGCTACCTCTCGCCCGACGACGCGGCCCAGATGCGGGTGCAGACCCGTGGCGAATTTGGTGGCCTCGGCATCGAGGTGACCCAGGAAGAAGGCTTCGTCAAAGTGGTGTCCCCCATCGACGGGACCCCGGCAGATGAAGCGGGAATCGAAGCGGGTGATTTCGTGACCCATGTGGATGGCGAAAGCGTTCTGGGTCTGTCACTGGATCAGGCGGTTGAAATGATGCGCGGGCCGGTCGGTTCGGAAATCGTCGTGACCATCGTGCGCGAAGGCGAGGATGAACCCTTCGACGTGTCGATCATCCGTGACACCATCAAGCTGACGGCCGTGCGCGCCCGCACCGAAGGCACAACGGCTGTTCTGCGGGTGACGACCTTCAACGACCAGACATCACCGAACCTGGAAAGCGGTCTGAAGAAGCAGATCGAAGAGGCCGGTGGCATCGAGAACCTGAATGGCCTGGTTCTGGATCTGCGCAACAATCCCGGCGGTCTGCTGACCGAAGCGATCAAAGTGTCCGATGCGTTCCTGGAAAGCGGTGAGATCGTTTCGACCCGTGGCCGCAATCCCGAAGACGGTGAGCGGTTCAATGCAACCGCAGGCGACCTGGCAGAGGGGCTGCCCATGGTCGTTCTGATCAACGGCGGTTCCGCCTCTGCATCCGAAATTGTTGCAGGTGCGTTGCAGGATCATCGCCGCGCCATCGTGGTGGGCACCAAGAGCTTCGGCAAGGGATCTGTGCAGACGGTGATGCCGCTGCGGGGCGACGGCGCGATGCGTCTGACCACCGCGCGCTATTACACGCCGTCGGGCCGGTCGATCCAGGCGCTGGGCGTCAGCCCGGACATCGTCGTGGAACAGCCGCGCCGCCCGGCCAACAGCGCCGAGGAAGATGAGCCTAACCGTCGGACCCGGTCAGAGGCAGATCTGCGCGGGCGTCTGAACAATGACAGCCTGAGCGAAGATGAAATCCGTCAGATCGAAGAAGACCGCGCCAAAGCCGAAGCGGCCGCAGAGCTGCGGGAAGAGGACTATCAGCTGGCCTATGCCATCGACATCCTGAAGGGTCTATCGGCGCTGGGTCCCAAGTAAGCGCAGGCCTGCTCCTTTTGGAGCATGGCAGAATTTGAAAGGCGCGACCCGGAAGCGGGTCGCGCCTTTCGCGTTTTGTCGGCATGTCGGTTCCTGCAATGAATCTTCGGTCGGATGCAGGTTACGGGTGGTCGATTCTGGCACTCTCCGATGAAAATACGGAGACCTGCAATGACCGAAGCTAAAGAAGCCTCTGCCCCAGCGCGCTCCCGTTCCGGCGGCCGGTCCGCACGGCGGGCACTGCGTTCTGCACCAAAAGTAGACATGCTGCCTGGCCTGACCCGCAATATTCCTGAATGCGAAGTCATGGATCCAGGTCAGGTCGAGCGCATCCACAATGCGTCGATGAACATCCTTGAAAACGTCGGCGTCCAGTTCCGCGATCCGATCGCTCTGGAAGACTGGAAGCGTGCGGGTGCCAAGGTTGTTGGGGAACTGGTTTACCTGGACCGGGGCCTGGTGATGGACCTGATCTCGTCGATCCCGTCCGATTTCACCTACCACGCGCGTAACCCCAAGAACAACGTGCGCCTGGGCGGCAAGCACTCGGTCTTCGTTCCGATGACCGGCGCGCCGTTCCTGCGCGACCTGGACGACGTGCGTCGCAACCCGACGCTGGACGACCTGGCGATGTTCCACAAGCTGGCGCATATGTCGCCCGGCCTGCACTCGTCGGCGCACCACATCGTCGAGCCCTATGATCACCCGATCAGCCAGCGTCACCTGCGCATCACCTATTCGTCGATGAAATACTCGGACAAGATGTTCATGGGCATGACCACCTCGCCCAAGAACGCCGAGGACGTCATGGACATGTGCGCCATCCTGTTTGGCGAAGAGTTCCTGATGAACAACCCGGTGACCACCGGTAACTGTAACGGCAACTCGCCGCTGGTTTGGGACGAAACCATGCTGGGCGCAATGCGCGCATTCGGCGCTCGTCGTCAGCCGGTTCTGTGCTCGCCCTTCGTTCTGGGCGGCGCCAACACCCCGGCGTCGGTCGCAGCATCGGTTGCTCAGCTGAACGCCGAAGCCCTGTCGGGTCTGGCCTACACCCAGCTGTGCAACAAAGGCACCCCGGCGATCTACGGCCACTACCTGTCGACCGTTTCGATGAAGTCGGGCGCACCGATGGCGGGCACCCCCGAAATCAGCCTGATGAACTTCATGATCGGTCAAATGGCGCGTTTCTACGATGTGCCGTGGCGGACTTCGAACACCCTGGGTGGCGCGAAAACCTTTGACGCCCAAGCGGGTTACGAAAGCGCCACCACGCTGTCGTCGGTCATTCACGCAGGTGCCAACTACATCTGGCACTCGGCGGGTTGGAACGAAGCAGGCATGCACTGCTCGGTCGCCAAGTTCATCGTGGATGCCGAGCAATGCGCCATGGCCTATCGCATGGCTGAAGGTCCGAAGTGGGGTGATTTCGACGACGCGATTTCGGCAGTTCCGGATGTCGGCCCCGGCGGTCACTACCTGGGTCATCCGCACACGCAGGAGAACTTCCAGACTGCGTTCTTCATGCCGGAGCTGTTCGACAACAACTCCATCGAGCAGTGGGTTGCAGAGGGTAGCGTGGAGATCACCGAGCGCGCGCTGAAGCAAGCCAAGAAGCTGCTGAGCGAGTATGAAGAACCCAAACTGGATCAAGCCAAGGACGAAGAACTGCAGGAATACATCGCGCGTCGTGAGCGTGAAATTCCGGCAGCAGACGAGCTGAACCAGAGCTACTAAGGTTTACACTCCCCCAAACTACGCCGCCCTCAAGCACTTGAGGGCGGTCTTTTTTTGCGCGTTTGACACGTCGCACGGGGGCGGTACCCTGTGGTTTAGGACGTCAATCAACAGCGGGGCAAAAAGCCGATGGCATCGGTCGTGATCGAGCACTGCAAGGAACTGCCGGACAAGGAGGTATTGAATGACCTTCTGGGGCAATACTACGGGCTTATCGTGACGCGGATGCAGGCGTATGGGTTTGACATTGATCCGGCCGCACCCGAAAGCGCGCTGGCCGAGTTCTGGCAGAACGCGACCGACTATCTGCCGCCAACCGGATGTCTGGTGTTGGCCCGTGACCCGGATGGCAATGCCGTGGGCTGTGGCATGTTGAAATGCCTGGATGCGGAAACCGGGGAGCTGAAGCGCCTGTTCGTATCAGAGATGGCACGTGGCACAGGGGCAGGGCGCAAGCTGGTCGAAGCGCGCATTGCTTTTGCCCGTGAGCTGGGGTTGAAGCGGCTGGTCGTGGATACGTTGACGCCCAACGTGGAAATGCGCAGCCTCTATCCCAAACTTGGCTTCACGGAGGTGGCGGATCCCATTGAAACCACCACCTATCAGGATCAGCCGATGTTGCGCCCCCACATGCATTTCTTCGTCATGGACCTGACCTAAGGCGTCAGGCCCGGGCATGTGAGGTCGCAAAAGCGGCGGACGGGCCCGGGATCACTCGTCGCGGGCGCGCCATTCTTTCCAGCGCAGGACAACATTTGCTCCGATTTCCGCAAACGGCGCCGGGGGAAGCCGCTTGGGCTGTGCCTCAGCGGTGAAATAGCGGGTGATGTCAGAGCTCTCGTCGCAGGCAAGTTCCGCAGCGCCCATCCCGGTCAGGGTGCCGCGCGCGGTGCCTAGACCATTCTGCACACAGGCAGAGAACACGTTCTGATCCAGTTCCCGCATGACCGACACGCTGTTCAGGGACAGGCAGAGGTGCCCGGCCCATTCGTATTCCATCTTCATTCCCGCAAGTTGCGGGAAGCGCTGGTCAAATTTGCGCTGCTGTACGCGGGTGGCCCGTGCCAGGTTGCGCTGTCCGGGATCCATACCGGGGGCAAGCACTGCACAGGTCCGGGTCACGATCCGGTTGCCACCTTGTCCGGTGTCGATACGGCGCATGGTGGTGCCCATCGGGTCACTGGGGGTAACGCCCCAGCGGGACGCGCCGCCCAGCTTTTTCTGCGTTTCCGCATCCAGCTCGGGCGTCATGGAGGCAAACAGGAACAATTGCATCAACCGCCCCTTGGCAAAGCCGAAGCTTTCCAGGTGGCCGTTGTTGGCAAGGATGATCCGTCCCGCAGTCACCGAGCCCTTGGGCGTTACGACCTGCCAGTCCGATCCGACTTTGTTGAAACCGGTGGCGGGGGTGTTTTCAAAGACCTTCGCGTGGGCGCTCAGGCCCCGACCCAGGCCCCGGATGTACCCTGCGGGCTGGAGCATCACCGTCCCGGGGGTGTAGAGACCCGAGACATAGTGCGGTGAGCCGGTGAGCTCTTTCATCTGCTGGGCGTCCAGCATTTCCGAGCTTTCACCCAGGCTGTTCAGGTGCTGTGCATAAGTCTGGTTATGGGCGTGCCCGGCCTCTCCGGCGGCGCCGTTCACCTTGCCTGCGGGATCGAAGAAATTCGGATCGATGTCGTAGTCTTCAACCGCACCTCTGGCGAAGTTGATGGCCTGCCTGTTCAGATCGATAAGCGCCCGGTCATCACCGGCACCTGCGTAATCGTCGGAGGCCAGATCATGGGGCAGGTCGATCATGAAGCCCGAGTTGCGGCCCGCAGACGATTCTGCCAGTTGTCCGGCTTCGAGCACGGCAATCTTTGCGCCGGGCTGCAGCTGTGTCAGGCGACGGGCCGCAGACAAGCCGGCAAAACCACCGCCGATGATGACAAAATCGGCGGTGATGTTTGTATCAAGGACTTGGGGGGCCGGCTGGCTCCCCAAGATTGCATTCCATGCTGCCACACCGCGATGGGTGGGCAGCCGTTTTGCAGTGTACGTGCTCAATCCACGGCCTCGTCACTATCGTCGCTCAGGTCGATCCAGATGGTTTTCAGCTGGGTGTACTGATCGTGCGCGTGAACCGAGTTGTCGCGCCCGCCAAAGCCCGACTGTTTGAAGCCGCCGAACGGCGTGGAGATATCGCCCTCGCCAAAGCTGTTTACCGTGACGGTGCCTGCGCGGATGGCGCGGGCGCCACGGACGGCGCGCTTGGCGTTTGCGGTGAAGATCGACGCACAGAGGCCATATTCGGTGTCGTTGGCAATCTGGATCGCTTCATCGAAGCTGGAGATTTCGATTACCGACAGCACTGGGCCAAAGATCTCTTCCTGTGCCAGCAGGTGATCGTTACCCGGCACTTCTACGACAGTGGCTTCAACGTGGGTTCCACCATGCGACTTGCCACCGATGATCGCGTTGTCAACCTTGTCCAGGTAGGAGCACACCTTGTCGAAATGCGATTTGGAGACCAAGGCGCCCATGCGGGTTTCCGGGTCCATCGGATCCCCGACATTCCAGTGACGCGCGTGGCTCTCGATACGCTCCAGCAGCTCGGCCTTGACGTCCTTGTGCACGATCAAGCGCGAAGAGGCCGAGCAGTTTTCACCCATGTTCCAGAATGCACCGTTCACCAGGTGCTGGGCCACGCGATCCAGGTTTTCGGCGTCGTCCATGACCACGGCAGGGTTTTTACCGCCCATCTCCAGAACGACTTCTTTGGCGTTCGATTCCGCCGAGTAGCCCAGGAAACGCTTGCCGGTTACGGTGGAGCCGGTGAAGGAGACCATGTCGATGTCCATGTGGCGACCGATCGGTTCGCCAACGGCACGACCGCTACCGGGAACGATGTTCAGAACGCCGCGGGGCAGGCCGGCTTCGGAAGCCAGCTCGGCAACGCGCAACGCGGTCAGCGTGGTTTCCGCCGCAGGCTTGACCACCAGCGAACAGCCGGCTGCCAGTGCGGGGCCGATTTTCCACGCCAGCATCAGCAGCGGGAAGTTCCACGGCAGAACCAGGCCGACAACGCCGATGGGTTCGCGAACCACCATAGCAATGTGATCGTCCGATGCAGGAGCAACCTGATCGTAGATCTTGTCGATGGCTTCCGCGTGCCACTTCAGGCAGTGGATGGTTTCCGGAACATCGACGGTTTCGCAATCAAAGATGGTCTTGCCGCTGTCCAGGCTTTCCATCACCGCCAGTTCACGCGCGTTGCGGGTCAGCAGTTTGGAGAAGCGGATCAGGACGTCCTTGCGTTCCGAAGGATGCATCCGGCTCCAGCGGCCATCTTCGAAGGCTTCGCGGGCTTTCTGAACTGCGAAATCCACGTCTTCGGGGCCGCAGGATGCGATATCGGCCAGTTTTTCACCGGTGGCGGGGTTCACGCTTTCAAACGTGTCGCCCGATTGCGCCGGGCGAAAGGTGCCGTCGATAAACGCGTTTGTGGGCAGAGTCAGGCCGGAAGCAATGGCCTTGTATTCTTCTGTCGTCAGCAGATCCATGTCCGTTACCCTTCTGCCTGAATGTCTGCGATAGTGGTCTTCAGCACCCGGATCACCTGTTCCAGAGCGCGTTTGTCATCCTTGTTCAGCCCTTTCAGCGGCGGGCGCAGGCCCCCGGTGTCGATGCCGTTCATGGTAACGCCGTGCTTGACGCACTGGATGAACTTGCCGCCTTGTTCCAAGACGCGCATCAGCGGCATCATGGCCGACATGATCCGGCGCCCCTTGTCAAAGTTCCCTTCGACGGCACAAGCCTGGTACAGTGCAACATGTTCCTTGGGCAGGAAGTTCGATCCCGCACAGACCCAGCTGCGTGCGCCCCAGGCGAAGAATTCCAGCGCCTGATCGTCCATACCGCAGGACATCTGGATGTGCGGGTAGTCGCGGGCCAGCAAGTGGACGCGGTTGATGTCGCCGGAACTTTCCTTGATCGCGCAAACATTGCGCGAGCGGCCAACGCGGTCCAGGAATTCCTCGCCCATGTGGACACCCATCCGACCCGGATAGTTGTACAGCATGATCGGCAGGTTGGCCGCTTTGTCGATGGCCAGCGCGTTCAGCGCGTTTTCCCGCTCGGTCGGGACCGAGTAGGGGGGGGTGGCCAGCAGGATGGCATCCGCACCGATGTCCCGTGCGCCGGTGGCCAGCGCGATCGAATCCGATGTCATCATGGCACCGGTGCCAACGATCAGCGGCAGGCGGCCTTTGATGGCCTCCTTGGTGAACCGCGCGATTTCAATGCGTTCAGCCACGGTTTGGGCATAGTTCTCACCGGTTGATCCGCCTGAGATCAGGCCATGCACACCGGAATCGATCAGATATTCGATCACATCGGTCAGGGCGTCCCAGTTGACGCTCCCGTCCGGGTGAAAGGGGGTGACAACGGGGGTATAGATACCCTCGAATTTGAAAATTGGGTTCATCAGGTCCTCACGCTGGGGTTTTTCGGGCGACCGTTCCCAACTGCACGTCCAGCCCGGCTGGCATGACGAACAGTTCGATTTGATCGCGCGACAGGTTCCAATGGTCGATCGCCAGTTGCGCAGCCGTTGCCTCATCACCGCTTTCGATTGCGGCGATGATGGCGTCATGCTGCTGGCTGGCTTCCGACAGGTTTTCGGTCATTTTCTGGTCTCGCGGCCGATAAAAGGTCATGCCGATACGGGCATGATCGATCAGCAGTCGCTGAAAAGACGGGGCCAGATAGATGTTGTCGGCCATCTCGCCCGTGATTTCGTGAAACCGGTTGTTGGCCATTGCCCGATCCGCGCCCGATCCGGATTGCAAGGCCTGTTTGAAGTCCATCTGCGCCGCCTTCAGTGCCTCTATCTGCTGTGGCAGGGCATTCGTGGCGGCCAGCTGCAGGACAGCGCCATACATCATCGGGGCGGCCAGGAAGAAGTCCCGCAAGGTGGTGTGAGACATTTCGCTCACCCGCGCCCCGCGATTCTCCCGCAGATCAACATACCCTTCGCCTGCAAGTTGCCGGAGCACTTCACGCAAGGGCGTGCGTGAAAGGGAGAACTCCTCCGAAAGACTGGCCTCGTCCAGGTCTGCACCGGGACGGAGGGCCAGGGTCATGATCGCAGTTTTCAGATGATTATAGAGCTCTGATTTTCTGCGTTTCGAAGCGTCTTTCATCCCTGTCTCCAGTTGTTGTCATCGAACCTGTGTAGTGGATCATGCCATCAGGCATGCAATTCGCACAAGTTTGATGCTCATCTTGTGTTAGTCTAAAATACAATTTGTGTACACGAAAAAAATATGCAGTATGCACAAAATGTTTTCGACCGGGAGGGACAAGTGGCCGGAACACAGGACGAAGCGGTGATCGACTGCCGAAATCTCTGGAAGATCTTTGGGCGTCGCGCTGATGAGGCGATGAAAGCTGTTCAAGAACAAGGACTTGGGAAGCTAGAAGTCCGTGATCAGTTCGACTGCGTGGTGGGCGTTCAAGACGCGACTTTCACCGTTGGGCGGGGCGAAATCTTCTGCATCATGGGGCTGTCAGGCTCTGGAAAGTCGACGTTGATTCGTCACGTAAACCGGTTGATCGAGCCGACATCTGGCCAGCTTTTCATCGAAGGTCAGGACGTCAATCGCCTGAACGCGCGCGATCTGCGCGAGGTGCGGGCGGAAAAGATCGGCATGGTCTTTCAGAACATGGCGCTGATGCCGCATCGGACCGTTCTGGACAATGTCTCCTTCAGCCAGGAAGTCCGCGGGCACGATGCGAAGGAACGTCGCGAAAATGCGATGCGCGCCATTGATGCCGTGGATCTGAACGGCTGGGACCAGAAGTATCCTGACGAACTGTCGGGCGGCATGCAGCAACGTGTTGGCCTGGCCCGCGCCATCGCTGCGGATCCGTCTATCCTGCTGATGGACGAACCGTTCTCTGCTCTCGATCCGCTGATTCGTCGACAGCTGCAGGACAAGTTCATGTCCCTGTCGGCAGAGATGAAGAAAACTACGCTGTTCATCACGCATGACCTGGATGAAGCGATCCGAATCGGTGACCGTATTGCGATCATGAAGGACGGCGCGTTGGTTCAGGTCGGTACGCCCGAGGACATCGTGACCAACCCGGTTGACGAATATGTTGCCGACTTCGTGGCCGGCATTTCCAAGCTGGAACTGGTTTCGGCCGGCAAGATCATGGAGCCGCTGGCCGCCTACGAGAAGCGGGCAGGGCCGGTCGATCACGAGAAATGGCCTGAAGCGCATCCCGAGCATTCGCTGGACGATCTCGTCAACCTGTCCATCGCAACACAGCATCCCGTGATGGTGAAGGTGGACGGCAAACCTATCGGCGTGGTGACCAAGAACGCCTTGTTGCGCGGTATTCAGGGCGACCTGGATGACCCGGCATCCGTGAAACACTGAGGGGGCTGATCATGTCTGATGCACAAGGCTTCAATATTCTGGATCCGTTTTCGTCAATCGACCTTGGTCTGGCTGACAGTGCCGACGGGGTGAAACAATGGGCGATCGCCAACCGCGGGATCATCCAGCCGATCAAGAAATTCTTCAATGAGATGATCGTCGGCATCGACACGGCGCTGAACGCCGTGCCGCCGCTGATCATGCTGCTCTTGCTGGTGCTGGTCGCCTGGCAGGCCGCTGGTCGCCGCGTGGCGATTCTGGTGGCGATTGCCATGACCGTTCTGGGTTTCCTGGCTCCCAATGCCTGGGGGCTGGCGATGACGACGCTGGCGATTGTCGTGTCTTCGGTGATCCTGTGTTTCTTCATCGGTCTGCCGCTGGGCGTGCTGGCGGGCAAGAACGACCGATTCGAAGCGGTCATCCGCCCCGTGCTGGACACGATGCAGACCATCCCCGCCTTTGTGTACCTGGTGCCGGTGGTCATGCTGATCGGGATCGGCAACGTATCGGGCGTGATCGTCACGATCATCTTTGCCCTGCCGCCGCTGATCCGTCTGACATCGCTGGGCATTCGCGGTGTGAACGCCTCGGTGGTCGAAGCGGCCAAGGCGTTTGGAGCCAGCCCGCGCCAGATCCTGTTCAAGGTGGAACTGCCGTTGGCCACGCCGACCATCCTGGCCGGTGTGAACCAGACCATCATGCTGTCGCTTTCGATGGTCGTCATTGCCTCGATGATCTCGGTCAAGGGATTGGGCAACGAAGTGCTGCGCGCAATGGGGCGTCTGGATGCAGGCAAGGCCCTGATCGGTGGTCTTGGGATCGTCATCCTGGCCATCGTACTGGACCGCATCACCCAAGGCATGGGCCAATCCGGTCGCGAACGCGGCCACCGTCACTGGTGGCAGGGTGGGCCGATCGGCCTGGTACTGCGCGTTGTTGGCAAAAACTGATCTTCAATTTCGTCTGAACCCTATAGGGAGGATACCAATGTTCAGAAAAACCGTTCTCGCTGCCCTTGCAGCGTCCACCATGCTGGCAGGTGCAGCACTGGCGGCAGACAAGCCCGGCGAAGGTGTCACCGTTCGTCCGGTGCTGCAGCCGATCGCCGAGGAACTGTTCCAGCACCGCATCCTGTTCAAGGCTCTGGAAGAGCTGGGTTATGATGTGGCAGAGCCGGAAGAGGTTCAGGCCCAGACCCTGCACCTGGCCCTGGGCACTGGTGACGCAGACTTTACCGCCGTGCACTGGAACGGTCTGCACCACACCTTCTTCGAAGAATCGGGCGGCGACGCAGTTCTGGAAAAGGTTGGCACGCTGATCGAAGGCGCTCTGCAAGGGTATCTGGTCAACAAGGCGGCCTATGATGCGGGCGTTCAGAACCTCGGCGATCTGAAGGATCCGGCAAAGGCGGCCATGTTTGACGCTGACGGCGACGGCAAGGCCGATCTGGCCGGCTGCGTCCCCGGTTGGGGCTGTGAGCGTGTGATCGAGCACCAACTGGATGAGTTCGGTCTGCGGGACACCGTGAACCACAACCAGGGTGAGTACAACGCGATCATCGCAGACACCATCGCGCGCAACGAAGGCGGCGAAAATGTCCTGTATTACACCTGGACCCCCTACTGGGTCTCGGGCGTTCTGGTTCCGGGCGAAAACGTCGAATTCCTGGCCGTGCCCTACTCGTCGCTGCCCGATGGTGCGACCGCTGAAACCACCTTCAATGGCAAGGATCTGGGTTTCGCCGTGGACAGCATCCGTATCGTTGCAACCGACGAATTCCTGGGTGCAAACCCGGCTGCGGCGAAGCTGTTTGACGTCGCCAAGATCGACATCAACGATATTTCGGCCCAGAACAAGCTTATCGCTGACGGCGAAGACAGCTCGGCCGATATCGACCGTCACGTCGATGCTTGGATCGCAGAAAACCGTGCTGCCTTTGACGGATGGCTGGACGCGGCCCGCGCAGCTGCGCAATAATGCGATGAAACCACCGGCCGCGCGGGTTCGCCCGCGTGGCCACGCGCCTTAGGGGATATCGGATGGCCGAACACTTTGCCTTTCTTCTGGTCGAAGAGTTTACGCATATCGCCTTCTCTTGCGCGATTGAACCGCTGCGGATCGCCAATCTGTTGAGCGGACAAGAACTGTACAAATGGTCGTTCGTTTCCGAGGACGGTACCACCGCCGTCAGCTCAAATGGATCGGTCACATTGGTGCATCACGGGTTCGACGCGATCCCGGAATCTGACCGGCTGTTCGTGCTGTCGGGGATCAATGTCCAGAAACATGTTTCGCCTCAATTGCTGAGCGTTCTGCGTCGTGAGCGCGCGCGCGGCAAGCGGATTGGGGCATTGTGTTCCGGGGCATATGTCCTGGCTAAGGCCGGGTTTCTGGATGGCGTTCAAACGGCAATCCACTGGGAATTCCACGACAGTTTCATGGAAGAGTTCCCGCAGGTGAACCTTGTCCGCAACGTCTTTGTTGCCGATGAGAAGTTCATCACCGCATCGGGGGGAACGGCCACGGCTGACCTGATGCTACATCTGATCGAACGGGACCACGGCTATAACCTCTCTGTCGAAGTGTCTGACCAGATGGTTTACAACGCCGCGCGCGATGCCACGGCGGAACAGCGCGTGTCGCTCCAGTCGCGGCATGGCATGCGCAACAAACATCTGGCCCGCGCAATTCAGATGATGACCGAAACAATCGAAACCCCCGTATCGCCGTCGCTGATTGCCGAGGAAGTGGGGATCTCTGCCCGGCAGCTGGAGCGACTGTTCGGTAAATATCTGAACTGTTCACCCAAGAAGTACTACGTGGAACTGCGCTTGGAGCGGGCGCGGCGGCTGCTCTTGCAGACCGAGCAATCCATCACGGAAATTGCCATGGCCTGCGGCTTCGAAAGCCCCGGCCATTTCTCTCGTGTCTACCGCGCCGCCTTTGGCGTGACCCCTTCGGTCCAGCAGGGGCGCATGGGCTGAGGCTGTTGATTTGACCTCGGCGTATTTTCCGCTAAGCCTGTAGACCAGACTTACAGCCTTATTTCCGGGGGTGCGCGATGGCACAGTCCTACGATCAGATCAAAAGCCAACTGGTGGACGCCGCCCTGATTCATGTGGCGTTCGATGGTTGGACAGAGGCGACTTTTACAGCTGCGGTTCAGGACATTGGGGTTGATCCGGGGTTGGCGCGTGCGATCTGCCCACGGGGCGGCGTTGATCTGGCGATTGCCTATCACCAGTTGGGCGACCAGCGCATGATTGAGCGGCTGGGGACCGAGGACCTGACCGGGATGCGCTTCCGCGACAAGATCGCCGCCGGGGTCCGGTTCCGTCTGGAGGCGGTGGACGACAAGGAAGTGGTGCGCCGGGGAACCACGTTGTTTGCCTTGCCGGCCTATGCTGGCGATGGGGCCAAGCTGATCTGGGGCACCTGTGATGCGATCTGGACGGCGCTGGGGGACGGGTCCGAAGATGTCAACTGGTACACCAAGCGCGCAACGCTGTCGGCGGTCTATTCCGCGACCGTGCTGTATTGGCTTGGGGACGAAAGCGACGGGCATCAGGCCACTTGGGAATTCCTGGACCGGCGGATCGGCAATGTGATGCAGTTCGAAAAGTTCAAGGCGGACGTGCAGAAGAACCCGCTGCTTAAACCCTTGCTTGCTGGGCCAAATCTGGTGGCTGATCTGCTGCGCAAACCGGGTTCAACCAAGGATCTGCCGGGGCGCGCCGGGTCCTGACGGCCCTGCAACCCTTGCACATGTCGAAACAAGCGGATCGAGTGGCGCGTTACGTCCTTTGCGCTGCCATTTCGGAGTGTTAGGCATGTGCCAAAGGGAAAGGATCCACAGATGACCGAGATGATGCGCGCAGTCGAGATTTCCGAACCGGGTGGGCCGGAGGTTCTGAAGGTTACGGAACGGGAGCGCCCGAGCGCAGCGCCCGGGCAGATCGTGATCAAAGTTGCCTATGCGGGGGTGAACCGCCCCGATGCCCTGCAGAGGGCCGGGGCCTATGCACCGCCTCCGGGAGCCAGCGACCTGCCTGGTCTGGAAGCGTCCGGTGAGGTGATCGAGGTCGGCCAAGGTGTGACCGAGTTTGCGGTGGGCGATCAGGTCTGTGGTCTGTTGCCCGGCGGTGGCTATGCCGAATATGTCGCCACGCCAGCGGCCCATTGCCTGCCGATTCCTGCGGGTCTGGATCTGAAACAGGCGGCTTGCCTGCCTGAGACCTGCTTCACCGTCTGGTCGAATGTGGTTACGCGTGGCGGACTGAAGGCGGGGGAGCGCTTTCTGGTCCACGGGGGCTCTTCCGGGATCGGGACCACGGCAATTCAGCTGGCCACCGCGCTGGGGGCTCGGGTTTTCACCACGGCCGGAAGTGATGAGAAGTGTCAGGCGTGTCTGGATTTGGGCGCCGAGCGGGCGATCAACTACCGCGATGAGGACTTCGTCTCCGTTCTGAAAGCGGAAGGGGGGGCGAACCTGATCCTGGATATGGTCGGCGGTGACTACATCCCGCGCAACATCAAGACGCTGGCTAATGACGGCCGCCTTGTGCAGATCGCCTTCCTCTCCGGTCCCAAGATTGAGCTGAACTTCGCACAGATCATGACGCGCCGCCTGACGGTCACCGGATCCACCCTGCGCCCGCAGAGCGATCAGGCCAAGGCGGAGATCGCCCAGGATCTGCGCGAAGCGGTTTGGCCGCTGATCGAAGCGGGTAAGTTGGCCCCTGTGATGGACAGCGAATTCCCGCTGGAGGAGGCCGCCGCCGCCCATGCCCGCATGGAAAGCTCTGGCCATATCGGCAAAATCGTTCTGAAGGTCGCCTGATCTGCCGACGATGCTGGCCGGGCCGCTCTGGCCCGGTCAGATGTCAGGCGCTTATCTGCCCTCAGATCACGGCGCGGCGATACAAGTGCCAGGTTGCATGTCCAAGCACCGGCACCACCACGATCAAACCCAGAAGCATCGGCACCGATCCCAGCGCCAAAAGCGCGCCGACGATGGCGCCCCAGCTCAGCGTGACAACAGGGCTGGTGCGCAGCACGCGGTAGGAGGTGACCACCGCGACCGGCAGGCCGACCTTGCGATCCAGCAACAGCGGGAATGACACAAGGCTTGTCGCCAAGGCGGCAAAGGCAAAAAGGCCGCCAGTCAACGTCCCAAAGAGGATCATCGCCCAGCCCGCGCCGGTGGTGAAGACATCGCGAACGAACTGCATGATGCTGGTGGGCGGTTCGGGGCCCAGCGTCAGCGCGTAGATCATGTTCGCGGCAACGATCCAGGCAATGAACAGCCCCGCAAGATAGCCGCCCAGAACGACGATCGCCCCTATGGAGGGCGACCTTATGACCCCGAATGCATCCAGCCAGTCCGGATTATCCCCGGCCTCGCGGCGGCGGCTCATTTCATAAACCCCGATGGCGGCAACCGGTCCAAGCAGGGCAAAGCCCAGGATCAGCGGCACAACCAGTGGCAGCAAATCCATGCTCAGGCCCAATGTGACCAGAAGAAGTCCCGCGATGGGGTAGATCAATGCAATGAAAATCACGTCCGCCCGCGCGGCTGCAAAGTCTTCGAAACCGGCCCCCAATGCACCGGTCAGATCTGAAAATTCAAGTTTTCTAATTTCGGGCATCGCCCAGTTCCCCTCACTGCCGACGGTGCCCAGTGATGCGGAAAAATGCGCTCCGGTGTGGCGCGCATTCTGCACGGTCCACGTCAGGGGATTGCCAATTGTCTTCGCCATGTTGGGCCTCCGTTTCTGCTGCGTGTTCGCTGCGCCGGAGTGGCCTGTCCCAGCCACAGGGCCAGTTTCACTCCTCCAACATACCACAAAACGCATGATTTTTCAGTCACGCTTGTGGGAACGGGTGTGTGGGGCGGTCAGATGGCGCAGTTACAGCAGTTGCGCCAGCAGGCTCGGGAGGTGCGGCAGGGCAGTCACCGCGCCGATGTTGCCGGTAAGGACGGCGGCAATATTCAGCCCCGACCAGCCCCAGAACCAGACCTTCCGGGACGGAAAGATGCGGGCGAAGGCCTCATTCAGAGCAAACAGGATGATCACGAACAGCCAGTACAGGTAGCTGCGCAATTGTGCTTCGCTTTGCAGGTGGACCACGATCGCAAACAACACCGGTGCCGCGACGTTGACCGCCAGCAAGGACAGCCAGAAGTTGCGGACTCTGTCAGCGAACCGGTTCAAGAATCGCGTCCTTCAGCGAGCAATCGCGGATCACGTCGCGCCCGCAGGGAACCGGCTTCAGATCCCGCGACAGACAGATCCGCGCCTCCTGGATATGGCCATCCCGACAGGTGATGGTAACGGCATCTTTGTCCAATCCGGGATTGGCTTGCAGAAAGGCCTCCTCGATCAGGCTGGCCGGAACGGAAACGGTTTTGGTCAGTTTTCGCAGAACGGCGGGGCGCTGGATGGTGGAATAGGCATGTCGCGACAGTCGGTAATAAGATGCGGCCGACAGCCCCGAACAGGTGCCGTGTTTCTTCCATTGATGCCAGGCCAGGCCGGAACTGCCCATGATGTCAGCCATTTCCGTGGTCATGCGGCGGGTGGGCGCGGGTTCGGTGCTGCGGCAATAGCTGGGCCAGCCTTGGTGAAACTGTGGCCAGAGCCCATGCAGGATCCACCCGTGGTCATGACGCGGATCGCATTGATCGGCCTGTCTGGCATCCCCCTCAAGGGTGCACCATGTGGGTGACCAGCTGAGCGCCAGAACATAATAATCGAACTCGCCCGCTTTCTCACCTTCGGCCTGAACAAAGCCGGTTGACCCAATCAAACTCAAGAATATCGCCAGAAACAGCCCGCGCATTCGCCTCTTTCCTTATCTGTCAAGGGCGACTATATAGATCCGAAGTTCCCCGACAACGGAAACCAGTCCCCAAATGCCGGGGCAGCCTATTTCAGGCGACGGGGAAGATGTGTTTTAAGGAGATGAGCGCATGGCAAAACCGTTGATGGCCAAGGCAACCGCCGTGTGGCTGGTGGACAATACCACGATCAGCTTCAAGCAGATCGCGGACTTCGTGGGTATGCACGAACTGGAGATTCAGGGCATCGCGGACGGTGAAGTCGCCGTTGGCGTCAAAGGCTTTGACCCGATTGCCAACAACCAGCTGACTCAGGAAGAGATTGACCGCGCCGAGGCCAGCCCGCTGCACAAGCTGAAGCTCAAGTTCAACCCGGCGGCTGCGGGGGAAGAAAAGCGTCGTGGCCCGCGCTACACGCCTCTGTCCAAGCGTCAGGACCGCCCGAACTCGATCCTGTGGCTGGTCAAGTTCCACCCCGAACTGTCGGATGGCCAGATCGCCAAGCTGGTTGGCACCACCAAGCCGACCATCCAGTCGATCCGCGAGCGGACCCACTGGAACATTGCCAATATGCAGCCGATCGACCCGGTCGCGCTGGGGCTGTGCAAACAGTCCGAACTGGACGCCGCGGTGCAGAAGGCCGCCGCCAAGAAAGCTGCCGAAGGTGGCGTGATGAGCGACGACGAACGCCGCAAGCTGGTTTCCACCGAGCAATCGCTGGAGATGGAGCCGGAGCCACGCATGCCGTCGGCGATCGAAGGTCTGGAGACCTTCTCGCTCAGCGACAACGATGATGATGACGATGATCCGATGGGCAGCAGCGATCCGATCGTCGACGCGAACAGCTTCTTCAACCTGCCCAGCGGCGGCGGAGATGACGACGAAGACGATAGCGACGACCCGCGCTTCTAAAGCAGGTCCCAGTCAGAAGATGCAGCCCCCGGATCGTTCCGGGGGCTTTTTTTGTGCGGGTCTGAAAGAATCGTTGCTGTTTCTGGTATGTTTCGGATAATTTCCGGAAATGGACGTGCAAGATCGAAAATTATCCGAAATCCTGCAAGTGGATGGAAAGCTGCCTCTCTCTGAGCTCGCCGCCCAGACCGGGATGGCCGTTTCCACGGTGAACGACCGGCTGCGCCGCTTGGTTTCTGCGGGGGTGATCCGGGGATGGCGGGCCATTCTGGCGCCGGATCACGTGGGCGCGGCGCTCTGTGCCTTTCTCTGGGTCGATATGGAGTATGAGGGCGAAGAGGCCGCTGTTCAGGCTCTGGTGCAACTGGATGAGGTTATGGAGCTGCATCACGTCAGCGGCCCGCACTCCTATCTGATCAAGGTTCGGGTCAGGGATGTCGCGCATCTGCAAAAGTTCCTTGCCGAGCAGGTGAAGCCGCTCGCCGCGGTGACCAAGACGGAAACCATTCTGTCGATGGACACGCTGAAGGAAACCAGCGTGGTCAAGATTTCGCAGCCTGAGTAAGCGGAGGGAAAGATGGAACTCTACACCTGGTTGGCCTTTGTCGTGGCCTCAACTGTGCTGTTGGCCATTCCCGGCCCGACGATCCTGTTGGTGATCAGCTATGCGATCGCCCATGGGCGGCGCGTGGCGCTGGCCTCGGTCGCTGGTGTGGCTCTGGGGGATCTGGTCGCGATGAGCGCGTCGCTGTTGGGGCTCGGGGCGATTGTTCTGACCTCGGCCAAGCTGTTTCTGGTGCTGAAATGGGTGGGCGCGATCTACCTGGTCTACCTGGGCATCAAGATGATCCACAGCGCCAAGGCGGCCAGTTTTGCCGATCCGGGGGACGGGCAGGGGGCGGTGAAAAGCGGCGTCTTCTGGCACGCGGCAGCGGTCACTGCGCTGAACCCGAAATCCATCGCCTTCTTCATCGCCTTTGTGCCGCAGTTTATCAGGCCCGAGGCCCCGCTTGGGGGGCAGTTCGTGGTGTTGATCGGCACCTTTGTCGGCCTCGCCGCGCTGAACGCGTTGGCCTATGCCCTGCTGACCGATCTGTTGCGCAAACGGATTCTGCGCCCGGCGGTCCTGCCCTGGCTGACCCGTTTGGGCGGGGGGCTTCTTGTGGCGATGGGGGTAGGGGTTGCCGCGCTTCGCAAGGCGACGGCCTGAAACATCCGCTATTCCACGTCCTGCGCGCCTTGCTCCAGCAACCAGGACCGCACCCGCTCCACCTTGTTGGTGCCGATCTTGGCCTGCGGTGTCAGCAGGAAATAGGCGCTGTCGGGCTGGCACCGGTGCGGGTGAGCCGGGATCAGCTGCCCGCTCTCCAATTCGCGTCGGATCAGCAGCTCGGGCAGAATGGCGACACCATGACCCAATCTTGTGGCATCAATCAGCATTTCGAATTGGCTGAACAGCGGGCCGGTGGGGGTCATCGGCAGGTCGATCCCAAGGCTGTCGAACCAGATTTTCCAGCTGAGCGGGCGAGAGCGGTGTTGCAGCGCTTGCATTTCAAGCAGGTCCAGCGGCGAGCGGAGGCTTTCAGCGCGCAGTTCGGGCGACACCACGGCAACCAGGCGTTCAGGCATCAGCGGATCGGCGCGAAAACCCGGCCACGGCGGGTCACCCTGCGCAATAGCCAGATCGACGACACTGGCATCGATTTGTGTGTTGTCCAGATAGGTGATCGTGTTGATGGTCAGCTTCGGCTGGCTCTTGTTCAGCTGGGACAACCTTGGCATCAGCCAGCGGCTGCCAAGGGTCGGGTAGGTGCCGATGTTCAGCGCGCCAAACGGATTGTCGCGGGTGCGAAGCCGAAAGATCGACGCCTCAATCGCTTCCAGGTGCGGGGACAGCTCTGCCAGCAGAACCTGTCCGCCCTGGGATAGCCGGACGCGCTGTCGCTCGCGGTGAAAGAGGGTTTGCCCGACCTGCGCTTCCAGGGACTGGATCTGACGCCCGAACGCGCTTTGCGACATGTTCAGCATCTGCGCGGCCTGGGCGAAGTTTTCGGTTCGGCCGGCGGCTTCGAAACAGAGCAGGGCGGTGATGGAGGGGATCTTTCGGCGCATACGCCAGTCTTGGCAGGTCTTGCAATTCTTGCAACACCTAATGCGGAAACCCTGCTTTGAGACCCTAAAGCCCCTGCTTAGTATACGGCAAAATCACACATGTCCTTTTTGGGAGGGTCAGATGAATTTTGTTCCAGAGATCCGCGACGCGGATGTTGAGGCGGTCACCGCGCAAATGGCGCAGGTTCCGGAAACCACGTCCGTTGCACAGTTCAAACCGGGCCCTGGCATTCAGCGGCTTGAGCTGAAGTTCGATATCGAAAAGCTGCGTGAAGCATTGGAAGAATGCCTGCGGCGCGAAGCCTTCATGGGGGGGATGCAGGATCAGGGCTTTGCCGCGCTGCCGCTGACCCAACGCCCGGGCCAGACCGAATGGACGCCCAATGACCTGTCCGGCCGCTATTGGCTGCGGGCGGATGACCGCTATGTCGAAGAGCCGCGCGAGGATCTGGTGCCGGAGGTGGATTTTTCCGAGTTCAATCCGAAGTTCACAGGCACATACTTTGAACACGTGCACGAAGAACTGACGAAACGCTTTCCGATCGGGCGCACGCGGATCCTGTCCAAGGGGCTCTATAACTGCAATTCCTGGCACCGTGACCCCGAGCCGCGTCTGCATATCCCGATCGTGTCCAACCCGGGGTCGCTGTTCATCGTGAATCACCACGTCACGCATCTCCCGGCGGATGGATCGGTATACTTCACCGATACCCGTGGCTATCATACCGCGCTGAACGGAGGCGAAACCCGGCGTGTGCATATCGTGGCGGCGCTGGCCTATGATCAGGTGACAGAATGAATCAATATGCGGGACTGACCCGTTTGGATCGGGGCAACGCCCCGGTCTGCGACCTGCGCAGCGATACGGTGACACAACCGGATGAGGCGATGCGTCAGGCCATGTACGCGGCCGAGCTGGGCGATGATGTCTATGGCGACGACCCGTCCGTCAACCGGCTGGAGGCGACGCTGGCCGAGCGGCTGGGCAAGGAGGCCGCGCTGTTCCTGCCGACCGGCACCCAGAGCAACTTGGTTGCGCTGCTGTCGCATTGTCAGCGGGGCGAAGAGATCATCGTTGGCAGCGATTACCACGTCTATGTCTACGAAGCCGCGGGGGCCTCGGTGCTGGGCGGTATTGCCCTGTGCCCTGTTCCCGTCGCGGCGGATGGCGGGGTGGACGCGGGGGCCATTGCCGCTGCGGTCAAACCTGACGACAGCCACATGGCGATCAGCCGTCTGGTTTCACTGGAGAACACCCACAACGGTCAGGCCATTCCGCTGGCGCGGATGACCGAAGCAACCGATGCGGCGCGTCAGGCGGGTTTGGCAACCCATCTGGATGGGGCCCGGTTCTTCAATGCGATTACCGCCCTGGGTTGCGCAGAAACCGATCTGGCCGCGCCATTTGACACGATTTCGATCTGCCTGTCCAAAGGGCTGGGCACGCCTGCGGGGTCGGTGCTGGTGGGGCCGGCGGATCTGATCGCGCGCGGGCGGCGCTGGCGCAAGATGCTGGGCGGTGGCATGCGGCAATCCGGCGTGCTGGCGGCGGCGGCGCTGCACGCTCTGGATCACAATGTCACGCGGCTGGCCGACGATCATGCCCGCGCGACCCAGCTGGCGGGGGCCTTGTCCGACTGTGGGGCCGGTCACGTCACCCAGGCCACCAACATGGTGTTCTTCACGCCTGAGGATCCCGACAACACCAAGCTGCGCAGCCATCTGGCCGACCAGGGTGTGGTCATCGGGGGCGGCGATACGGGCGCCATCCGGATGGTGCTGCACAAGGACGTAGACGATCTGGCGCTGGAGCGCACGGTGTCGGCCCTGCGCGGGTTCTACGCCTGAAAAAGCTTCTAATCTGAGCCGGGTTGCCCGGCTCAGAGATCCTTTCTGGCCCGCAACGCGGCCGAGATTGTGCCGTCGTCCAGATAGTCCAGCTCACCACCAATGGGGACACCCTGCGCCAGTGAGGTCAGCCGGACCTGCCCGTCCAGTTGGTCGGCGATGTAATGTGCGGTGGTCTGACCGTCGACGGTTGCGTTCAGGGCCAGAATGACCTCGGTAATCTCTTCCGACACCACCCGGTCCGCCAGTTGTGGGATACGCAGGTCCTCGGGACCGACGGCGTCCAGTGCCGAAAGCGTACCACCCAGCACATGATAGCGGCCCTTGAAAACGCCCGCGCGCTCCATCGCCCAGAGGTCGGCCACGTCCTCGACAACGCAAAGCTCGCCGGTTGCGCGGCGGTCGTCCTGGCACAGATCACAGATTTCAGAGGTCCCGACATTGCCGCAGTTCAGGCATTCGCGGGCTGAAATGGCGACCTGGGTCATCGCATCAGCCAGCGGCGACAGCAGCATCGAGCGTTTGCGGATCAGGTGCAGAACGGCACGACGGGCCGAGCGGGGGCCAAGGCCCGGCAGTTTGGCCATCAACGCGATCAGGTTTTCGATGTCGTCGGTTGATCCGCTCATGCCGCGTCCCCTGTTGAACCGGACCGGGCGCGGCATGTACCGCGCCAAGATCCACATGTGTCATGGACCCGAACTGGCCCATCCGGTGGGACGGGCGTTCGGGTCAAAAGGGTCAGAAGGGCAGCTTGATGTCCTTGGGCAGGCCCATGCTTTCGGTCAGCTTGGCCATCTCATCCTGCGCCCGCTGCGAGGCCTTGGCCTGGGCGTCCTTGATGGCGGCCAGGATCAGGTCCTCGACCACTTCCTTGTCATCGCCATTGAAGATCGAGGGATCGATGTCCAGGGCGGTCAGTTCGCCCTTGGCGGTTGCAGTTGCCTTGACCAGACCTGCGCCAGCTTCGCCGACAACGGTCATATTGGCCATGTCATCCTGCATCTGCGCCATCTTGGTTTGCAGTTCCTGTGCGGATTTCATCATCTTGGCCATATCGCCAAGACCACCAAGTCCCTTGAGCATGTGTCTTCTCCTATCTGCGGGGGCGCAAAGCGCCGTAAGTCATCAGCGCACATATCGCAATTGCGAGGGCAATGAACAAGTCCGGTGGACCGATGCAGCCTTCTTTGATGGCAAAGTGGCGCAGTTCAGTCGAAGGCGGGGTTGGTCATTCCTCCTCGAACGGATCCCATTCGTCTTCGACTTCGGGCAGAGCTTCGGCCTCGACTTCGGCCATGATGTCCTGCGCGGTGCGGATCGACAGGATCTGCGCCTTGGGGAAGGCTGCGACCACGGCCTGGATCATCGGGTGGGCGCTGGCTTCGGCGCGCAGGGCGTTTTCGGCGGCGTCTTCGCGCTCGCGTATGGTTTCAGCGCCGCCTTCGTTGGCGACGCTGATCACCCAGCGGCTGTGGGTCCAGGCCTGAAGCTGCTGGCCAAGCCGCTGCGCCAGATCACGCGGTGCGTTGTCGGCGGGTTCGAAGGTGATGCGCCCGGGCTGATAGCTGACAAGCTTCAGATAGCTTTCCACATGGGCCAGCAGCACACCGTCCCGGCGCGTCCGGATCAGTTCGACCACATGTTCGAAGGTCGGATAGCGGGCCAGCGCCAGGTCGACGTCCTGGGCCAACTGCGCAGAGGTTCCACCGCCGCCATGGGCTACCGGCGCGCCGGGGGGCGGGCCCGAGTGCCCGGTCTGTGAGCGTCCCATGGCCTGGGTCTGTCCGCCTGCACTCGCACCGGCGTGACCCTGTGCCATCATGCCGCCACCTGGACCGTTGGGCGGGGGCGGGGTGTCTTGCAGCTTGCGGATCAACTCTTCGGGAGAGGGCAGATCGGCAACATGGGTCAGACGGATCACCGCCATCTCCGCAGCCATCATGGCGTTGGGGGCCGAGGCGACCTCTTCCAGCGCTTTCAGCAACATTTGCCACATCCGGGTGAGCACCCGCATCGGCAGGGTTTCGGCCAGCTGCGCCCCGCGCGCCCGTTCATCGGGTGAGATGGTGGGGTCTTCGGCTGCGTCCGGCGTGATTTTGACCACCGAGACCCAATGGGTGATTTCGGCCAGGTCCCGCAGCACCGCCAGAGGATCCGCGCCTTCGGCGTATTGCGCGCCCATTTCGGTCAGCGCCCCGGCGGCATCGCCACGCAGGATCATGTCCATCAGGTCCAGAACGCGGCCGCGGTCCGCAAGCCCCAGCATGGCCCGGACCTGATCGGCACTGGTTTCCCCAGCCCCGTGCGAGATCGCCTGATCCAGCAGCGAGGTCGCATCCCGCGCCGACCCTTCGGCCGCGCGAGTGATCAGGGCCAGTGCGTCATCGGCAATCGAGGCGCCTTCGGCCCCGGCGATCTTCTGCAACAGGCCGATCATGTCTTCGGGTTCGATCCGGCGCAGATCAAACCGCTGACAGCGCGACAGAACGGTGACGGGAACTTTGCGGATCTCAGTGGTCGCAAAGATGAATTTCACATGGGCGGGCGGTTCTTCCAGCGTCTTCAGCAGCGCGTTGAACGCGCTGGTCGACAGCATGTGAACTTCGTCGATGATATAGATCTTGTAGCGGGCCGAGGCCGCGCGATAGCGCACCGAGTCAATGATTTCACGGATGTCGTTCACGCCGGTCCGGCTGGCGGCGTCCATTTCCATCACGTCGACATGGCGGCCTTCCATGATTGCGACGCAGTGTTCGCACTTCCCGCAGGGTTCCGTCGTCGGCCCGCCATTGCCGTCCTCACCGATGCAGTTCATGCCCTTGGCGATGATCCGCGCGGTGGTGGTTTTGCCGGTGCCGCGAATACCCGTCATGATGAAGGCCTGTGCGATCCGATCTGCGGCAAAGGCGTTCTTCAGCGTGCGCACCATGGCGTCCTGGCCCACCAGGTCGGCAAAGGTCTCGGGACGGTATTTGCGCGCCAGAACCTGATATTGGCTTTGCTCGGTATCGCTCATTCTTCGTGCTCTTTCGGGTTGCCCGTTGGCGGCCCGACCGGATTCGGCAAGACCGCCCCCAAGGGTAAGCAAGGCGTGGCCCATCGTCCACTGCTGTTCCTGTCCGTTCCGCGTGCTTGCGGGGGTTTCTTCTTTGGGATCGGCGTGATTCGTGTTGTGATCCCCTTGTGCCTTCCAAAAACGGAGCCGGGATGTCAGAGCCGTCAGATGATGAAGCGCCCGATACGGCGACAGGATTGACCATCCATGCCCTGTCCGTGGCGGATGGTATTCTGGCGATTACCCAGCTTCCCGGGGCCTCTGGCGACTACGCCACCGATATGCAGCATATTCGCGACTGGAAACCGGGGCTGGTTATCACTCTGACGATGGCTGAAGAGATGCGCGCTGCCGGTGCCGAAACTCTGGGCCAGGATGTGCAGAGATCTGCCAGCCGTTGGGAACATCTGCCGATCCTAGACTTCAGCGCCCCGGAGGAAGAGGCTTTGATCCGCTGGCCCGGCATCAGCCATATGGCCCGGCGCGCGCTGGTCGGGGGCGGGCGGGTTCTGGTGCACTGCAAAGGGGGCTGCGGGCGATCCGGCATGGTTGCCCTGCGGTTGATGATCGAATGCGGTGAAAGCCCGCCCCGGGCACTGGCCCGGTTGCGGGCGGTGCGCCCCTGTGCGGTTGAAACCCCGGACCAGATGCAATGGGCCTACGGCGAACGCCGTGTGTCCCACTCGGAAGATCCTTAGACGGATGCAGGCTCAGAGCGAAGGCTGGTGATCGACCCGGGCCTTTTGCAGGGGGCGCGATTCGGACAGCGCGCAGGGGTAGACACTGATCTGCTGTGTCGGAATGCTGGTTGCGGACTGCCCCAGGGCCAGATCGGCATAGCGATCCAACGTGGGCTGGGCCACCTCTTCACCTGCGTTGCAATACATCCGCACCCGCGCGCTGGACGCGGAATAGCGGGCGGTGCATTCATGCGCGCAGCCGTCCAGATCGATGCTCCCCTCGATCAGAAAAGTCGGGTCGCACATCTTTGCACTGGACGCCACCGAACGGGTCAGCGCGCGCAGGATCCGGGCCATGGCCGGGCAGGGGCGGCCGGTCTGCATGCAAATAGTTGCAGTAAATTCATGTGTCTTGTCTTTCCAGATCATTGCGCCCTCCGCGCGTTAGGGAAGGGGCGGGGATCAGGAATGCAGTGACGATGCTCCGGCACAACACCCGACCCGGACACCCCGCCCGAGATAGAGTTTTCGTTTCGATGGCAGGTCTCCTGACTTGCAGGTCATCGCTCTCCCCAGCCTTCCCGCGCGTTTGCGCAGTGGTCATCAGGGGGTCGCTCGCCGCTTACAGTTGCGGGGGCAGTCGCGGACTTGGCCTGAGTAGACGTGATTGAACACCCTACGTTCGGCCGCACCGAGTTCCCTTTTCATCCCGGACCCCCGAAAGGGCCCCGGAACCATCCCTTGTTGGCTATCCGGCTCTGACGTGACTCGTCAAGTGGATTGATCGGGCCGGCAAGGCACCGCTACGGAACCCGGGCGACTGTCGCGACGTCAGTGATCGACAGAACGCCAATGCGCTGAAACTCTTTCGGACATTGAGTGCCGAGATTTGGAGCAAAGGCATGCCTCTTGACCAGACTACAGGGGTGACCCCCAGGGACGTTGAAATCAAGTCGGAAACCGGTGTGCTGCAAGGGCGGCTTTACCTGCCCGCGGAACCGGCCAAGGCGGCGCTTGTGCTGAACAGTGCAACAGGCGTGCCACAAGGATTTTACAAGCATTTTGCAACTTGGCTGGCCACAGAGCGCGGCATTGCCTGTCTGACTTATGATTACTCCGGGTTCGGCCGATCCTGCATGGGGCACGAACGGGACGCCAAGGTCACAATGGCGGACTGGGCGCTCAAGGATCAGCCCGCCGCGCGTCAAGCGATGCGCGAGATGGTGCCGGATGTTCCGCTCTGGGTGATCGGGCATTCGGTTGGGGCGATGCTGATGCCCTTGCAGGACGAAACACAGCAGATTGATCGCATGATCGGTGTTGCTTCGGGACTGGTGCATCACACCGATCATCCCTGGCCGTATCAGGCGCTGGCCCGTCTGTTCTGGTTCGGCCACACGCCGTTTCTGGTGCGTGTTCTGGGATATCTGCCCGGCCGGATGGTCGGGTTCGGTGCGGATCTGCCCGCAGGCGTCTACTGGCAATGGCGCCGCTGGTGTACGACCCCCAAGTCCTATGTGCCGGAAATCGGCGCTGGGCTGCCCCGCTCAACGTGGGATTCTTCACGGACCCGAACAACCCTGTTTGCCTTCAGCGATGACAAGACCATACCCCCGGTCTGTACCGAACGCCTGGCCGAGGTCTATGGTGATGGCACGGATACCAAGGTTCTGCGGCCTGCCGATTTCGGTTTGAAAGCGGTCGATCACCTTGGCGCGTTTTCAAAACACAACAAGGCGCTCTGGCCGGTTCTGATCGACACGGCAGATTGAACCGTCACACAAGGGTATCACGATGGGTCCCTTGGCGACTGCGCCTTGTTTGGGATCTGTTCATCCTGGCCTCCTCGCCTCTGCGGACAACGGTCAGACCGAAAGCTTTGACAACACCGGGCAAAATTTGGTTCCGTGTGCTCAGTTCTTGCTGAGATTGAAGATGAAGTTTCCAAGTCTGTTTTTCTTGCTGTCGCTGTTTTTCGCCACGCAGGCGCAGTGCGAACCAATGACTTTCCGTCTTGCAACAACGGGGGGCATTTGTTTCGGCTGTACCTGGGTTGACGCGACGGGTGACATAACACCCGATACCCCGGCCGACTTCGAGGCGTTTCTGACCGCACATGAATTCCAGAACGGCATTGGATATCCGCTGCTGTTGAACTCTGAGGGCGGCGATCTTGGTGCTGCTTTGCAGCTGGGACAGCGTTTCAGAGAGCTTGAACTCACTGTTGGTGTCGCAAAAACCACCTATGAACAGAACTCGGACCATGCCTTGCCCATCCTGCAAAACGGGGGAGTTTGCTACTCTGCCTGCGCCTATGCGTTCCTGGGGGGTAAAGAGCGCAACCTGGAACGAGGGACGCTTGGTTTTCATCAGTTCTTTGACAACGACATCCTTGCCAGCCGGAATGAAACTGCATTCAGCACCGTCGACCGGTTGCGGGATCATTATGTTGTTGGGGTTTTGATCACCTATCTTATCGAAATGGGCATAGACGCGGGCTTCTTCGCGCTTTACGCCGCCACCCCCCCGGAAAACATGCGTATCATCACGCCCTCCGAAGCGGTGGAATGGGGGGTGATCACAAACAATAAGGTCCTCAAGGAGTGGGGGATACTGCCGCTGGGCAGGGGGGTGATGCTGCAAGCCGAGAGCCAAGACGCAAGCGAAGGGGTGCGGCTATTCTGTCTGAGGCGTCAACCCGGGCGGATGCACGTGCAGTTTCTGTTCCGCACCGAAGATGGTCAGCCGCGCCTGGTGTCTGAAGAGGCTTCTGGAAACGCTGTTGAAATCGCGGAATTCCTGCCGGAAACCAAGGGCCGGGTAGGGCAGACACCGATCGGTTTGCAGTTCGAACGCCTTTACGACGACGCTGACTATGGCTTTGACCTGAATTTCGATTTCACCTTTCCCACCGAACAATTGACGGCATTTGTTTCCGCGGGCTCTGTTGCCCTCGCTCCGAACGACAGCCTTGCGTATTTCGACGCGGCCGTGGTCTACGGCTTCTTTTCCCGCCAGCTTCCTGCGGATGGCTCACGGGCGCTTTTTGCCATCGCTGCGAGAAATTGCGCATGACCTTCCAGACAACACTTTTGGCGCTTGTGTTCATGGTCCTGCCTGGCCTTGCCCTGTCGGACGGGATGACCTTTCAGGGCAAAGGGAACGGTGGCACCTGCTACGGCGGATGTTTCTGGATCGAGGCACAGGGTGAGATCCTGCCCAGCACGCCGGGGACCGCCGCTGTTGTACTGGCCAAGCCTGGCCCACCCGACCTTATTTTCAATTCCGACGGAGGCGACAAGGCGGCGGGAATGGAGCTTGGCCGGATCATTCGCAAAGAGGGAAAAAATACGGGCATCGGCACCTCTGTTCCAATCGAAGGCGATAACATGGGATTCGCTGAACAAGGCGGCCCCGGTGTGTGTCGCGGAGCATGTGCGATTGCCTTTCTAGGCGGGAAAACAGCGCAGGTCGGAGCGCTTGGTTCCTATGAGGGTGAAACAAGCGCGATCCTTGAATTCGAGCCGCTGTTGTCGACCAATGACCTTGCCGACTTCAAATCCGGCTCTGCCAGCGGGGAAGAGCGATTGGAAGACCAGCGGTTAATCGGCGCCTTCGTAAAATACCTCCTGGAAATGGGCGTCAGTCCCCGGCTCTACGAAACCATCTCACAGCTCGCGCCGGGAACCACCCTGCAACTGGACGACGCGGGGCTGGACGCGTTCAGTTTGCAGGCAGAAAACCTTTATCCCGATGGCTGGAAACTGAAGCTTCTTGGCAAAGGTCTGGCCATGCAGTTCCACAGATTGCGCCTGTTTTGCAAGGGCGCGCCCGAGAATATGCATCTGCAAATGGTGTATGAGGAACTCTCACCCAAAGTTCCGAAAGATGACCCAATGATCTGGGTAGTGTCCCGGGAGATGGTGTAGGAACTGGCGTCCACCTGCTTCTTCATAGCTGGTGCTGCTCGTTCACTGCGCGGCGATCATCGTCGCCG
>JALEGX010000125.1 GCA_022763485.1 Paracoccaceae bacterium | reverse complement strand
GATCTGAACACGGTCAACGCCGCCTCCGACTCCGTCCTGGTTCAGGCGCATCTGTCGCTGGCTGGCACGGTCAATGATCCTGAGACCGGCCTGGCCAAAGCACATGGCCTGATCACCGATCTGAACACGGTCAACGCCGCCTCCGACTCCGCCCTGGTTCAGGCGCATCTGTCGCTGGCTGGCACGGTCAACGATCCGGTGAACGGGCTGGAGGCAACCGGGCAGATCGTTGAGCAGCAGACCGTGGAGCTGGAAAAACTGGATGATGACCTGACCGTCCTGACATCTCGCGCGGATGTGCTGGAGGCGGCTGTGCGTGCCGACCAGGTGCTGCCGAACGGGGATTTTGCAGACGGGGATATGCGCGGTTGGGCCGATGTGCCAGCCAGCTTCCTGGTGCGCCCGCGTCAGGCAGGCGGCCCGGCAGCTCTGGACGCGGCACCGACGCCCTTTGTGCTGGAGCTGGCCCATAATCTGGCGTCCCAGCGCGCCGCGGCGGTCAAGCATGTTCCCGTCCGTGGCGGCGAGCAGTTCCGCGCGTCGCTCCAGGCGGCCGCCGCTGCCAGTGGCGATGCGGTGCTGGTGGTGCGGATGGCCTTCTACGGTGCCGATGGCGGCTATATGAGCGCTGTTGAGCGCAACGCCTGGGTCGCGGGGCACATCTGGACGCTCTTTGACCTGGGCTCGATCACCGCGCCCGTCGGGGCGCAGTCTGCCTGGATCTGGCTGCGTAGAAACGCTGGCGGCACCGGCAACGCCTACGCCGCCGACATTCGGGTCGAACGGGTCAGCAGCGCCCAGACCGAGGCTCTGGCCCGGATCACCAACCTGGAGGCCACGCGGGTCACCGCCTCCGGGGCCGTTGCCGCCATCGAGACAGAGATCTCTGCCTCCTTTGGCGGTCTGACCGCAATGGCCTCGGCCACCGCCTTTGCAAAGGCCCAGGCTGACAAGATCAGCGCTGGATACGTCTGGAAGCTGAACGGCGCAAATGTCTTCGAAATGGTCTCGGTCTCAGACGGAACCGCTGGACCCGTGACCACCGCCCGTATCGCGGCCGACTATATCCGGCTCACCGGTCTGAGCCAGATCAGCGAGGCGGTGATCGAGGAGCTGGCCGTTAGCAACGCGCTGGTGCAGAACTTCACCGCCGCCGAGGCCTCTGTTGGCACACTTGAGATCGCCGGAAATGCGGTCACTGTTCCGGCCCGCGCGTTCCGGGGCGAGCTGATCGAGATCACCTCGCCCACGGCTTGGACCACGCTGGTCAGCCTGACAATAGATCGAGCCGGGTTCGCAACGGATCTGACCTTTGCGGCGATGCTCGATGGCTACGGCTCCGGCGTGGTGGAGTTGGGCTTCTGGCGTGACGGGGTGCTGATACAGACCGCACATCAAGCCACCGCGCCTGATGGTCGGCAGAGCCATGTCAGCGTGACTGTGTCCGACTTTAATCTTGGCACTGGCCAAACTGTCTATTCCGTCACCGCGCGCAAGCTCGACGGCACCAAGACGGGCGGTTGGAGCGCCCGGATGCGGCTCGCAAAGCGGCGTTTGAACGCCATTCAATACAAGAGGTGACCAGAGATGGCCGATTTCATCATCTATGACCACACGACCGGCGGCCCGGACGAATATCCGATCCGGGGCTGGGGTCATTGCCCGGACGGGCTGGAGGCACAGCAGGTCAGCGAAGCAGGCGAAACCTCTGTGGTCTCTCCGGTCCCGGTGGCAGATCTCTATGACTATCTGGGCTATGTCTATGATCCCGCCGAGGACACGATCACCAACGTGATCGCGCCGTCGATCGGGGTCAGCGAAGTGGATGTGCGCCGCGAGATCGCGCAGCGCCTGCGTGACAGTGACTGGACCCAGCTGGCTGACAGCCCTCTGACACCCGCCGCGCAGCCCGTCTGGGACGCCTACCGCGCCGCCCTGCGCGCCATCCCGCAACAAGCGCAATTCCCCGACAACGTGACCTGGCCGGACGTCCCGGCTGACGTCGAATTTTAAGGAGACCCCTCATGTCACTCTGGTATCGTTCCGGCACTGTCGCCGTCACCGCCGGATCCCGCAACGTCGTCGGCACCGGCACGGAATGGATCGCCAATTGCCGTGTCGGTGATGGACTGCGTGTCAGCGATGGCACCGTCTTGGAGATCGCCGCGATCACTTCGGACACGGCCATCACCCTGGCCGAAGATTACACTGGGGCCACCGGCTCCGGGCTGCCCTATGCCGTCATCCCAACCAGGGGCGTGCTGAAGGAAGCGCGTGACGCCTTCGCCGCGGCCCTTGCGGCCTTTGGCGCCGCAGAGGACGGGCCGCTGCTGGGCCGCTTTGCGGCTGGCACGGTCGCCGAGCCGGGTATTGCCGACAAGGACAACATCGGCACCGGGATCTTCTTTCCCGCACCCGGTCAGATCGGCGTGGGCACGAATGGCATTCAGCGCGCACTGTTCAGCTCAACCGCTCTGCAGCTGGACGTGAAGACCAAAATCGGTGCGGACCTGTTCCAGGCCGATCCCGCCACCGGGCGCGTCGGCGTCGGCACCACCGCGCCGACCGGCATCCTGGAGGTCAATTCGTCCCGTCAATTCGACCCGACCGATGCAAACTCCAACTCTCACCTCAACATCGTGCAAGCCGGAGGCACGCCCGGCGAAGGTAACTATGGCGCGTCCGTGGTGCTGTCGAAGATCGCGTCGGGCCGCCCAGGTGGGGCGATGGCTTCTGTTCAGACTGGCGCAGACCCCGATCAGATGGGGTTGTCGTTCTTCACGCACCTGTCGTCGACAGCCAGCGACATTCTGCTGGAACAGTTCCGTATTGGTCATACCGGCGAGATGCTGGCGCGGGTCTGGGAAGGTGTTTGCGCGGCCTCTGGTCTTGGCGCGCCGATGGAAGAGGGCAGCAATGCCAATGGTCAGTATTTCCGTTTCGCAAGTGGTTTGCAGATCTGCTTGGTCACCGGTCTGACGGAGTTTGCCAGCAATACCTTGGAGTGCTCGTTCAACGGGTCATATCCAGCGGCATTTTTGGCGGGAACCGATATCTACAAGGTTGCGTCGATCATGGACAACCGGGCGCACGCGGACATCACTTTTACCAGCGATATGGACAGCTCGTGCGAGGTGTTCTCTCGATACGATACCGATCACAGCAATGCCAGTTTCTTCCTGCGGGTTCGCGCGCCCTCAGGAACATTTACCACTGGTGTTTCACGTACCAAGATTCAGGCCATCTTTGCGGGCCGTTGGAAATAAGGAGATCCAAGATGCATATCACCTTCAGCCCTATGAGAATGGATGACCCCATCGCGCTCCTGGTCAACGGTGACACGCTGGTGGTCAATGAGATCGGGTATGATTTCAGCGATATTCCTGACGGCGCAACCCTGCCACGCGAAGCCGTCGACTGCCCCTGGCTGGCCTCGGATGTGGAGCGGATCGACGGCGAGATCCGCCTGACCCTGATCCTGCCCCATGGCCCCGGTGCCGAGGAGGGCGACCGTCACCCCCAGCCCGTAACCGTCACAGCCGGGGCGGTGGGCCTGGTGCCGCTGGCAGATCCGGCGGCTTTCAACGGCGCCATTGATCTTACACAGCTCATCACAGCTGAGGACAAGACGGCCGAAGCTGAGGTGGCGCTTCTGGCCAGCCGAAAGGCAGAATGCCGCGCCCGGATCTTCGCTGTCGTCGATCAGACAGCCCAGATGAACCTCGCAGCCGCAGCAGCGGCCGGTGTGCTCGATGCGGGCAGTATGGCGGTCTACCGCTCCGGCCTCGCCTGGATCCACGCCATGCGCGCCGCCCAGGCCGATGGCAATTGGCCCGCAGTTCCGGCGGGCGTGGCTGAACTGGCTGAACAGTTCTGAAGAGGAGGCCGGGAGCGTAACCGCTCCTGGCACGGGGCATCCGTCGCCAAACATCCGCCCCGCCGACCAGCACTCACGTCATGGCCGCTCCACGTCCTCGAGGACAGGCGGCAACTTGGAGTGATTCCACTTGGCGTTGCAAGACCAGCGTTGCGGCTCATGCCGCAAGCTACTATTCAAAATAGAGGACGGCGCACTGATCGGCGCGCTGTCCATCAAATGCCCGAGATGTCGGGCCTATACACATCTGAGGCCCCCGAGCCCTGCACCAAAGCGCCCAGAGCGCGACGGAAAGGACTACTCGTGTGGCTCTTTGTGCCCCCAGAAAACCTGAAGACTTTCGCGGCCTCAGCCTTTGCTCCGGTGTCGGAGGCCTCGATCTCGGCCTTCACATCGCTGAGCCCGGATATCGCACCGTGTGCTATGTCGAGCGAAACAGTTTCGCCGCGTCCGCCCTCGTGGCGCGGATGGCGGACGCGTCCCTGGATCCTGCTCCTATCTGGGACGATCTCAAATCCTTCGACGGCCGCCCATGGCGCGGCCGCGTTCATATCCTCACTGCCGGTTATCCCTGCCAGCCGTTCTCCATGTCAGGACTGCGAAAGGGAGAAGCCGACCCCCGCCACCTCTGGCCCGACGTTGCGCGGGTCATCGACGAAGTGCGGCCCGAGTGGTGCTTTTTCGAAAACGTCCCCGGCCATCTCACCCTCGGTCTCCGAGACGTCGTTGGAGACCTTCAGCGCCTGGGCTATCGCGTTGCAGCGCGCGTCCAATCTGCGGCTGAAGTCGGTGCAAGCCACCGGCGCGACCGTCTCTTCATTCTGGCGCACGCCGACTGTCGGAAACGGGGGGAATCAGGCAAGCATAGCTGTCGGACCGGATGGCCTGAAGTTCCGTCCAGACCTCAATCGGGTCGGGAAACAAATCGGGCTGAGGAGCGAAGCTACATCCTGGACGCTGCTCTGGGATATACTGATAGCCAGCGGCTGGACACCGGGGCCGTTCCCCTCTTCGCACCGGGTCCGGGTGAATTTGAGCTGTGGGGCGAAACACTCAACCGATGGCCTGGACTTAAACCCGGAGTTTACAGACCTGTTGATGGGCTGGCCTTCGGGCTGGACCGATCCGCTGCGGCCGGTAACGGGGTGGTCCCCCTGGCTGCAGCACGCGCGTTCATTGCTTTGAGAGAGGAGTTGACCGAATGGACCTGATTTCCACCCGAGCCGAGTGTCAGGATCTGAACGTGTGAAAAATTTCTCTGCCAAAGCTAGTCACAAATTCTGCCAAAGCTAGTGCGCCGCTACAAATCGGGGCCGTTTACAGAAAGTGTGTAAACCGTGAACACTAGCTGTAAACAAAAAAAACCGCTCGAAAGCGGGCCATTTTTGCTAAGTTGTTGTTTTTACTTAGTTTTTTGTGGAGGCGAGTACCGGAATCGAACCGGTGTACACGGATTTGCAATCCGCTGCGTCACCACTCCGCCAACTCGCCTCAGGTGGTGTTCGTGCGGTGTAGCGGCTCATGGGCAGGGGCGCAAGGGGATTTTGGAAGGTTCGGAGAAGGAAAATGGCCCAAGTTCATGGCTCGCTTTTTTGAAGTCTTCTTACCCGGCGCGACAAGGGTGGAGACGGGGGGGATGGTCAAATCTGCTGTGTCCTCCAGCACCGCGGTGGTGGGCCCGCGCCGCCAAGCCCTTGTAAGCAAGCCCATGTAACACCGGTCGCCTGGCTTACAAATCCCAGATTGAGATCTGGGTGTCGTCGAACTGGAAGTATTCGACGTTGATCAGGCTGTCGGTGCCATCGGCCCCGCTGACGATCACCGCGCG
>JALEGX010000124.1 GCA_022763485.1 Paracoccaceae bacterium | reverse complement strand
GCCCATACAGGCTGCGCGGCATATATCGTTTGAGCCAACGGAAGAACATGGGCTAAGCCTATAGGGCTGCTGCCCGGCTGTGAAGCGACACGCAGCGATTTGGTAATGAAGACAGGACCCTATAGATGACACCCCCCGACGATTTCAATCCCGTTCCCGGCGAAGTCACGCAGCTTGCGCCGGACCTGCGTCGCGTGCTGTGTCCCAATCCCTCGCCGATGACCTATCGGGGCACCAACACCTATCTGGTCGGTGCTCGGGAGCTGGCGGTCATTGATCCCGGCCCGATCAGCGAGGCCCATCTGGAGGCGATTCTGGACGCGTTGGAACCGGGCCAGTCGATTTCGCATATCGTCGTGACCCACACCCATCTGGATCACTCCCCCCTGGCCCGCCCCCTGGCCGAGCGCACCGGCGCGCAGATCTATGCCTATGGCGACGCGCTGGCCGGGCGCAGTGCGGTCATGTCGCGGCTGGCCGATCAGGGGATGGTCGGCGGCGGCGAAGGCATCGACCGGGCGTTCAAGCCGGATGTGACGCTGTCTGATGGTGAGATCCTGCGCGGCGACGGCTGGGAGCTTGAAGTCATTCACACCCCCGGCCACCTGGGCAACCACATCGCGCTGGGCTTTGGCGACAGCTGCTTCACCGCGGATCACGTGATGGGCTGGGCCAGCTCTCTGGTGTCGCCCCCCGATGGTGACCTGACCGATTTCATGGCCTCCTGCGCGCGTCTGCGCCAGCGCGATTGGGCCGTCTTTCATCCCGGCCATGGCGCGCCCGTCGATGCGCCGCTGGAGCGACTCGACTGGCTGATCGCACACCGCAACTCACGCGAGACGGCGGTGCTGGCGGAACTGGAGAAGGCCCCGGCCACCGCACGGCAGTTGGCGGAGGCGATTTACACCGAAACCCCTGCCGCACTTCTGGGCGCGGCAGAACGCAACGTCTTTGCGCATCTTGTTGATCTGGTTGGAAAATCCAAAGTCGCCCCCGAGGATGCGCTTTCGGCAGGTGCAAAGTTCAGACGTCTCGACTGACGATGAGCGCGGGGCGGAAAAAACACGAATTTTCCCCTCCGCCCCCCTAGACGCTCCCGAACGTCTTCGCTATATCGTCCAGACCGTTCCGGCGTAGCTCAGCGGTAGAGCAGTTGACTGTTAATCAATTGGTCGTAGGTTCGATCCCTACCGCCGGAGCCAATCATCCCTTAAGGGATTGATTTTGAAGAAAAAGCGCCCCCTGACCGGGTCGCTTTTCTCGTTTCCGGCACTGCGAATGGCACATGGCAACATATGGGAAAGACGGTCAGCCGTCCTGCCCCGGAACAACCCGCAGGACATCAAGGTGCTTCAAACCGCGCCATTTGTGCGTAAGATCGCGCGACCCACCTGTACCCGGAGTTCCAGATGATCCACCTTCGCGATGCGACCGCCGAAGATATCCCGACCATCGTCGCCCTGAATGAAGAGGTTGTTGCCGTCACCAGCCCGATGGACGCCGACAGGTTCCAAGAGCTCTGGGAGCTGAGCGCGCAGTGTGTGGTTGCGGACCAGGACGGAGTGGTCATCGGCTTCGTTCTGGCGATGCAGGCAGGTGCAAATTACGTCAACGGGAACTTCCACTGGTTCTCGGAGCGGCTGAACAACTTCGTCTACGTCGATCGGATCGTCATATCACAGGACGGACGCGGTCACGGGCTGGGCGGCAAGATGTATCAACATGTTGCCGAAGCGGCCAAAAAGGACGGCTATCTGGTCATGTCGGCGGAACTGGATCTGGAGCCACCGAACGAACCGTCGCTGAGGTTTCATGAAAAGCAGGGGTTCGTCAGGCTGGGCGTGCGGGCGCTGGAGAGCGGCAAGCTGGTCTCGATGCAGATCAAGGGGCTGTGACAGGCCCCGACGGATGTCAGGCCAAAGTTATCCCAGCCAATCCGCCCGTTGCACCGCATCGCGCAGGGTTTGCAGATCCGCCTCCAGTTGCGACTGTGAAATCGAGCCCCCCAGACAGACCCGCAGCGCCTCAGCCGGGGGACCTGCCACGGTGAAAGCATCACTGGGCATCAGGCCGATGGCGCAATTGGGCATGCGTCCCATCAAGGCGGCGCGGCTTGTGCCCTCGGGCAGCGACAGCCAGATGTTGAACGCCGTCTCTGCCGAGGCATAGCTACAGCCCTGCAGGATGCGGGCGGCGGCGTGCTGACGTGCGGCCGCGGCGGTTCTGACGAAGCTTTGTAGCGCCAGGGCGGTGCCATCTTCGATCCAGCGACAGAACAGGGCCAGCGTCACTGGCGAGGCCATGACATTGGTGCTGCGCAGCACCTGCGTCAGCGGCCCCATCCGCGACACATCGGGCACACGGGTCAGGGCCAGCCGCAGCCCCGCGCCGAAACATTTGGACACGCCAAGCACATGCCAGCCCAATCCCGGCAAGGCGTCAGAAATCGGGGCGGGCGCATCAGGCGCCACGAAACCATAGGCGTCATCCTCGATCAGCGGCACACCGGTCCGGCGCAGCACCTCGGCCACCTGCGCGCGCCGCGATTGGGGCATTGTCAGCGTCGTGGGGTTCTGCAGTGTCGGGTTCAGATACAGCGCTGCGGGCTTGTGTTCAGCAATGGCGCGCTCCAGCGCGTCAGGCAGGATCCCCTGCTCATCCATGGCCACGCCCGCCAGCCCCAGATGCAGGGACCGGGTGATGGCACGGATGCCCGGATAAGTCACCGCCTCGCAGAGTATCGTATCGCCGGGTCGGGCCAGAAGCGTCAGGATCGAATGGATGCTGGCGTGCGAACCAGGCGAAATGACCAGACGCTCCAGATCCGTTGCAAAGCCATTTGAATGCATCCAATTCGATGCAATCTGCCGGTCACGCTCGTTGCCGGATACCGATTGGTAGCGCAGCAAGGACACAAGATTGCCAGAGACATAGTCAAACCCCGCCTGCATCCGCGCCACCAGTTCCGGATCTTCGGGCTCTGGCGGCATGTTCATACGGGGATCTTCGTCCCGCGACCGGGCCGGATCCACGCGCGGAGCATCCCTCACCGGGGGTGCGACAAAAGTTCCACGGCCCACGTGGCTTTGCACATATCCGCGCCGCACGGCTTCGGAATACCCCCTGGAAACGGTCGACACATCCAGCCCGATGTCCTTTGCCACACCCCTTTGCGGCGGCAACCGGTCACCGGGGGCCAGAACGCCCTTTTCGATATCGGCGCGAATGGCCTCGGCAAGCTCCAGATATCGCGGCCCGCCTGTGTCCGCCAAGGTTGGAATCCAGCTTTTCATGGGGCGTCCCTGCTCGTATCACTGCGCCCACGGGGCGTCTGTCCGGTCGCATTTTAAGGGATGCGACAAAAACAGGCAATCAAATTGCATCAAAATTGTTTGCAAGCAATCAAGAATCAAATTAGGTCAATGCCAACCTGGAGTGACTCATGACCGATCAAACTGTGACCACCGCCGAAGACCGCCCTCTGAAACCCGCCATCGTCAACGGCCTGCGCATGCGGTGCCCCAATTGCGGTGAGGGCAAGCTGCTGCACAGCTATCTCAAGGTCAATGACGCCTGCTCGGAATGCGGTCAGGATCTGAGCCACCAGCGCGCCGATGACGGCCCGGCCTATCTGACCATCCTGCTGGTCGGCCACCTGCTGGGCTTCGCGCTGCACATCGTCTATACCACCTTCCGCCCGGATGCTCTGACGCTGGCGCTGATCATGTCTGCGGTCACGATCGTGGGCTCTTTGCTGCTGCTGCCACGGATGAAAGGGCTGGTTGTTGCCTATCAGTGGGCCAAGCGGATGCACGGTTTTTAAGCAGATTGCGTTGCCGGGACCGTTTCAGCTACACTTAAAAGTTGATTGGACAACGAACAGTCGGCAGTTTGGGACCGGCTGTTCGGAAACGGTGTTTTTTGGAAAGCGCAATGCGTGAAATTCATACGATGGCGGGGCATCTTATCCGCCGATTGAATCAGATTTCGGTAGGCGTCTTTACGGATCGAATGACCGACTTGGGCGTGGATCTGTCACCCGTGCAATTTGCCGCGCTGGTGGAAATGCGTGCCCATCCCGGAATAGATCAGGCAACACTGGCCGGGGCCATCGCCTACGACAAGGCCACGCTGGGCAAGGTGATCGACAGGCTGGAGGACCGGGGTCTGCTAACGCGCGCCGTCAGCACCCGCGACCGACGCGCCCGAACCCTGGCCATCACCGAAAAAGGCGAACGCCTGCTGGAGGCGGTTTTCCCCGAGATCGAAGCCTTTCAAACAGAGATCCTGAGCGGCCTGTCCGACCTTGAGCGCAATACGCTGTTGTCGCTGCTGGAAAAAACCACCACCGCCGGGAATGAGAAAAGCCGCGCGCCACTGCGATCCGTGCCGCGCGACCAGCACCCTCAGGCGTAAGCCATCGAATCCTTCAGCACGTCGCGAACCGCGTCCATCGGCACATCGGAGGTCACGAAGGCCTTGCCGATCCCATGCGCCAGGATGAAGCGCAGCTTGCCGTCCAGAACCTTCTTGTCCTGTGCCATCAGATCGATCAGCGCGTCCGGTCCCGGCAGATCCCCGTCGATATCGGTGATGTCGGTCTTCATGCCCATGGCCCGCAGATGCGCGCGGACGCGGCTTGGGTCCTCCTGCGAGCAGAGCCCCATACGCGACGACAGTTCAAACGCCAGCGCACAGCCAATGGCCACGCCTTCGCCATGCAGCAGGCGATCAGAATAACCGGTTGCGGCCTCCAGTGCGTGACAGAAGGTGTGCCCAAGGTTCAGCAGGGCGCGATCCCCCTGCTCGGTTTCATCACGGGCCACGATGTCGGCCTTCATCTGGACCGACCGCGTCACCGCCTGCACCCGGGCTTCCATGTCGCCAGCCGACAGGCGCGGGCCGTTCTGTTCCAGCCACTCAAAGAAATCGGCATCACCCAGAAGGCCGTATTTCACCACTTCGCCATAGCCCGCCAGAAAATCGCGCGCGGTCAGCGTGCCCAGCACGGCCGTATCCGCCAGCACCAAAGAAGGCTGATGAAAGGCGCCGATCAGGTTCTTGCCGTGCGGCGCGTTGATGCCGGTCTTTCCCCCGACCGAGCTGTCGACCTGCGCCAGAAGCGAGGTCGGGATCTGCACAAAACGCACGCCACGGCGCAGGACGGCGGCAGCAAAGCCCACCAGATCCCCGATGACGCCGCCCCCGAAGGCCACGACAACGTCATTGCGCTCGACCTTGTTCTCCAGCAGCCATTCCACCGTGCGCTCGAAATGCGGCCAGCTCTTGGTCGCCTCGCCCGCAGGCAGCTCCAGCGCCACCATGTCGATCCCCGCGGTGGCAAGCCCCGCCCGCAAAGCCTCCAGATGCAGCGCGGCGACATTGGCATCCGACACCACCGCAACACGTGGACGGCGCAGCATCGGGGCAATACGCACCCCGGCTTCAGAAATCAGGTCCGGCCCGATTTCCACATCATAAGAACGATCACCCAGTTCGACATGAACAGTCTGTTGCATCATTTCCAATCCAATACATCGGGCCGCGTCTTCAACGCGTCCAGAACACGGTCCACCATGGCATCAATCGAGGTGTCCCCATCCGAAACCACGGCCAGATCGGCCTCGGCGTAGAACGGCACCCGCTTGTCGTAAAGGTCCGAAAGTGTCGCGCGCGGATCCGCCGTTCGCAGCAGCGGACGCGTGTCCTTGTGACGGACCCTGTTCCACAACACGTTCAGATCCGCTTTCAGCCAGACCGAGACGCCGCCCTGCCGAATGATGTTGCGGTTGTCTTCGGACAGGAACGCACCGCCGCCCGTGGACAGGACCCCGCGCTCCTCTTCCAGAAGGCGGGTGATCACCTGCCGTTCCTTCAACCGAAAGAAGCTTTCGCCATCGCGGGCAAAGATTTCGGGAATGGACATGTTCGCCGCGGCTTCGATTTCATGATCGCTGTCCAGAAACGGCACGCCCAGACGCGCCGCCAGGGCGCGTCCGACGGCGGTTTTGCCCGCCCCCATCATCCCCACCATGACGATGGTTTTCTTCAGGTCACCCGGTTGCGGGACCGAGCACCCGGACTCGGCTTTTTGCTCAATTTCGCTCATAGTTCAGTGAATGACGTGATCTTGTCGAAAAGGCCATATATAAACTTCTCAAAAGAATTGGGGACAGGGGCCGAAGAGCATCATGGGCACGCTGATCAAATATCTGATTTACATTGTTATTCTGGCCGCCATCGGGCTGGTGGCCTATGCCTATGTGGGACCGTGGTTCGGTGCCGATTTCCGCGCACCACAGGCGGAAACGCGGGTGCCGGTGGTTCTGGATGTCGATTAAGCCACGTGTTTGGGCCTGTGTGCTGGGCGCAGTTCTGGCGACACCGTCAGCAGCCCAGGCCCCTCTGTCGTCGATCGACTGGCTGACACCGCAGACCCAGACGGACAGGATGCCGGGCACCGTGCTGCGTGAACCGCCGGTGGCTCAGGGCGTTGAAAACCAGGAGATTCAGGTCACCCCGCTGGAGGCGCTGAAACAGCCGCTTGGTTTGGTGGCCAGTTCCACAACGGGCCTGCCGCTGGACCTTTGGGAGGCCAGCGACTCCCAGACGATTTCCCGCCTGATGGCGCAGGTGCCCGTTGAACCCCATGCGGCGATGCAGTCGCTGCTGTTCACGCTGATCCTGTCCGAAACCCGCGCCCCGGCTGGCCCCTATGCCGAAGAGACGCTGCTGCTGGCCCGTCTTGACCGGCTGCTGACGCTGGGCGCAACTGATCCGGCACAGGCCCTGGCACAACTGGCCGGCCCTCTGGACAGCCGGGCGCGATTCGCCCGTTGGTTTGATGCCACGTTGCTGACCGGGGATGAGGACACCTCTTGCGCGGCCCTGTTGATGGAACAGCATCTGAGCGCGGGCTATGACGCTCCGATCTTCTGTCTGGCCCGCGCCGGGGATTGGGAGACCGCGGCCCTGCTGCTGGAAAGCGCCCATACGCTGGAGCTTCTGCCGCCCGCTCAGCTGGCCCTGCTGGACCGCTATCTGAGCCCCGACATATTTGAAGGCGCGCCGCCGCTGCCGACGCCGCAGAATCCTGATCCGCTGACCTTCCGGCTGTTCGAAACCATCGGGGAACGCCTGCCCACGGCGCCCCTGCCCCGGATGTTTGCCACCGCCGATCTGCGCGATGTTGCAGGTTGGAAAGCCCAGATCGAGGCCGCCGAGCGGCTGACCCGTGTGGGTGCCCTGCACCCGAATCATCTGCTGGGCCTTTACACGGAACGTCGCCCGGCCGCGTCGGGTGGCACATGGGACCGGGTCCGCGCCTTGCAGCAGTTCGATGCCGCCCTGACCACCGGCAGCGCCGCCGCAGTCACCAAAACCCTGCCCGCCGTCTGGTCCGCCATGCGCTCTGTCGGGTTGGAGGTGGCGTTTGCCGAGCTGTTTTCCCAGCGGCTGGCGCCTGTCCAGCTGGCGGGCGACACCGCCAAGCTGGCGTGGCAGATCCGCCTGCTGTCGACCGATTATGAAGCTGTGTCCAAGGCGCGGCCCGACGACACCACCGACACGATGTTCCTGGTGTCCCTTGCCAATGGTCAGGCGGCCAGAACCCTGGCCACCACCCCCTTCTCTCGCGCTGTAGCGCAGGGGTTTTCAGCCGATGCGATCATCCCCGACGCCCTGCGCACTCTGCTGGATCAGGGTCGCCTGGGCGAAACGATCCTGCGCGCGATGATCCTGTTTGACCACGGCGCAAAGGGAAACCTGAACGCATTGACCGATGCGTTGGCGACCTTCCGCTTTGTCGGGCTTGAGGACACGGCCCGGCGTGCAGCACTGCAACTGGTTTTGCTGGAACGCCGATGACCGCTGCGCCGCACTCCCCCGATCAGTGGATCGCCACCTTTCTGGACGCCCAGGCGGCCGAGCTTGGCGCCTCGCGCAACACGCTGCTGGCCTACGGGCGGGACTTGAAAGACTATGTTGGTTGGCTGGAGCGGGCGGACCAGCAGATTGGCACGATCGACAAGATCGGGATCGAAGCCTACCTGATGGATTGTGATGCGCAGGGGCTGGCCACCTCCACTCGCGCCCGCCGCCTGTCTGCGCTCAAGCAGCTTTATCGATTCGCCTTTGAAGAAGGATGGCGCTCCGAAAACCCCGCCATCCAGATCCGCGGCCCCGGACGGCAGAAACAACTGCCCAAAACGCTGGAGGTTCTGGAGGTCGACCGCCTATTGGCCGCCGCGCGGCAGACCGGCCGGACCACCCACGACAAGCTGCGCAACACCTGCCTGATGGAGCTGCTCTATGCCACCGGAATGCGCGTGACCGAGCTGGTGTCGCTGCCGGTGTCTTCGGCCCGCGGTGATCCCGGGATGCTGCTGGTGCTGGGCAAGGGCGGCAAGGAACGCATGGTTCCCCTGTCGCCCCCCGCGCGAGAGGCGCTGGCCGCGTGGTTGCAGGTGCGCGACGCGCAGGAAGAAGAGCACAGCAGCAAGGGCGTGCCCGCCTCCCGCTTCCTGTTCCCGTCCCGCGGCAAGGCCGGTCATCTGACCCGGCACCGGTTCTTTCAGCTGATCAAGGATTTCGCCGTCACAGGCGGCGTGTCGCCGCAAAAGGTCACGCCCCATACGCTGCGCCACGCGTTCGCCACCCATCTACTGGCCAATGGGGCGGATCTGCGGGCCATTCAGACACTTCTGGGACATGCCGATATCGCCACGACCGAAATCTATACCCATGTTCTGGACGAACGCCTGCGCGAGCTGGTTCTGGAACATCACCCTCTGGCAAAACCTGATCCTTCGGACGATCAGACGGATTGATCCCGGTGCGGGCCTTTTCTGCCGCCCGGGCCCGCCCAGGTGACGCAGAGCGGCTGTTGTTTCCGAACACCGCGCCGCACGGTCTTGATCTGATGCAGCTGCGCCCCCATAACCTAGGGCAGTAACAGCACAATTCGGTCAAACAATGGACGGCTCAGCCCCCTTTCTCGACAGCGCCTTCTGGATCACCGCCGGCGTCATCATCTTCCTGCTTGTCCTTTCCGGCTTTTTCTCCGGATCGGAAACCGCGCTGACGGCCGCGTCGCGGGGCAAACTGCGCAGCCAGGCCGACAAGGGATCGCGTGGTGCCATGCGCGCCCTGCGGATCACCGAAGACAATGAGCGGCTGATCGGTTCGGTTCTGCTGGGCAACAACCTGGTGAATATCCTGGCCGCTTCGTTGGCGACCTCGCTCTTTACCCGTGCCTTCGGCGAAAGCGGTGTGGCGCTGGCAACACTGGTCATGACCCTGCTTGTGTTGGTCTTTGCAGAGGTTCTGCCCAAGACCTATGCCATCACCAACGCGGAAAAAGCCGCCGCAGCGGTGGCCCCGGTGATCAATGTCATCGTGACCGTGTTTTCCCCTGTCGTGGCCGCAGTGCGGTTGCTTGTACGGGGTGTGCTGCGCTTGTTTGGGGTAGAGATTTCCCCAGACAGTCAAGTGCTTGCCGTCCGCGAGGAAATCGCCGGTGCGCTACAGCTGGGCCATTCCGAAGGCATCGTCGAAAAGGAAGACCGCGACCGGATCCTGGGCGCGCTGGACCTGTCGGACCGCATGGTCGAAGAGATCATGCTGCACCGCTCCAACATTGAGATGATTGATGCTTCGGATGATCCGCAGACGATCCTGACGCAATGCTTGCAAAGCCCCTATACCCGCCTGCCCGTCTTCCGCGATGAACAGGAAAACATCATAGGCGTGGTCCACGCAAAGGACCTGTTCCGCGCCATGTATGCGCAGCTGGGCACGCCCGAGGGGGCCTCTGACAAGGTGCAGAGCTTCGACATCACCAAGGTCGCAAAGGCCCCCTATTTCATCCCCGAAACCACGACGCTGGACGAGCAGATGCGCCAGTTCCTGCGGATGCGGTCGCATTTTGCGCTGGTGGTGGATGAATACGGGTCCTTGCAGGGCCTGATCACGCTGGAGGACATTCTGGAAGAGATCGTGGGCGAAATCACCGACGAATTCGACCCCGCCGCCGAAATGCAGATCAGCCGCACCGAGGACGGTCATTTCATGATCGACGGGGCCATGACCATCCGAGACCTGAACCGCGCCAAGGACTGGGCGCTGCCCGATGATGAGGCCAACACCATCGCCGGGCTTGTGATCCATGAGGCCCAGATGATCCCGACGCCCGGTCAGGTGTTTTCCTTCCACGGGTTCCGCTTCGAGGTGACAGAGCGCGAAGGCAACCGGATCACCGGCCTGAAGATCCGGCCGCTCTGAGCCGATGCTGCGCTGGTTCAACGACGTTTTCATTGACCTGTTCCGGCAGTTGCGCTGGAGCTTTCTGCCGCCCTTGATGATCTATTTCGCGGCGGGCGCGCAGGGGCTGACCAGCGTAGTCGGCACCTTCTTCGTGAAGGAATATCTGGATCTGTCAGCGGCCTTCCTGGCCGGGCTGGCCTTCTGGACCGGCCTGCCCTGGGCGCTGAAGATGCCGCTGGGCCATCTGGTCGATCTGCTGTGGCGCTGGAAAGGCTGGCTGATCCTGCTGGGCGCGGGGCTGATGGCGGGCAGCTATGGCATCATGATCGCCCTGCTGACCCAGCCCGCGATGATGGCCAGCATCATGCCCGCAGGTGCGTGGTATGTGACCGCGATGTTGCTGGCGCCCTGTGGGTTCGTCATTCAGGATGTGGTCGCCGATGCCATGTCGGTCGAAGCGGTTCCGCACCGCGATGCGCGCGGGCGCGTCCTGCCCGAGGCCGCGACGCGCAACATGCACACCACGATGCAGACGCTGGGCCGGATCGCGCTGATTGCCGGGTCCAGCGCCGTGGCCGCGGCCAATGTGGTGCTGTTTGACGGGGTGGCCGACCTGCCCCAGACAGAGAAAGGCATGGCCTATGCCGGGGTCTACACCCTTGCGCTGCTGGTCCCCTGCCTGTCCCTGAGTGGCGTCATCCTTGCATTCCTGCAAAAGCAGAGCGCGCTTGGCAAGTTGCAGAAAACCGGACTGAACCGGCTTGAGGCGCTGTCCCATCTGGTTCCGCCGCGCGATCCGGTCACCGTGAACTGGTGGTATTTCATCGGCGGCGCGGCCTTTGTCGCGCTGTCGCTGAGCGTCGGTCTGGGCGATGTGCCCTACTCGCAGGAAATCGTCTTTGCCGGATCCATGCTGATCGTGCTGCTGCTGATGCGTCAGCTGATTGCCACCTTGAAGCCCGCCCATGCGCGGGCCCTGATCGGCACCGCGATCATCATCTTTGTCTTCCGCGCCGTGCCCTTGCGCGGCCCCGGTGCCACCTGGTTCGAGATTGACGTTCTGGGCTTCGATCAGCAATTCCTGTCGGTCCTGTCGCTGATCACCGCACTGCTAACGCTGGCCGGGATGCTGGTGCTGCGCCCGATGATGGCCAGCCGCTCCATCGCCTGGATCATCGTGCTGCTGGCGCTGGCCGAGGGCCTTCTGGCCCTGCCCAATATCGGTCTCTACTACGGGGTTCACCACTGGACCGCGGCGGTAACCGGCGGGCTGGTGGATGCCCGGTTCATCGCCCTGGTCGACACGGCTGTGGAATCGCCCTTGGGACAGATCGCCATGATCCCCATGCTGGCCTGGATCGCCCGCAACGCCCCCAGCAACCTGAAGGCCACCTTCTTTGCCGTCATGGCCTCCTTCACCAATCTGGCGCTGTCCGCCTCCAGCCTGGGAACCCGCTACCTGAATGAGCTCTTCGTGGTCACCCGTGAGGTCCAGACCGATGGCGTGGTGACGACCCCTGCGGATTATTCGGATCTGGGCAGCCTGCTGATCACCGTCGCTGTCATCTCGGTCCTGGCCCCGCTGATCACCGTCTTCATCGTGCAAAACAGCCCGCTGCGCAGCACCGATTGACGGCCACCTTTGGGAAACGGGCACCGGGTGTTAGGCTTCCACCCGGAATTGCTACCCGCCTCATACCCAAAGGACATTGCCATGCCCCGTTTCAAACAGAAGCTCGCGGATCCCGAAACCCGCGTCACCTCGGTCCTGTGCACCATCCCCTCGCCCATCATTCCGCAGGCCCTTGCCGCAAGCGGGATCGACAGTGTCATCATCGACATGGAACATGGCGCCATCGACCATGCCGCAGCCCATGCGATGATCGCCGCCACCGCCGGAACCGATTGTGCGCCACTGGTGCGTGTGGCCGAGAATGACACGGTGCTGGTCAAACGGGTTCTTGATCTGGGGGCCGAAGGCATCGTCTTTCCGATGATCCGCACCGTCGAAGACGCCCGCAGCGCCGTGGCCAGCCTGAAATATGCCCCCGAAGGCACCCGTGGTTTCGGCCCCTTCATCGCCCAGTCCCGCTGGCAGACAACGCTGGCCGGGTATCCCGCACAGGAGCAGGATCAACTGATCTGCTGTCTGCTGGTGGAAACAGCTGAGGCCGTCCAGCACATCGAAGAGATCTGCAAGGTGCCGGGGATCGACCTGCTAATTCCCGCGCAATTCGATCTGAGCACGGATCTGGGCGTCATGGGGCAGTTCGACCACCCCACCTTTCAGGCCGCGCTGAGCCGGGTCGAGGCCGCGGCCAAAGCCGCCGATATCCCGCTGGGCAATGTCGCATTGGACGCGGAAAAAGCGGCGGCACTCTTTGCGCGCGGGTATCGGCATATCGCCCATTTTGACGTTTTGTGGCTGCGCGAGAAGGCAGCAGACATGCAAAGCTGGTGCGGCCTTGACAACTAACGACATCTTCTGTCGTATCTGGGCGTGATTACTAGGCAGATATGTCCAGTAATCAATCGTGACAGATATTTCGGAGGATCACATGAAAACCACCACACGTGTGGCCGTCATCGGTGGCGGAGTCGTCGGTTGCTCGGTGCTGTATCACCTGACCAAACTGGGATGGTCAGATGTCATGCTGATCGAACGCTCCGATCTGACCAGCGGATCGACTTGGCATGCTGCGGGTGGCTTTCACACGCTGAACGGCGACACCAACATGGCGGCGCTGCAGGGCTATACCATCAAGCTCTACAAAGAGCTG
>JALEGX010000123.1 GCA_022763485.1 Paracoccaceae bacterium | reverse complement strand
CTCCGGCATCTCGGACGGATCAACCCGATCCGCTTCGCTGAAGTCCGAGAGAGACCCCAGCATGAACCGCATCGTGTTGCGCAACCGGCGGTAGCTGTCGGCGGTCCCTTTCAGGATCTCCGGCCCGATCCGCTGGTCGTTGGTATAATCCGCCTGCGCCACCCAAAGGCGCAGAATGTCGGCCCCGTATTGCTTGACGACCGCCTCGGGCACGATGGTGTTGCCGAGCGACTTGGACATCTTCATGCCCTTCTCGTCCAGCGTGAAGCCGTGGGTCACCACGTTGCGGTAGGGTGCACGCCCCTTGGTGCCACAGGCCTGCAGCAGCGAGGAGTGGAACCAGCCGCGGTGCTGGTCGGTGCCTTCCATGTAAACGTCGGCGATGCCGTCCTCGGTGCCGTCCTCACGGTCCCGCAGAACAAAGGCATGGGTCGAGCCAGAGTCGAACCAGACGTCCAGCACGTCGAAGACCTGCTCCCACTCATCGGCGGCATAGTCATTGCCCAAAAAGCGTTCTTTGGCGCCATCGGCATACCAGCAATCGGCGCCTTCGGCGTCGAAGGCTTCGACGATGCGTGCATTCACCGCCGGGTCGCGCAGCAGGAAGCCCTCATCCGTGGGCAGCGCGCCCTTCTTGACGAAGCAGGTCAGCGGAACGCCCCAGGCGCGCTGACGGCTGAGCACCCAGTCTGGACGCGCTTCGATCATCGAGAACAGGCGGTTGCGCCCGGTCTGCGGCCACCATTTGACCAGCTTGTCGATCGAGTTCAGCGCCCGCTCACGGATGGTGTCACCCATGGCGTCCTGCCCGTCGTCGATCTTGCGATCAACGCTGGCAAACCATTGCGGCGTGTTGCGATAGATGATCGGCGCCTTCGAGCGCCAGGAATGCGGGTAGCTGTGCTTGATCTTGCCACGCGCCAGCAGTCCGCCGACCTCGACCAGCTTGTCGATGACAGTCTTGTTGGCATCGCCTTCGCCGCCCTTACGGGACAGGATGTATTTGCCGCCAAAGAACGGCAGATCGGCGCGGAAGGAACCATCGTCCATCACGTTGTAAGTGATGACCTGCTCCAGCATGCCCAGATCGCGGTAGAGCTCGAATTCCTCCATCCCGTGCGAGGGGGCGCAGTGCACGAAACCGGTGCCTTCTTCGTCGGTGACGAAATCGGCGGCACGGAAATCCCGCAGGTCGTCCCATTCGCCGTTGCCGCCTTCGGCCCCGGCCAGCGGGTGCGTCAGCGAAAGGCCCGACAGTTCATCCGCGGTGACATCGCGGACGCGTTGCCACATGCCCTCTTCCAGCCGCGCCTTGGCCATCACGCCAGCAGCCAGCTTGTCCGCCAGGATGAAACGCTCGCCCTTGGTGGCCCAACATTCGTCAGGCGTGTCGGTCACCTCATAGAGGCCATAGGCATAGTCCGCGCCATAGACCACCGCCTTGTTCGACGGGATGGTCCATGGGGTGGTGGTCCAGATTACCACTTTGGCGCCTTGCAGGTCCCCATCGTTCGCGACGGCGAATTTCACCCAGATGGTGAAGCTTTCCTTGTCGTGGTACTCGACCTCGGCTTCGGCCAGAGCGGTCTGCTCGATGGGCGACCACATCACGGGCTTGGAGCCCTGGTAGAGCGTGCCGTTCATCAGGAACTTCATGAACTCATCGGCGATCACCGCCTCTGCATGATAGTTCATGGTCAGATAGGGATCGTCCCAATTGCCAGTGATGCCCAGACGCTTGAATTCCTCACGCTGGATGTCGACCCACTTGTCGGCAAAGGCGCGGCATTCCTGGCGGAATTCCACCACCGGAACCGCGTCCTTGTTCTTGCCCTTCTTGCGATACTGCTCCTCAATCTTCCACTCGATCGGCAGACCGTGACAGTCCCAGCCCGGAACATAGCGCGCGTCATGGCCCATCATCTGGTGCGAGCGGACGATCATGTCCTTGATCGTCTTGTTCAGCGCGTGACCGATGTGCAGATGCCCGTTGGCGTAGGGGGGGCCGTCATGCAGGGTGAACGGCGTCCGGCCTTCTTTCTCACGCAGGCGGTCATAGATGCCGATCTTTGCCCAGCGGTCCAGCCATGCGGGCTCGCGCTTTGGCAGGCCCGCGCGCATCGGGAAATCGGTTTTCGGCAGGTTCAGCGTGTCTTTGTAGTCCGGGGTTTCGGGTGTGTCGGCGCACATGTGTGGCGTCCTTTGGATGATCGTGTCGAAAGGTAAGGTTCGGTCGGTGTGAGGTCTCAAACACCTTTGCCCGGCGTCTCAGCTATTCAGAGCGCCGGGTTCGTAATTCGAATAATGACTGCCGCATAGTGCATCATGATCGCCTTATAGGACGCGGCATCGTCGGGGTAAAGCGCACATATGCCACAGCCCGCCCCGGCGAAAATCACCCGGCAAAGAGCGTCCCCACCGCATAGGCCATCCCGGCGGCGGTGCCCCCGATCAGCAGGGTTTCCAGCCCCGAGCGCCACCATGCCGTCAGCGACCAGCGCGCCTTGGCGGCACCGATGCCGAAGAACACCGCCAGCGTCATGGCAACGGACCACGCAAAGGCATCCGCGATACCAAAGAGAAATGGCAACAGCGGGATCATGCCGGCAACCAAAAAGGCCGAAAACGTGGCAATGGCGGCCCGCATCGGCTGTGGATCAACACCGCCCACGCCGTATTCGCCTTCCAGCATCAGTGCGATCCAGGTCTGTTCATTTGCGGTGATCGCATCAGTTGCATCCTCCAGCACCTGACCGCTCAGACCCTTTTGTGCCAGGATCTGCCGCACCTCCAGGCGCTCGCCTTCGGGAAAGCGGGCAATGTGGCGCTGCTCGATCGCCCGCAGGCGCTTGATGTTGTCCAGCTCCGCCTTGGTGCCAGAGTAGTTCCCCGCCGCCATGGAAAAGCCGTCGGCGATCACATTGGCCAGCCCAAGGGCCACGATGACAAAGGGCGACAGCCCGGCCCCGGCAACGCCGGCGACGATGGCAAAGGTGGTCACGGATCCGTCTATTCCGCCATAAATCAGGTCCCGGAGGACCCCCTGTCCCTGCGGCGCACCGATGCGGCGCGCGATGTCTTCGGGTGCGTGGCTGTGTTCGGGCATCGGGGCCTCCGCTGGCTGGCACGTCGGGACCAGCATCGCTCAAAGCGCGGGCCTGCTCCTTGAAACAGATCAAAGGGGGGTTTTGTCGGGCGGCAGAGCGGCCTATCTAAGGCGGAGATGTTCACAACGGATCCGACCATGAGCGAGACATCAGCCCCCAACCCGCTGCGCAAGTTCGATATCACGTCCCAGGAGATCGACCGCGTTGTCGCCCGGTTCTATGCGCGGGTGCGGGTCCATCCCGATCTGGGACCGGTGTTTGGCGCCCATGTGACCGACTGGCCCGAACATGAGGCCAAGATTGCCGGGTTCTGGCGCAATGCGATCCTCCGAGAGGGCAGCTACAACGGCAATCCCATGCGCATCCACGTGTCCCGCCCGGACATCAAGGCCGAGCATTTCCCGGTCTGGCTGGGATTGTTCCATGAGGTTCTGGTGGCTGAACTGACACCCGACATCGCCGCCCGCTGGGGCGCCTTGGCGGACCGGATCGGCGAAGGCTTCCGCACCGGCGTGGTGTCGATGCGGCAACCCAAGGACGCGCCTCCGGTGCTATTCTGAATCTTTCGAAAAGAGACCGGTCAGCGCCCGTCTGATGACGGCTCCGGCCCGAGGCTTGCGCCCTTCGGAGAAGGGCATCGGGCGACAGACTTCCATTGCGGCGATGCCGACACGGGCGCTCAGCGCGCCATTCACCACGCCTTCGCCAAAGCGGCGGGACAGTTTGCTCAGAACGGAGCCACCCAGCACCGGTTCCAGCAGGTCATCGCCCGCCGCCACCGCGCCGGTGGCCACCAGATGCGCCAGGATGGCACGGGTCAGCCGCCACGACCCCAAAAGCCCGGAGCGCCCGCCATAGATCTCGGCGATATGGCGTACCATGCGCAGGCTGGACACCATCGCCACGAACACATCGGCCAGCGCCAGCGGCACCAGCGCAGTCACTGTGGCCACCTGCCGCGCGGCGGATTCGACCTCGCGCAGGGCACGCTGGTCCAGCGGGACCAGCAATTCCTGCTCGGCAAGGTCAAGCACCGCGTCCGCGTCCATCACCTCATCCACGCGCTCGGCAAAGCGGGAGCGCCCCCAGGCCAGATCGGGCCGGGCCTCATAAAACCGCGACAGCTTGTGCCCAAAGGCCCGCGCCGCAACCAGATCTCCGGTGCGCGCGGTGACCGCTTGGTCGCGGAACCCTTCGACCCGGCGCAACCGGGACAGCGCCGCCAGCTCGCGGATCGCCATCGCCAGTCCCAACAGGACCCCGACGGCCAGAAGCACCGTGACCGCCCAGCCCACAAGGGGCCACCGATCCAGCAGCGACACCACGAAATCCCAGGCCGCAACGGATACCACGGCCCCAAGCACCGCCACCACCACGGCACAGAACCAGCGGGCCAACCGCGAAGGCGTCCGCGCGGTCCATTCCGCAGCGGTCCGCATCGCTGCGCGTTCGGTCTCTCCCCGGTCCAAAACATCAGGCACCGGTGCGGCCTGCGCCACATCGGGGGTTTCGGCGTCCTCTTCCAGTTCGAACAGGATTGGCTGTTTGGTCACGTGTTCGGTCCCTTCACCGGGTGGTCCTTGCTTTCCCAGACATAGGCAATGTCGGGCAGGTTTTCATCGTTGCCCTGCCCATCCCCACGACCTGCTTCGACAAACCCGTGCCGCTGGTAAAACCGCTGAGCCCCGGTGTTGGCAACAAAAGTCCGTAGTTCCAGCCGCGCTGCATCCCGTTTGGCGGCCTCCAGCAGATCACGGCCAATCCCCTGCCCCGTGTCCCCCTGCGCCACGTAAAGCGAACAGATCTCAGCCCCGTCGCGGGCGATGAAGCCCCGAACAACGCCGCCAACCACGGCGACAGTGACCCAGCCCCGGTCGATCATCGTACCGCAAAAGGACAGCGTTTCCGCCGCCGAATGCAGGTCAGGCATCCATGCTGTATCCCGGTTGAACGCATGCAGGATGTTCCCAATGGCCCCTGCATCGGTGGACCGCGCCGCGCGCAGCTCCACGCTCACAACTTGTCCCCGAACAGAAATTCCGCCGCGCGGTCCAGCCGGATATGGGGTGGGCCGTCGCCGGGTTTCAGGGACAGCTCAGCAGGGGCAAACCGCATGGATTGAAAATCCGCGTCCAGCCAGCTGTCGGCGCCCTTGCGGGCCGGGGCCAGCAGATGTGCAGGGTCCTGCGGCAGATCTCCCGCGTAAAATGCGGCTTGCCTGCCGGCCTCTTCCAACCGCCCCCGGACACAGGGCACCTCGGTCCCCTCATGGCTGCGCAGCTCTTCTGTTGTGGCGCGTAGCGATGCCAACGCCAGCGCCTGCGTGGTGGCCCCGGCAAAGCGCGCTCGGTCCGCGGCGTCGCGGGTCAACGCCTCGATGATCGAGGTCAGATTGGCGTGTTGCTGGTGGTGCAAATGGTCCGCTTTGGTGGCGGCAAAAAGGATCTTGTCCACCCGTTTGCCGCCCAAAAGGCGAGACAGAAAGGCATTTCGGCCGGGCCGGAAGGTCGACAGGATGTCCGACATCGCGCGGCGCATGTCCTCAACCGCGCGGGGACCGCTGCCGATTGCGCCCAGCACATCCACCAGAACGATCTGCCGGTCGATGCGCGAGAAGTGATCGCGGAAGAAGGGTTTGACCACCTGCGATTTATAGGCTTCGAAACGGCGCTCCATCTCACGGTGAAACGTGCCGCGCGACGGGCGTCCCTGCACCGGCAGCGGGGCAAAGGTGAGAACGGGAGAGCCTTCCAGATCCCCCGGCAGCAGAAATCGGCCCGGCGTACAGTCATGATACCCTTCAGCGCGGGCATCCTGCAGGTAGGTCGCAAAAAGCTGGGCCAGCTTGCGCGCCTGCCCCTCGTCATGCGGTGCCTCGGGATCCGCCGCCTGCACGGCGTGCAGGAAATCAGCGGCGCAGCTGCGGGTGGCAATACGGCCCAGCACCTCTTCGGACCATTGCGCAAAGCTGCGGTCCAGCAACCCCAGATCCAGCAGCCATTCGCCCGGGTAGTCGACAATATCCAGATGAACCACGCGCGGGCCTTGAAGGCCGGACAGAAGCCCGCCGGGGCGCACGCGAAAGCTGAGCCGCAGTTCGGACACCGCGCGGGTGCTGTCCGGCCAATGCGGCTCCGGCCCGGTCAGGGCGTCCAGATGCGCCTCATAGTCAAAGCGGGGAACCGTGTCATCGGGCTGGGGCTGCAGAAACACGGTTTCGATCCGGCCCTGCTGCTGTGCCATCAGACCGGGCATCCGCCCGCGGTTCAGCAGGTTGGCCACCAGCGAGGTGATGAACACCGTCTTGCCTGAGCGGGCCAGCCCGGTCACGCCCAGCCGGATGGTGGGTTCGAACAGGGTTTCCGAAATGCCGTCCCCAATCGCCTCGACACCCCGCACCATACGGTCTGCTATGGAAGAAATGACCAAACCACTGCCCTGTTCTACATGTTCTGCCAACAACATAGGCACCGCTCACCATGGATACCAGAGCGCAGCAGCAAGTCGGCCCTTGCCCGTGGGGGCATGGCGCTGTACCAGCGCGTCATGCCTCGCTATGCCATGAAAGTCGAATACCACGGCGCCCCCTTTGCCGGGTGGCAGCGCCAGAAGGATCAGCCCTCGGTTCAGGGCGCGATCGAGGCCGCACTGGCCAAGCTGGAACCCCGTGAGCACACGATCGCCGCCGCCGGGCGCACCGACACCGGTGTGCATGGGCTGGGACAGGTGGCCCATTGCGACATGCAGAAGGACTGGGACCCGTTCCGCCTGTCGGAGGCGCTGAATTTCCATCTGAAGCCCGCGCCGGTGGCCATTTTGCAGGTCGCGCAGGTTGCCGATGACTGGCACGCCCGCTTTTCCGCCATCGAACGGCAGTATCTGTTCCGCCTGCTGCCGCGCCGCGCCCCTGCCACCCATGACAAGGGCCAGGTCTGGCAGATCGGGCATGATCTGGACGTCGAGGCCATGCAGGCCGCGGCCGACATGCTGGTCGGGCGACATGATTTCACCACCTTCCGCTCATCCATTTGCCAGGCGGCCAGCCCAGTCAAGACGCTGGATGAGCTGCGGATCGAACGGGTTCCGGGCCTGTCGGGGGATGAGATCCATTTCCACGTACGGGCGCGGTCATTCCTGCACAATCAGGTCCGCAGCTTCGTGGGCACGCTGGAACGCGTCGGTGCCGGATCCTGGACACCCGAGGACGTCCGCGACGCGCTGGAGGCGAAGAACCGCGCCGCCTGTGGTCCGGTCTGCCCCGGTCACGGGCTGTATCTGGCACGTGTGGGATACCCCAGCGATCCCTTCGCCTGACGGCGGGCCGCGCTCAGATCGCGCGCAGCAGCAGACCTGAGGCCAGCAGAACCACCGCCACCCCGGCGGCAACCTCAATCACCGGGCCCAGAATGGCCAGCCGTGGCGATCCGGCGACTGAGGCCAACATGCCGTTGCGGATCCCGAAGGCGCCCCAGCCAACCAGGATGGTGACTGTCGCGGTGCCCAGCGCCATGGCAAAAGCGCCGCCGACCCCGGCCCAGGCGATGCCCATCTGCCAGGTCAGGATCAACACAAACAGCGCACCGGTGCAGGGCCGCAGGGCGATGCCTGCGATCAGAGCCAGTGCCTCTTTCACCGTACCCGCCTGCGCGGCTTCTTCGGGGGTGGGGCCATGTTTGTGGCCGCATTCGGAACAGACCTCACCGGCGTGGTGGTGGTGATCGTGATCGTGGTGGTGATGGTCATGATGATGATGGGCCGCTTCCGAGCCGGTGGCCGAACGGCGCAGCCGCCAGAACCGGCGCAGGCCCCGGAACAGCAGCCACAGCCCAACCAGAACAATCGCCGCATAGCTGACCGGTGCCATGACCCGCTCGGTCGTTTCAACCATCTGCGTGCGGGACAGTTCGAACACCAGCACGCCCAGATAGACCAGAACCACGGCGGTGACCGCTTGCCCCAGGCTGGCAAAAAGGCTGATCAGGGTCAGCCGACGCAGCGCCACCTGCCGTCCGACGCCATAGCCGCCAATCAGCACCTTGCCGTGGCCGGGACCAACAGCATGGACAAACCCGTAGGCGAAACAGGCCATCAGCAGGACGCTCAACGCTTCGGGCTTGCCCGCCCGCACCGCGCGCAGGGCGCGGGCCATCTGGTTCTGGAACTCTCGCTGCTCTACCGCAGCCCAGAAGGCCAGCCGGTCAAAGCCCCCGCTCCACCAGAACCAGAGCAGCGCAAGACAGACAACAGCGACCGGAACGATCAGGAAACGGGACATGAAACGCGGATTTCCGTGGCAAAATTCTCGCCAACCATCGGAATGTCGTTCTCCTCAAGATCGGCATCGGCATCCAGGGTCAGCAGGAACGACTGCATACGCTCCAGTTCGGCATCGATATCGGGTTCGAACCGCGTCAGCTCACAGCCGTTCACCCCGGTCACGACCACCGGACGGGTCATGTCATAGGCGGTGTAGAAGCTGGGATCAAATGCCTTCAGGGACAGGTCCTGCACCCTGACCGGCGGGCCTTCGACCGCGCGCAGATGGGTGGTCACGATCCGCCCGTCTTCCGTCGTGGCGGTGGCATCGACAGGACGCGACAGGGCAACTTTCCCATTCGCTCCGACAACCACCAGATCGCCGTCATAGTCCTCCAGCCATTGCGCATCAAAGCCCTTGAGCCGCGCCTCTTCGCCCGGGCTGAGCACACCGTCCATGTCATTGTCCAGCCGCTGATCTTCCAGAACCAGCAGGGAATAAAGCTCATCATAGGCCCAGGTCACGCGCACATGGGTCAGCCGCCCCTCCGGATCGACCAGAAGTTCAACGCCCGTGTCGATGAACACATGCGGGTGGGCCGGCGCCATAACCGGCGCAAGAACAAGGGACAGAGAAGCAAGAAACAGACGCATAGGCGCACCCTAACGGGGCCGGGTTGGGCAGACAATCACCGACCGTCCCTGAAAACCCGGCAACCAGCAGCTTTGTGCCGATGACACGCGCGTCAGGATTTGGGCTTCACCGGGTGCAGGACCAAAGTCTGCAACGCCACCGCGACGGGCCCCTTGGTGTCATGCAGTACGGCCTGCGACATGCCGACCCCATTGCCATGCCAATGTGACAGCGCATCCGACGCCAGCCATTCGCTTTCTGGTTCGCGGTGGATCTGCAGCGTCAGATCCGTGTTCATGAAGCCGAAGCGCACAGGCGGTTCGTTCCACGAAATGCCGTTGCCGCAATCCGCCAGTGCGCACATGGACTGGATCGGGGACTGCTGTTCGTTCTCCAGCAGAGGCGGCACCTTCATCCACACGGCCTTGGGGCCGGGTTTCATCTCCTGCCCCTTTGGAAAGGCCATCTCATTGAAATGTCCGAACATCGGCTTGTCATGCAGCCCGCCGATCATCAGCGACGGCCCCGGTTCTGCATCCTCCAGGCGGATCGGCTCCACTCGGGCGGTTGGCACCTCGCCCAAGGACTTGCGCACCAGATGCATGGAGGTGGCCTGCACACAAAGCGTGCCTTCCAGATCATGCACCTCCACCCGCGTCGTGGCCAGGGTTCGGGTGTGGCGCACGGTCTGGGCCGTCACCCGCAACCCGGTGAGGGGCAGCGGGCGCAAAACATCCAGCGTCAGCCGAGTCAGCATCTTTTCCGGCCCGACCTCACGCTCTGCCGCGCGGGCCACCAGCCCGGTCACCGGTCCGGCGTGGCAATGATCAGGCGACCAGGGGCCGCGTGCGGGGTCATTGCCGACAAAAAGCGTCTCTTCCGCCTGGGTGAAATAGGCCACGCTGGACATGTTTGGTCACACCTTTTCCTGTGTGTGTTTACGCAGTTCGGCCCGCGCGATCTGACGGCGATGGACCGCGTCGGGGCCATCCGCCAGACGCAGCGTCCGCACGTGGGTCCAGGCGATGGCCAATGGTGTGTCCTGGCTGACCCCCTGCCCGCCAAACATCTGCACCGCCTCATCAATGACTTTCAAGGCCATACGCGGCGCGACCACCTTGATTTGCGAAATCCACGGCGCTGCGGCGCGCGCATCGCCCTGATCCATGTACCAGGCGGCTTTCAGACACAGAAGCCGGGCCATTTCGATCTCCATCCGACATTCCGCGATGATGTCATAATTGGCCCCAAGCTGCGCCAGCTTCTTGCCAAACGCCTCCCGTTGCAGCGACCGCTTGCACATGCGCTCCAGCGCAATCTCGGCCTGACCGACGGCCCGCATGCAGTGATGGATCCGGCCGGGGCCAAGACGGCCCTGGGCAATCTCGAACCCGCGGCCTTCGCCAAGCAGAATGTTTTCGGCCGGGACACGAACATTGGTGAAGCGGATGTGCATATGCCCATGCGGCGCATCATCGTGGCCGTAGACTTCCATCGGGCGCAGGATTTCAATGCCGGGTGCCCCGGCGGGAACCACGATCATGGACTGCCGTTTGTGCACCGGCAGCTCCTCGCCCCCTGTCTTGACCATGACGATATAGACTTTGCAGCGCGGATCCCCGGCACCGGAGGACCACCATTTTTCGCCGTTCAGCACATAGTCATCGCCATCCCGCACACAGGACATCGAGATGTTGGTGGCGTCCGAGCTGGCCACATCGGGTTCCGTCATCAGATAGGCCGAGCGGATCTTGCCCTCCAGCAGCGGCGCCAGCCATTCCTCCTTCATCGCCTCGGTGCCATAGCGTTCGAACACTTCCATGTTGCCGGTATCGGGCGCAGAGCAGTTGAACACCTCGGCCCCCAGTGGGGTCTTGCCCATCTGTTCAGCGAAATAGGCGTATTCCACGGTGCTCAGACCAAAGCCGCGTTCCGAATCCGTCAGCCAGAAATTCCACAGCCCGCGCGACCGGGCCTTCTGTTTCAGACCTTCCAGGATTTCGGTCTGGCGCTCGGTAAAGGTCCAGCGGTCGCCCTTGGCAATCTCGGCCTGGTATTCCTCTTCCAGCGGCATGATTTCATCGCGGATCATGTCCGTGACCTGATCCAGAAGCTTGCGGTTTTCTTCTCTGAGAACGAATGACATATCCATGAATGACGCGCCTCCCAAACGCATGTGAAATGGGCAAATTTCCTGCTTTGCCTTTTGTAAAAACCATGGCTTATTCGGCCTCAGGATGTCTACCGGCCATGACGGAACGTAATTCCGCAATGCGGACCGGACAGATGACGAGGAGGACACCAATGGCATTGCTGATCGATATCGGCCAGAGCGGCTGGATGACCGCTGAGGAACTGGCGCAGGACCTGCGCCCGATGATTCCGGAGGCGGACATCCGCACATCGCGGGATCAGGGACCGCTGTCGGATGTGACGATGCTGGCGGCCTCGACGCTAGATCCCGCATTGCCCGCGCAATTGCCGAATCTGGCGCTGGTACAGAAGCTTGGCGCGGGGGTGGAAACCATCGTTCAGCATCCGGCACTTGGGCCGGAGATCCGCGTCGCCCGTCTGAAGCCCATGCAACCGGCGCAGGAAATCGCCGAATACTGCCTGGCCTATGTGCTGCGTGAACAGCGCAACATGCTGTTTCACGCCGAAGAGCAGGCGCACTCGCGCTGGTCGCCCAAGGGGCCGCGCGAGGCGCACAAGACCGTGGTCGGTGTTCTGGGGCTGGGTCACATCGGCGGGCTGACCGCCAAGCTGATGCAGATGATGGGATATCAGGTGCATGGCTGGGCGCGCTCGCCAAAGCAGATCGACGGGGTCACCTGCCATCACGGGGCCGACGCGCTGGCCCCCATGCTGGGCCTTTGCGACTATGTCTGCGCCATCCTGCCCTCCACCGCAGAGACGCGTGGCTTGATCGGAGAGGCAACGCTGCCGGCCATGAAGCCCGGCAGCACGCTGATCAACGCAGGTCGGGGCGATCTGGTTGACGAGGCCGCCCTATGCGCTGCACTGGACGCCGGCCCGATCGGCCATGCGGTGCTGGACGTTGTGTCCGAAGAGCCCCTGCCCGCCAGCAGCCCGCTTTGGCAACATCCGGGCGTGACGATCACGCCACATGTCTCTGGCTGGCACCTGGGGGACGCGATGAAGGACGTGGCCCAGAACTATCAGCGCCTGCAACGCGGTGAGGCGTTGCTGCATGAGGTGGACCGCTCCAAGGGCTACTGACCCGCGCGGGCGCCGTACGCGACACACACCAAAAAGGGCGGATCAGAGGATCCGCCCTTTTCGCATTTATTCCGCCGCTTCGGCGTATTCTTCCATCGGGGGGCAGGTGCAGACCAGGTGACGATCGCCCCAGGCATTGTCGACCCGGTTCACCGGCGGCCAGTATTTGTCCACCCGGAAAGCCCCCGGCGGGAAGCAGCCCTGTTCACGGCTGTAGGGACGGGTCCATTCGCCAACCAGATCCTCGACCGTGTGCGGGGCGTTGCGCAGGGGGTTGTTTTCAGCGTCCAGCTCTCCGGCCTCGATGGCATCGACTTCGGCCCGTATCGACAGCATCGCATCGCAGAAACGGTCCAGTTCGGCCTTGGTCTCCGACTCCGTCGGCTCCACCATCAGCGTACCGGCCACAGGCCAGGACATGGTGGGCGCATGGAAGCCGCTGTCGACCAGCCGCTTGGCCACATCATCCACGCTGACCTCGGCCCGGTCGGCAAACGGGCGGGTGTCCAGGATGCACTCATGCGCAACCCGGCCGGTCGGGCCCTTGTAGAGAACGTCATAGGCGCCTTCCAACCGCTTGGCGATGTAGTTGGCATTCAGGATCGCCACCTTCGTTGCCTGGGTCAGGCCAGCGCCCCCCATCATCAGCACATAGGCCCAGCTGATCGTCAGGATCGACGCCGACCCCCAGGGCGCCGCCGAAACAGAGCCCTCGCCGCCACCGGTTTCCGGGTGGCCGGGCAGATGCGGGATCAGATGCGCCTTGACCCCGATCGGCCCCATACCGGGACCGCCGCCGCCATGGGGAATGGCAAAGGTCTTGTGCAGGTTCAGGTGGCTGACATCGCCGCCCAGATCGCCGGGCCGCGACAGGCCCACCATGGCGTTCATGTTGGCCCCGTCGATATAGACCTGACCACCTGCGTCATGCACGATCCGGCAGACGTCATGCACCGTCTCCTCGAACACGCCATGAGTCGAGGGATAGGTGATCATGCACCCGGCCAGATTGTCGGCGTGTTTCGCCGCCTTTTCGCGGAAATCGTCCAGGTCGATGTCCCCATTGTCCGCCGATTTCACCGGCACGACCTTCCAGCCGACCATCTGGGCCGAGGCCGGGTTCGTGCCATGCGCCGACATCGGGATCAGACAGATGTTGCGGTGCCCCTCGCCCCGGGCCCGGTGATAGGCCGCGATGGTCAGAAGCCCGGCATATTCCCCCTGCGCGCCAGAGTTCGGCTGCATCGAGATGTCATCATAGCCGGTGATCTGGCACAGCTTGTCCGACAGATCCGCAATCAGCTCGGCATAGCCCTGCGCCTGGTTACCGGGCGCAAAGGGATGCATGTGGGCGAACTCGGGCCAGGTCAGCGGCATCATCTCTGCCGCCGCATTCAGCTTCATGGTGCAAGAGCCCAGCGGGATCATCGCGCGATCCAGCGCCAGATCACGATCTGCCAGACGGCGCATGTAGCGCATCATCTCGGTCTCGGCCCGGTTCATGTGGAAAATCGGGTGGGTCAGGAAATCGGTCCGGCGGTGCATGTTCTGCGGCACCCGGTACTCTGGCGCGAAATCTTCGTCCTTGCGCACGATCCCGAAGGCCCGCCACACGCCTTCGATGGTTTCCGGACGGGTGGTTTCATCCAGCGTGATGCCAACGCGGGTTTCCCCGACCTTGCGCAGATTGATGCCTTCATCCACCGCCGATTTCAGCACTGCCGCCTGCAACGGCCCCACATCCACGGTGATCGTGTCAAAGAAGCTGCGGGGATCCACCTTGAACCCGGCCTCTTCCAGCCCGCGGGCCATGCGCACGGTCTTGCGGTGGATCCGCTGGGCAATCGCCTTCAACCCCTTGGGGCCATGGAACACCGCATACATCGACGCCATGACCGCCAGCAGTGCCTGCGCCGTGCAGACATTGGAGGTCGCCTTTTCCCGGCGGATGTGCTGTTCGCGGGTCTGAAGGGCCAGACGATAGGCCTTGTTGCCGCGCGCGTCGATCGACACGCCGACAATCCGTCCCGGCATCGCCCGCTTGTGCGCATCACGCGTCGCCATATAGGCAGCGTGCGGCCCCCCATACCCCATCGGAACGCCAAACCGCTGGGTTGACCCCACGGCGATATCGGCGCCCATCTGTCCCGGTTCCTTGAGCAGGGTCAGCGACAGCGGATCGGCCGAGATCACGCCCACGGCTTTGTGCTCATGCAGCCGGGCGATGTGGTCGGTATAGTCGCGCACATGGCCATAGGTGCCGGGGTACTGGAACAGCGCGCCAAACACCTTGTCCGCTTCCATCTTGTCCGGGTTGCCCACGATCACTTCGATCCCCAGCGGCGCCGCGCGGGTCTGGATCACCGCGATATTCTGCGGGTGGCAGTCCCGATCCACGAAAAACGCCTTGGATTTGGATTTCGAGATCCGCTGCGCCATGGTCATCGCTTCGGCGCAGGCCGTGGATTCATCCAGCAGCGACGCATTGGCAATCTCCAGCCCGGTCAGATCGCTGATCATCGTCTGGAAATTCAGCAGCGCCTCAAGCCGGCCTTGCGAGATTTCGGGCTGGTAAGGGGTATAAGCCGTGTACCAGGCGGGGTTTTCAAGGATATTGCGCTGGATCGCAGGCGGCGTCACCGTCCCGTGGTAGCCCTGGCCGATCAGTGATGTCATCAGCACGTTGCGACCCGCGACCTCACGCATGTGGAACAGCAGCTCACGCTCGCTCAGCGGCCGCCCGAACTCCAATGCGGCCTCCTGTCGGATCGAGGCCGGAACCGTCTCATCTATCAGAGCGTCCAGACTGTCCGCCCCGACCACCTTCAGCATGTCGGTCATCTCTTCGGGGGACGGGCCGATGTGGCGCCGATTGGCAAAATCATAAGGAAGATAGTCGGTGGGTGTGAAAGGCATAGCTACCTCGGTTCAAGCTGCGCCGGCAGACGCATGGGTCAAAACAGTGATCAGGTTGCCCGACGGATCACGCAGATAAGCGGGTCGCGCGGTCCGGGAGGGGTTCCAGGTGGTCAACCTGTTGGGACACGGCCGGACGCTTTGGTCCGGCCCCGTCTTCGCGGGCAAGGTTCAGCTGGATCGGCTGGCGGGTCGTTCCCCCCGCCAGCGTACAGATCCAACCCAGGTCCGCCGCCGCCTTCGCAGGGCCATCGGACGTCTGGTGGGCGACAAGGCGCGCGACCACCATGGTTTAGCTGATGAAGTCGTTGTAACCGGCTTCGTCCATGTAGTCGTCCATCGGCGACAGGTCCGACGGCTTCATCTTGAAGAACCATGCATCGCCGGTCGGATCTTCGTTGACCTTGCCCGGATTGTCCGCAAGGGCTTCGTTCACCTCGACAATTTCTCCGTCCAGCGGCGCCAGGATGTCAGAGGCGGCTTTGACCGACTCGATCACCACGATCTCGTCATCCTTACTGACCTCGGTGCCGACCTCGGGCAGTTCCACGAAGACGACATCGCCCAGCTGCTCGGCCGCATGGGCCGTGATGCCCACGACGATCAGGTCTTCTTCGGGCAGCAGCCATTCATGTTCTTCGGTGTATTTCATTGTTCTTCATCCCTTGTGGAGTGTGATTAGCGTTTGAAACCGGCCGCCACGAAAGGCAGCGGTGCCACGATGACGGGCTGGCGCTTGCCGCGCAGCTCGCCATAAATTCGGGTGCCGGGATCCGACAGATCCACCGGCACATAGCCCATCGCGACGGGGCCACCGACAGTGGGGCCAAACCCGCCCGAAGTGATCTGGCCAATGGGCTGGCCGCCTTCGGCGTCGGCATAGAGTTCAACCCCTTCGCGCATCGGTGCCCGGCCTTCGGGGCGCAGACCAACCCGCCGGCGCAGAGGCCCCCCGGCCATATCGGAAAAGACATGCTGCGCGCCGGGAAAACCCCCGGCCCGCGCGCCGCCCGGTCGGCGGGTTTTCTGGATCGCCCAGCCCAGCCCCGCTTCGATCGGGCGCGTGGTCTGGTCGATATCATGACCGTACAGACAGAGCCCGCCTTCCAGACGCAGGCTGTCGCGTGCGCCCAGCCCGATGGGCTCCACATCCTCATGCGCCAGCAAGGCGCGTGCCAGCGCTTCGGCCTGCGCCGCGGGGGCAGAGATCTCATACCCGTCCTCGCCGGTGTAGCCCGAGCGCGAAACCCAGAGATCGCAACCGGACCAGTCGAACACGCCCACATCCATGAAGCGCATCTCTGCCACCTGCGGCACCAGATCGGACAACACCGCCTCGGCGGCAGGCCCCTGAAGGGCCAGAAGCGCGCGATCGGTCACCGGCTCAACCGAAATGGAGGGGTCCAGCGTTGCCTTCATATGGGCAATGTCGGCCGCCTTGCAGGCTGCATTCACGACAAGGAACAGGTGATCGCCCCGGTTGGCAAACATGAGGTCGTCTTCGATCCCGCCCTGCGTATTGGTGAACAGGCCGTAGCGTTGACGCCCTTCCTCCAGATCCAGCACATCCATCGGCACCAGTGTTTCGAACGCTTCCGCGATCTGCTGATAGGACGGCCCCTTCAGCAACACCTGCCCCATGTGGCTGACATCAAACAGCCCGGCCTTGGTTCTTGTATGGGTGTGTTCGGACATGATCCCGGCAAACTGCACAGGCATGTCGTAGCCGGCAAAGCCGACCATTTTGCCCCCAAGCTCCAGGTGCAGGTCGTAAAGCGGCGTTCTGAGAAGATCGGCCATGCGTCCCCCTTGTGGTCAGGCAAACGCATCGCATGGTGGATGGATCAGCCCGGCATCATTTCCGGCGTGACACCCCGGTCACGCCAAGCGATGCCCCCTCTGTCCTTTGGCCTGAGATCGTTATCCCTTCGGCGAGCGCAGAGCGCGCTACTCTCCAGAGTTTAGACTGCGTATTCGGTCCCTTTGGCCTGAGAGTTTCCGGGGCGGTTGCTCCTTCGGCACCGGGCATTGCGCGGGCAAGCCGGTTCTCCCTCATACACGGCAATACGGTATCCCGTCGGATACAATCGCTCAAGCCAGAATACGGTAGAACCCCTTCTTTCCGGTCAGAAAAAGGGCAAGGAACACCCCCCGGCCAGTCGGCCGGAGGGCCCCGTCAGAACAGATTGAAATATTCGTTCTGTTCCCACTCACTCACAGTAATAAGATATCGCTCCCACTCAAATTTCTTCAGAGTCACAAGGTAGTCGACAAATTCATCCCCCAGCGCCCGGCGATAGAGTCGCGACCCGGCGAAGGCGTCGATGGCGGTGCCAAGGCTGGTCGGAAGCTGCGCAGCGTCCCCCTCATAGGGTGAGCGCGTCGGCGCTGGGGCCACATGCCCGCCCGTTACCCCTTCAAGCCCTGCAATCAGCTGTGCCGCGATCGCCAGATAGGGGTTGGCGGTGCTGTCCGGTGCCCGGTTTTCAATGCGGCTGGCCGGGTCATCGGGGTTCATCAGGGCGCGGATCATCGCGCCGCGATTGTCATGCCCCCACTGAATGCGGTTCGGGGCCAGCTGGTAGGGCTGATACCGCTTGTAGCCATTGACGGTCGGTGTGGTCAGCAGCGCGCTTTCTGCCGCGTGATCCAGCAGGCCGGCAATCCAGCCGCTGGCCTGCGGTGTCAGCTCGCCCGGTTCATCCGGCGCAAACAGGTTGCGCCCGTCCGACAGGCTCTGAACCGATTGATGGATGTGCCAGCCATTGGCCATCACATTGTCCAGCTTGGGCTTGGCCATGAAGCTGGCATGGAGCCCCCGCGCCGCGCAGATTTCCTTTACCATGGTGCGGAACATCACCATCGTGTCGGCCTGCGTCATCGGATCGGACGGGTCGAAGGTGAACTCGAACTGGCTTGGCCCCATTTCAATCTCGACGGTCCGCACCGGCATCCCCATGTCCTGCGCCGCCCGGCGGATCACGTCCAGGATGTCCTCGGCCTCGGCATAACGTGTTTCGGTCAGGAACTGGTAGCCCTGGGTCAGGTTGCGCGTCTCCACCGGCAGTCCCGGCATTGTCGATTGCGCATGCGACAGGGCCGGATCCACGCGATCAAAGATGTGGAACTCCACCTCCAGCCCGATCTTTGCCACCAAACCCTCGGCGGCCAACCGGTCCTGCGCCAGACACAGAATCCGGCGCGAACAGAAGGGCAAAGGCGCACCATTGGCCCCGACCACACCGCACAGCATCATCGCGGAATGGCGCGACCACGGCAAAATGCGGAAACTCGACGGGACCGGCACCAGCAAAACATCACTGGCGCCCTCCATGGGGCTTTGCCCCTCCTGGTCCCACACATCGAACGCAGTGCGGTGAGAGGTGTCTTTCAACAGCAGCGTGGAGGGGACTTTCACCCCCGCCTCAAAGGCGCTGCGCGCGGCAGAACGGACCAGCGTCTTACCCCGCAGGATCCCATGCTGATCGGCAAAGAGCAACCGCAGGGTTTCGGTTCCGGCGGCCTCCATCTGCGCCAGAACCGCCTCGGCGGCGTCACACTCGGCCGGGCCGAGCAGCCCCATGCAGGCCAGAGGACCGGTCTTCAGATCTCCACTCAAACTTCGGCACCCCAGGGACAGGCCGCACGCCGGGCCGCATCGCTTTCTGCCGTCGCGCGGGCCCAATCGCCGTCGCTGGCGATCGCGTCGTTGGACACCGGTCCGCGCAGGGTGGTCACATCCAACCCGTTGCGCATCGGCAGCTCGTGCTCCTTGCCGTCCTTGACTGCGGCGATGGCCGCGCGCAGCTTGCGGCGGTTGCGAATGATCCCGACATCCGTCTTGCCCAGATGTTCCTGCGTGCGGTCCTGAATGGCCCCCATGCTTTCCACCGCCCACTGATCGTGCACGTTGATGTCCAGCCCCATGCCCGTATAGGTCTCGCTGGCCTGTTCGGCGGGGTCATAGCCATAGTTGTTGCGCGCATTCTTGAGCGGCGCATAGTCGGGCAACCGGTGCTCTTTGAGCCGCTGCTCGCGCATGAGCTCCTTGTTGACCGGAGTGTCGAAGCTGGTGAACATCGCGTACCAATAGCAGTTTTCGTCATCGATCGGAACGTGCCACTGGGTGATCGTCATCTCACGCGACATCGGGATGCAGATCGCTTCGGGGAAGATCTGATGCGTGACGCGCACATGGATGCGCCCATCTTCCATGTGCCGCAGCGCGGTCAGCTTCAGCCCATAGTCGGTATCATCCACCTGAATCTCGGGCCGCGGATATTCCCGCAGAAGCCGGGTCATCGGGATCTCGGTATTGGCGGCCTTGTCGCGGAACTGCTTGCCATAGCTGTCTGCGGGATCCTCATCCTTCAGGAAGCGGTGCAGGAAGGACGCATGTGCGGGGTCGATGCCAACCTCCATCGCCTGCAACCAATTGCACTCCCACAAGCCCTTGAAGGCAAACACATGGGTGTCGGGGGCGCGGAAACAGTCGAAATCCGGGAAGGCCGGCGGCTCTCCCGGCCCCATGTAGGCCCAGACGATTCCGTTCCGTTCCACCACCGGATAGGCGGTGGAGCGGATCTGTTCATGCATGCGCGAGCCTTCGGGCTCGCCGGGCTGTTCCACACATTGCCCGTCGCGATTGAAATGCCACCCGTGGAAGGGGCAGCGCAGGCCGTTGTCCTCCAGTCGGCCGAAACACATGTCGGCCCCCCGGTGCGGACAGCGCCGCCCGATCAGCCCCAGCTTGCCTTCGGTATCGCGGAACAGAACCAGGTCCTCGCCCAGCAGGCGAACCGGCACGACCGGACGCCCCTGCTGCAGTTCATCGGACAGGGCCGCGGGCTGCCAGTACCTGCGCAGCACCTCCCCTGCATCGGATCCCGGCCCCACACGTGTCAGGCTGTCATTGAGTTCCTGGCTGATCATCTGGCTCTCCCGGCTTGACGAAAGTGCGCAAAACGCACATTATGATTGCTATACGACCACCGTGGCGCAGCCCTGCTGCCCCTGTCAAGCTTTGCTCGCAAGCATTGGATCCTTCTGTGCCGACCCAACCCCAAGATCGCAGCGTCTCAGCCAGTTTTGCCAAGGGTCTTGCGATCCTCGAAGCCTTTGATGCCGACACCCCGGCCATGACCCTGGCCGAGCTGGCCCGGCGCACCGCTCAGGACCGTGCCACCGCCCGTCGCGGGGCGATGACGCTGGTTCAGGCCGGTTACCTGCGCCAGAACGGGCGCCTGCTGGAGCTGACCCCAAAGGTGCTGGTCCCGGCCGGGGCCTTCTTGCAGGGCAACCGGTTCGGGCGGCTGGTTCAGCCCGTGCTCAATCACCATGCCAAACAGCTGGGCGCGGAAATCACCTTGGCCACATTGGACGGACACAGCGTGCTCTTGCTGGCCCAGTCCACCACCAGCGACGCGCCCATCTCCTATGGCTTCACCGCTGGCTCCCGCCTGCCGGTGCTGCACACCAGCCTGGGCCGGATGTTGCTGGCCACCCTGCCCCAAAACGCCCGGTCCGAGCTGATCCAGCGCATACCGCTGACGCTGCACACGCCCCAATCCCTGCCCGATCCGCAGCAGATCTCCGATCAGGTAACGCACGCCGCAGAAACCGGCCTTTGCCTGTCGGATGGGGAGTTTGAGGCGGGCATCACCGGCATCGCCGTGCCGGTCACCGGCAGCGATGCCTTCCCGCTGGTCGTCGGCAGCTCCACCGCCAGTCTTGGCCTGAGCCGGGAGCGCATCGACCAGATCGCAGCGCATCTGAGCCTTGCCGCCGCCGGGCTGCAGCAGGCCGGGATCGCGCGCACCACCTGAAGACGGCCTGCCCCGGCGATCTTCAAAAAACCTCAAAAGATGCTGTCGTCTTTACCGATCTTGGAAGACAGGCGGATTTGACCGCACATTCAGCGCAAAGGGTCACGGGAGACAGGCATGGCGAATTACTACACCCCCACCGGAGGACATCCGGGTCAGGAACAGCTGCTGACGGACCGCGCGATGTTCACCGATGCCTACGCGGTGATCCCCCGCGGCACCATGCGCGATATCGTGACGTCTTTCCTGCCCGGCTGGACCGGCATGCGCATGTGGGTCATCGCCCGCCCGCTCAGCGGATTTGCCGAAACCTTCTCGCAGTACATTGTCGAGCTGTCGCCCGAGGGGGGATCGGACACCCCCGAAAGCGATGCAGCGGCGCAATCGGCGCTTTTTGTCACGTCGGGCACCTTGTCCCTGACCATCGACGGGGCCCAGCACGTTCTGACCCCGGGCGGCTTTGCCTATATCCCCGCGGGCGCGCGTTGGAGCGTTGCGAACACGTCTGCCGCGACCTGTGGCTTCCACTGGATCCGCAAGGCCTGGCAGCCCGCCCCCGGTCTGGAGAAACCGGCGGCCTTCGTCACCAATGAGGCTGAGATCACGCCAAACGCCATGCCCGGCACCGAAGGGCGATGGGCGACCACCCGCTTCATGGACCCCGAAGACATGCGCCATGACATGCATGTCACCATCGTCACCTTCGAACCCGGCGGCACCATCCCCTTTGCCGAAACCCATGTCATGGAACACGGGCTCTTCGTGCTGGAGGGCAAGGCCGTCTATCGCCTGAACCAGGACTGGGTCGAAGTTGAGGCCGGGGATTTCATGTGGCTCAGGGCCTTCTGCCCGCAGGCCTGTTATGCCGGCGGCCCATCGCGGTTCCGCTATCTTCTCTACAAGGATGTGAACCGGCATATGCCGCTGACACTGTAGAAAAGCGCCCTGAAGGGCGGCCCCGAACTGTTTTTAGCACCGCTCCCGCCCGCCCCGTTTTCGCACGCTTGCCGCAAAGTCAGGTGAAATTGACGGATATCCCCTTGCATTTGAGAAACTGAAACACCGGCCCGGAAATCGTGATCACAGGGGCCGGGGTTTTCATTGAGCCCGGTCAGAAGCCCTGCCATATCTTGCCCATGAAAGTAGCAATCAACGGATTCGGCCGTATTGGCCGCGCCATCCTGCGGCAGATCCTGACCACGCCGCGTGGAGATGGCATCGAGGTGGTGCGGATCAACGATATCGCGCCGCTGGACATGTGCGCCTATCTGTTTGCCTATGACAGCACCTTTGGCCCGTTTCCCCATCCGGTGACGCAGGACGGCGATGCGCTCTGCGTCATGGGGCGTCGCATCCCGTTCAGTCATGCGCAGAACCTGCGCGACGTCGATCTGACGGATGTCGATCTGGTGCTGGAATGCACCGGCATCGCCCGCACCTCGGATGTTGCAGAACGCGGTCTGGCGGCGGGCGCGCGCAAAGTGCTGATTTCCGGCCCCTCACCGGCGGCGGAACTGACCGTGGTGCTGGGCGCGAATGAGGACCGTCTCAACGGCGCGCATATCGTGTCCAACGCTTCCTGCACCACCAACGCCCTGACCCCGCTGGTCCGGGTGATCGATGAAATCGCGGGCATCGCCTCTGCGCATATGACCACGATCCACTGCTATACGAACTCGCAACCGATGGTCGATGCGCCGCGCGGGGATTTTGCCCGCTCGCGCGCAGGCGCACTGTCGATGGTGCCCACCACCTCATCGGCCACCCATCTGGTGGACGACATCCTGCCGCATCTGAAGGGCCGGATCACCGGCGCCGCGGTGCGGGTGCCCACCGCCAGCGTATCGGCGGTTGATCTGGTGGTCAGCCTGGCCAATCCGATGGATCAGGCGGCGCTGGATCAGGCGCTGCGGTCTGCCGTGGACGCCTCCCCCGTTCTGGGCTGGACCGATCTTCCGCTGGTATCCTCGGACCTTCGGGCACGCCCGGAATCGCTGGTCATCGCCGGACCCGAAACCCGCATGGCCGCCGATCGACAGCTGCGGGTCTTTGGCTGGTACGACAACGAATGGGGCTTTTCGGCGCGTATGCTGGACGTGGCCCACCTGATGGCCTCCGGCTGATCAGGGGTGCGTCAGGCTCGGAGCTCCGCAGGAGATCCGAGCCGGGCCCAACCGGGGGCGCTGCACCGGCAGGTGCTGCACCAACGGGCGGGAGCCCCCTCAGGCCGGGACAATCAGATAGGGCTCCTCGAACCAGACCTCTTCCAGGTTCGCCCCCGGCCCGATCCGATCCACCACCGCAAACAGACCCGGAGCCTGCAGCGGCGTCAGCACCCCATGCCATGTGCCGCGGTGAAAATTCACCGCCTGCCCCGGCTCGGTCAGAAATGCCAGTGGTGTGCCAGGCCGCCCCTCCACATCCGGAGCGACGATCACCAGAAAGCCCTTCCCACCCATCGGGATGAAACACTGGGATCCCTCGGGATGCCGTTCCACCATCTCCAGCCGATAGGGCAGGCTGCGGGGTTCGGCATTGAACAGGCTGACCCCCGCGCGGCCGTCCGCAAACTCCAGCTGCGCCCGGTCGTGATACCGTCCGCATTGCCCCTGATTGATGATCTTGTCCGGATCCCCGGCGCAATCGATCACATCCCCGAAGCGCGCAAAGGCCGCCCGCGTCAGGGGCTGAATGACAATCTGCCGCGTCATCCCTCCAACAGGTCCCGCAACCGGAACTGGGCGATGCGTTCGACCTGGCGGCAGGCCTCGGCAAATTCGACCTCCCGCGTCTGCCCCACGCGGCGCTGGAAGGCCGCCAGGATCGACGCCTTGTCATGATCGCGCACCGCGATGATGAAAGGAAAGCCGAACTTGGCGGTGTAGCTGCTGTTGAGCCGGGTGAAGGCCTCCCGCTCCTCATCCGTCAGCGCATCCAGCCCGGCAGACGCCTGTTCCGCCGTGCTTTCCGCCGTCAAGCGTTTGGCCTGTGCCAGCTTGCCTGCCAGATCCGGGTGCGCACAAAGCACCCCCAGACGGTCCTCGGCGCTGGCGGATCGGAACACCCGGCACATCGCATTGTGCAGCCCGTCCGCCCGGTCGTGGGCCGGGCCCAGCTCCAGATCGAAACAGCGCTCGGCAATCCAGGCGGAATGTTCGAAGATCCCGCCCAGCCTGGCAATGAAATCGTCGCGGCTCCAGCCCGTCGGACGCGGATGCGTTTGTGGCGGATGTTCCCTGGCCCAGTGTTGCGCGATCTGCAACCGGGTGGCAAACCAAACCCCCGCGTGGGACTGCGCATGTTCCAGAAAGCGCTTCAACGCCATGATGCGTCCCGGGCGCCCCACCAAGCGGCAATGCAGACCGACCGACAGCATCTTCGGTGCGCCCGCCTCGCCTTCGGCATAAAGCGCATCAAAGCTGTCGCGCAGATAGGCAAAGAATTGATCACCGGAATTGAACCCCTGCGGCGCCGCGAAACGCATGTCATTGGTGTCCAGCGTATAGGGTACGATCAGCTGTTGGCGGTCGCCGAAGTCGCTCCAATAGGGCAGATCATCGGCATAGCTGTCGGCCACATAGTCGAACTGACCGGTTTGCGCCGCCAGACGCACGGTCTGGTCTGAACAGCGACCCGTGTACCAGCCGCGCGGGGCCTCTCCCACCACCTCGGTGTGCAGGCGGATGGCCTCTGCCATATGCTGTGCTTCCAATTCCGCCGGGGTGTCCTTGTAATCGATCCACTTCAGCCCGTGTGACGCGATTTCCCACCCCGCGCCCTTCATCGCGGCAACCTGTTCGGGAGACCGCGCCAGCGCCGAGGCCACCCCATAGACGGTGATCGGCAGGTCCTTCAGCAATCGGTGCAACCGCCAGAACCCGGCGCGCGACCCGTATTCATAGATCGATTCCATGTTCCAGTGCCGCTGGCCGGGCCAGGGCTGGGCGCCGACGATTTCGGACAGGAACGCCTCGGACGCCGCGTCCCCATGCAGCAGGCAGTTTTCCCCGCCTTCCTCATAGTTCAACACGATCTGTACCGCGATCTTCGCGCCGCCGGGCCAGTTCGCTGCGGGCGGTGTCGCCCCATAGCCGATCATGTCGCGCGGATATCTGTTCATGCCTGTCCTCCGAAGTCTGCCTTCTTGTAAATCACAAGATTGCGCCGGTTTTCCAAAAATATCCGAAAACACTCTCAAATCGGGCGGATTTGCACGGGCTGCGGGATTGGGGCAGAAATGGGAAAACCCAAACGGAGCACGCCATGACCGGCTTTCTGACCACCCATGTTCTGGACACCGCTCGGGGCTGCCCCGCCAGCGGCCTGCGGATCGAGCTGTTTCGCATGGACGCCGATGCGCCTGAGAAGCTGGCCGAAATGCACACGAACGCGGATGGCCGCACGGATGCGCCAATCCTGCCCGCCGGGGCGTTTGCCACCGGAACCTATGAGCTGGTCTTTCACGCCGGGGACTATTTGCGGGGGCTGGGTTTGGGGCTGAAGGACCCGCTTTTCCTGGACCAGATCCCGATCCGCTTTGGCATCAGCGAGGGCGACGCGCATTACCACGTCCCCCTTCTGCTTTCCCCCTTCGGGTACTCCACCTACCGCGGCAGCTGAACCGGCAGCGCTCCCGCCCCATTTGCCTGCATCCAAGATGCAGCCAAACAGGTTGGGCGCGGCAGCGCGTGCGCTGCACGCGCTGCGGATGGCGCCATCAGAAAACGCGCGCCCATAGATGAAGCCAAAACGGATATCAAGCAACGCAACCGCGCCGCGTCAGCGGCGCCGGGCCCAACCCTGATCGCCGCAGGCGACATCAGGGGCGGGAGCGCCCTGCCCTTGTTTCCTCGTTCCGCACGGTTCCGGCCATGCGTTCGGTCAGGAAATCCATGAACAGGCGCGTCTTTGGGTCTTGGTGCCGTCTGTGCGCGTAGAGGCAGGCCAGCTGCACCGGCACGGGGGGCGTGCTTTGTGCAACCGGCACAAGACGCCCCGTTTCGAGATGCGCCGCAACTTCGAACAGCGGCTTCAGCGCGATCCCCTGCCCGGCCAGGGCCCAGTCGGTCAGCACATCCCCATCATCGCATTCGCAGCGACCCGAAACCGCAAACCGCTTGATGCCCTCCGATGTCTGGAGCTGCCACTGGAACTCGCTGGCGCCGGGAAACCGCAGGTTGAGACATTCGTGCCCGTCGCGCACCAGCTCTTCTCCGGAGCGGGGCATCCCCCGGCGGGTGACATAATCGGGTGAGGCCACAAGCACCCGCTGGCAGTCCGAAATCTTGCGCATTTTCAGAGTGCTGTCTTCGGGTTGCCCCAGGAAGAACGCCAGGTCCAATCCTTCCGTCGTCAGGTCCACACTGCGATCCGTCAACCGCAGACGCAGGCTGATCTCGGGGTATTGCTCCAGAAAGCGGGGGATCTCTGGCGCCACCAGCCGCCGACCAATCCCCAGAGGCGCGGCCACGAACAGGGAGCCGCGGGGCGTGTCGGTCAGGTTCATCACCTGCGCTTCGGCGGCATCCACGGCCTCCAGCACCTCAACCGCGCCCGAATAGAATGCCCGCCCCTGTTCCGTCGCCGTCAGGTTGCGGGTGGTGCGCTGAAACAGGCGAACGCCCAGATATTCCTCCAGCTGCGAGATGCGGGCCGAGGTCACCGCCGGGGAAATGCGCAGATCCCGCCCGGCGGCCGACATGCTGCCCAGCTCATAAACCCGGACAAAGGTTCGAATGTTGTCGAGATAGGACATTTTTCCAACTTTTTTGATACAGCTAGAGACTATCATGCAATACCGAAAGAAGACCCCATTGCCTAGGCTGGCGGGGACAAGAAACTTGCGAGGTTCTCATGCTCGACCCGGTACTCCTTTGGGATTGGCTTGCCTTTGCCGTGCGCTGGCTGCACGTCATCACCGCAATCGCCTGGATCGGCTCATCCTTCTATTTCATCGCGCTGGACCTGGGGCTGCGCAAAGCGCCTGACCTGCCCCCCGGCGCGCATGGGGAGGAATGGCAGGTCCACGGGGGCGGGTTCTACCATATCCGCAAGTTCCTGGTGGCGCCCGAGGCGATGCCGGATCACCTGACCTGGTTCAAATGGGAAAGCTATTCCACCTGGCTGAGCGGCTTTGCGTTACTCATGGTGGTCTACTGGGTCGGGGGTGAGCTCTACCTTGTGGACCAGTCCAAGACCGACATGCCGCTCTGGCAGGGGATCGTGCTTTCGGCCGCAACGCTGTCCATTGGCTGGCTGGTCTATGACCGGCTGTGCAAATCCGGACTGGCGGCGCAGCCCAACCTCTTGATGTTGCTGCTCTTCGCGCTTCTGGTCGCGATGGGCTATGGCCTGAACCAGGTGTTCACCGGACGGGCGATGATGCTGCATCTGGGCGCATTCACCGCCACCATCATGAGCGCCAACGTCTTCTTCATCATCATCCCCAACCAGAAGATCGTTGTGGCCGATCTGAAGGCCGGGCGGACCCCGGATCCGAAATACGGCAAGATCGCCAAACTGCGCTCGACGCATAACAACTATCTGACCTTGCCGGTCATCTTCCTGATGCTGTCAAACCATTACCCGCTGGCCTTTGCCACCCAGTACAACTGGCTGATCGCGGCGCTGGTCTTCCTGATGGGGGTGACGATCCGCCACTATTTCAACACCCGCCATGCGCGGGCTGGAAATCCGCTGTGGACCTGGGCCGTGACCGCCCTGCTGTTTGCCGGGGTGATCGCGCTGTCGACGGTTCCGATGGCAGAGACCGAGGAGACCGATGTCAGCCAGCTGACCGGTGCGGCCGCCCGGTTTGCACAGGCTGACAGTTTTGAAGCCGTGCATGAAATCGTTCTGGGGCGCTGTTCGATGTGCCACGCGCGTGAACCCTATTGGGACGGCATTCGTCAGCCCCCGCGCGGCGTCGCACTGGAAACCGAGGCCGATGTCGCCCGCAATGCCCACGGGATCTTTTTGCAGGCCGGGGCCAGCCACGCGATGCCACCCGCGAACATCACCTACATCGAACCCGAAGAGCGGGCACTGATCCGCGACTGGTTCCGATCCGCAGGGTCCTGAGTCCAAAACATTGGCAAGACTTTGCTGAGTTTTTTCAAGGGAGCCCCGCCGAGGCGAATTCCCCGTTTCGGCCTGGTGCGCTGCTGTGCTAGGCCAATAGGACCCGGTCCGTCTGCCCGCGAATCCGGGCGATTGTTTCCGGGCGGCCTGGGGGGCCCAACCGATGCCATTGAAGCGCTTGCGCCACCGCGCAGGAACATTTTGTCTTGCTGGATTGCTGGCGCTGGCCGCCCCGCTGGGTCAGGCTCAGGCGCTTGAGATTTCGCTGAGCGCGCCCAATGCCTCCGAAGATCTGGCTGAACGCCTGCGTGGCGCCTCCTCTGTCCTGAGCGCCCGTGCCCGTGGGTTCGACACCGTTCAAGAGCTGCTGGCAGCGTCGCTGTCGGACTACCGTACCCTGGTGCAAGTGCTTTACGACGCTGGACATTTCGGCCCCAGCGTCTCCATTCGGCTGAATGGACGCGAAGCGGCCCTCATTCCGCCGCTGAACCCGCCCGCCAGCATTTCAACCATCGACATCCGGGTTGAACCCGGGCCCGCCTTCCGCTTCGGCACGGCGCGGATTGCGCCGGTCCCGCAGGGCACCGACCTGCCGTCCACGTTTGCGACCGGTGCGCCGGCCTCAACCGCCGTGTTGCAGGCCACGACCCGAACGGCACGCGAAGCTTGGCGCGACGCAGGCCATGCCAAGGTGCGGATCGCGGCACAGAAGATCACCGCCAATCATCGCAATGCGCAGCTGAACGCGGACATCCGCATGGCACCCGGTCCGAAATTGCGCTTCGGGACCCTGCATATAGCCGGGCAAAGCGACGTCAGGCCGGATGCGATCCAACGCATCGCAGGGTTCCCGTCTGGGGAAACCTTTGATCCGCAGGACGTCCAGACCGTCGGCACCCGGCTGCGCCGGACCGGCACCTTCACCTCTGTGGCGCTGAGCGAGGCGGAGAACGCCAACCCGGATGGCACGCTGGACTACACCGCCACCTTCGAGGACCAGCCGAAACGGCACCTGTCCTTCGGGATCGAGCTGCAATCCAATGAGGGCATCGACCTTTCGGCCAAGTGGATGCACCGCAACCTGTTTGGAGGCGCCGAGCGTCTGCGGATCGAAACGCGCCTGGCCAATATCGGCGGATCGGGCGATCAGGACGGTCGGGTTGCCGTCCGGCTGGACCGTCCCGCCACTTTCGGGCCAGACAGTTCCAGCTTCTACCTGTTCGAAATCGAAAGCCTGGATGAACCCCATTACACCGCGCGGCGGGCGATGCTGGGGCTTGGGGTGCGGCGGGTGTTTTCGGAAACGCTGCATGCCGAATGGTCGCTTGTCGGTGCCACCACCCGTGCCGATGACGCCTTTGGCACGGGGCGCAGGTTCGACTACCTGCTGCTGCCGCTGCGGATCGAACAGGATCGCCGCGACAGCAAGGTCAGTGCCACGAAAGGCACCTATCTGAATGCGCAGATTACCCCCTTCGCGGGTTTCAAAGGCAGCAAATCCGGACTGTACCTGAAAGCGGACGGGCGCGCCTATCGGCCACTTGGCAGCTCCAACCGGATTGTTGCCGCCGGTCGTCTGCAGCTCGGCTCGGCCCTTGGTCCGGGCTTGCAGGACATCGCGCCGGGATTGCTCTTTTTCTCCGGCGGGGCCGGGTCGGTGCGCGGCCAGCCCTACCAATCGCTTGGCATTCCGGTTGGTGGCTCAACCGCTGGCGGGCGCTCTTTCCTGGCCGCATCCGCCGAGCTGCGCGGCTATGTGACCGACAAGATTTCGCTGGTGGGCTTCTATGACGTCGGCATGGTCGACAGCGACAGCTTCGTATCCGGCAGTTCCAGCCGCCATGCAGGCGCCGGGATCGGGCTGCGCTATGATCTGGGCGGGCTGGGACCGCTGCGACTGGACCTTGCGCAACCGGTCAGCGGCACCGGCAACGGATTGCAGTTCTACCTTGGGATCGGACAAGCCTTTTGAAACGCTATATTTCATACGCCCTTGCCGGGGTTCTGCTGACCTCGGGCGCCTCCGCCTCAGAAGACGAACCCGGCGGGCTGCTGGTCGGGTTTCTGGAGGACACGCTGTCCGATGAGACCCGGCAGATCGACGTGCAGGGGCTGGATGGCGCGTTTTCTTCGCGGGCGACCATCCAGCGGCTGACCGCATCCGACGAGGACGGGGTCTGGCTGACCATCGAAAACGCGGTTCTGGACTGGAACCGGCTGGCGCTGTTGCAGGGACGTTTCTCGGTCAACAGCCTGAGCGCGGAACGGATTGCCATTGCGCGCACGCCCAAAGCCGCACCGGTTGATCCCGAACTGCCCACACCCGAGGCCACGCCCTTTGCCCTGCCCGATCTGCCCGTGGCCATTGAGCTAGGTGAAATACGGGCCGATACGCTGCAACTTGGCGCAGCGCTGGCCGGGTTTGACGCTGAACTATCGGTCCTGGGGGCGCTGCAACTGGCCGATGGATCGCTCGACACCGATCTGAAGATCGAACGGCTGGACCGCCCCGGCGACGTCCTGTCGCTGGATGCGGATTTCGCCGCAGACACCAGCCTGATCACCCTGGATGCCACCCTTCGCGAAGCGGATGGCGGGCTTTTGTCCACCACCTTGGGCATTCCCGGCGCACCAGAGCTGCTGTTCCGGGCATCGGGCACGGGAGCGGTGACTGACTTCACCGCCGACATCGCGCTTGAAACAGGGTCGCAGCCCCGCATCGACGGACAGGTCGTGCTGCAGGCCCGTCCCGGCGCGGACCCCGAAACACCCGGTGACCTGGATTTTCTGGCGGATCTGTCCGGCGACCTGACCCCGTTGCTGAACTCCGATTTCCACCCGTTTTTCGGACCCCGCAGTGCGTTGGCTCTGAGGGGCACACGCACCACGGATGGCGCCCTGTCGGTCTCTGATTTCTCCATCCGGGCGGCAGCGCTGGATCTGGCGGGCGCCTTGGCCCTGTCCGCGGACGGGGTTCTGGAAACCGCACAGCTGAAGGGCCGCGTCTTCCCGCCGCTTGGCGCGGACCGCATCCGACTGCCGGCCTCCGGTGACGCCACCTATATCTCTGGCGCGGAACTGTCGCTGGTTAAGGCCCCCGATGACCGGCTTGAGCTGCGCACGACACTGCAGAACCTGTCACGCAGCGATCTGTCGCTGGAACATCTGCGCCTGTCGTCGAACGGCACCCTCAAGCAGGCACAGGGCTTGCAGATCGACAGCCGCATTGACGCCAACGCCCAGGGCATCCGCTTTGCCGATGAAGCCCTGAACGATGCGGTTGGCGAGCAGATCCATTTTTCCGGCCGGGTTCAAACCCACGGCGACGGCCAGACCCACCTGAAGAACGCCGCACTGCGCGGGGCCGATTACCTTGCGTCCGGCAATGTCACCGTTGACGGGCTGGAAAGCGGGTTCGAGCTGACGGGCGACCTGTCGGTTCTGGCCGAGGATCTGGCCCGCTTTTCTGGCCTTGCCGGACGCGACATTTCCGGCCGTGTCGAAGGGCGCGCGGCGGGCACTGCCGTGCCGCTGGCCGGGATGTTCGATGTAGAACTGGATATCCTGAGCAACGATCTGAAGACCGGGATATCCCAGGTCGACGGGCTGATTGCAGGCCGCGGCACATTCGAGCTGGACGCGCAGCGCAACGAAGACGGGCTGGCGATCCGGCAATTGCTTCTGGACATGGCGGGGTTGGACGCGCAGGCCAAGGGCGACCTGAACAGCCGAAATGGTCAGCTGTCTTTCTCAGCCCGGTTGGCCGATGTGAACCAGATCGTGCCACAACTGGACGGCGCGCTGTCGCTGGGCGGGGATCTGAACCGCAAGGGCAATCAGTTCTCCGGCGAGGTACGGCTGGAAGGGCCAAACGCTTCTTACGCGGATCTGAAGGGCGCGGTTGACCTGAACGGTGAGGCGGATCTGGAATTCGACGCGGTACTTGGGCAGCTGGAGCGGGTCTTTCCCGAACTGGCAGGCCGGCTGGCGGCCACCGGCAAAGCCAGCCGCCAGCAGGGCATCTGGCAGATCGACGGCAGCGCCGAAGGCCCCGCAGGCATCAAGGCGCGCGTCGCCGGCACCTGGGACGAAGCCCGCGGCACGGCGGACATGAACGCCGATGGCCAGCTTAGCCTGGAGGCCGCAAACCCGTTCATCACCCCGAATTCGCTCCGTGGCATGGCCAATTTCGACCTGTCGCTCAACGGTGAGCCCTCGGTACAGGCCCTGCGCGGCACAATCACCACAAACGGTGCCACTCTGGCCGTTCCGGCTGCGCTGCAGGCGCTTGAGAACCTGAATACCCGCATCACGCTGGCGTCCGGCCGGGCGCAGGTGCGCGTTGACACGACGCCCAGCAACGGTGGCCGGATTTCGGTCAATGGCCCGATGTCGCTCAGCGCCCCGTTCGAGGCGGCGCTGGACACCACGCTGTCCGACGTCGTGCTGACCGACAGCCTGACCTATTATTCCACCGCCAGCGGCCGCCTAATCTATCGCGGGGCACTGGCCGGGGATGCCGCGCTGTCGGGGCGGATCGACTTTGGTGAAACCGAAATCAACCTGGCAAACGCGTCCGGCTCGGTCTCTTCGGCCCCGATCCCGGAGATCCGGCATGTCGGGGCGTCTGGCGCGGTGCAGCGGACCCGCAATTACGCCGGGCTTGTCGAAACCGAAAAATCGGGGGGCAGCACGCGCCTTGGGCTGGATCTGGTGCTCAGCGCGCCCAACAGGATCTTTGCGCGGGGGCGTGGGCTACAGGCAGAGCTGGGCGGGGAAATCCTGGTGCGCGGCACGGCGGACAACCTGGCCCCTTCCGGCCAGATTGAACTGATCCGGGGCACGTTTGACATTCTGGGCCGCCGACTGAACCTGACCAAGGGACAGGTTACGCTGCAAGGGGATCTGACGCCCTATGTCGATTTCCAGTCCACGTCGAACACCTCCGAAGGGACGGCGACGATGGAAATCTCCGGCCCACTGGACCGGCCAGAGGTCAAGGTTTTCTCCGATCCAAGCCGCCCCAGCGAAGAGGCGCTGGCGCTGCTGCTGTTCGGAAACAACTTCGAGGACCTGTCGCCCGTGGCCTTGGCACAGCTGGCTGCGTCGGTTGCCCGGCTGAGCGGTCGTGGGGGCGGGGCACAGAACAATCTGCGCAAAGGGCTGGGTGCGGATACCGTCGACATCGGGTCGGACACCGATGGCGCAACCCGCTTTGGCGCGGGCGCTTACCTATCCGACAACGTCTATACCGACCTCTCCATCAACACACGTGGCGAGACGGAGCTGAACCTGAACCTTGATGTGACGGACAATCTGACCGTGAAAGGCAGCGTAGACAACGCCGGAAGCACCGGCCTGGGCCTCTTCTTCGAGCGCGACTACTGAACTTTGCCGATCCGCCCCTTGCGGTGTCAAAATGCGCCTCTATGCTGGCGGTGATTTTCAGTGCTGTGCATTTCGAGGACGTCACAAGTGAAGGCTGAAACGCGCCAGAAACCGGGGTTGGGGACCCGGATCCGCGGACGGGCTGAAAGATGGCTCAGACACCGCCGTTTTATGCGTTCTATCTCCCACCTGCATGGCCCACGCAGGATCGATGCCCAGCCGACCGATGTGACCGTTATCGCCCTGGTGCGGGACGGTATGTTCTATCTCGAAGAATTCCTGAAGTATTACAGGGACCTGGGCGCCCACAGCTTTGTCTTCTTCGACACCGGATCCACGGACGGAACGGTTGAGCGGCTCAAACAGGAAACCGACGTTTCCATCCTGCGATCCCCCCTGCCCTGGGGTGAATTCGAAAGTGACTTCCGAAACTACGCGGCAACCGAATTGTGCATGGGGCATTGGGTCCTTTATGCGGATATGGACGAGCTGTTCTGCTTCGAAGGCCAGGACCAGATCGGACTGACCGGGCTGACCCGCTACATGCAGACCGAAGGCTATACCGGCCTGGTGGCACAGATGCTGGAAATGGTTCCCAGCGAACCGCTGGCCCAGGCCGCGACATGGCCCTACTCCGACGTTCTGCAACGGTTCACCTTTTACGACGTGACGGACGTGATTGATCGCGACTATTTCCAGCCGGAGGCGAAATTCGGCTGGTTCCTGCGGGACAATACGCTCGGCTCTGACCAGATCAGGGTCAAGATGGGCGGCGTGCGCCATAAGTTCTTTGGTGAAATGTGCTGCCTGACCAAACATCCGCTGGTCTTCGTCGATGGGCACACGCAACCGGGCGTGCATCCCCATTGTGCGTCGGTTGTGCGGACCGCTGATTTCACTGCATTGATAAAACACTATAAATTCGCAAACGACACATTGAGCCGGGATCGCGAAAGCGTGGCGACGCAGGCCATTCACCACGGCGAAGACGCCCTGCGCCTGAAACGGATGAGCGAAGACAGCGCCCTGTCGCTGCGTTCCGATAGCGCACAAGCCTTTGCCGGTGTCGGACCGCTTCAGCAACAGGGGTTCCTGGTGGCCTCCCAGCGGTTTCGCGACTTCATTGCGAGGTTTGACACATGAGCGCGCCAATCATCGACGCGGTTGTCATCGGCCGCAACGAAGGGCAGCGCCTGCTGGCCTGTCTGCGGTCCCTGAAGGGCAAGGTCCGGCGTATCGTCTATGTCGACAGCGGCTCCACCGATGGCAGCGTCGACGGGGCAAAGCTGTTGGGCGCGGATGTGGTGAACCTGGACATGTCCCTGCCCTTCACCGCCGCGCGGGCCCGCAATGCCGGGCTGGCCTGCCTTGAAAACCCGGATTTCGTGCAATTTGTTGATGGCGACTGTATCGTCGATGACGCCTGGATCGGGACCGCCGCCCAGTTCCTCCTGGACACGCCGGGGGCTGCTGCCGTGTGTGGACGCCGACGCGAATCCCACCCCGAGCAATCGGTCTACAACCGGCTGTGCGACGCCGAATGGGACACGCCGACCGGCGAGGCGCTGGCCTGCGGGGGCGATGCGTTGATGCGCTATGGGGCGCTGCTTCAGGTCGATGGCTTCCGCGAAGACCTGATCGCCGGCGAAGAGCCCGAACTCTGCGTGCGTTTGCGTGCCGCCGGCTGGAAGATCTGGCGCGCGGATGCCGAAATGACCCGTCATGACGCCAGAATCCTGCGCTTCTCTCAATGGTGGCAACGCAGCCGTCGCGCCGGCTATGCTTTTGCCGAGGGCAGCTTTCTGCATGGTGCTCCTCCGGAACGCCATTGGGTGACGGAAACACGCAGGGCGATTGTCTGGGGCGCGTTGTTCCCAGCCCTGATCCTGATGCTTGGCCTGTTCAGCAAATGGGCTTTGCTTCTCTTTTGGATCTATCCCGCGCAGGTGCTGCGCCTGTCGCGCTGGATGCCATTTGAACGGGCACTGTTCCTGACCCTGGCCAAATTCCCCGAAGCACAGGGCGTATTGGAGTTCTCATGGCACCGGTTGCGCAACCGGCAACGCGGGATCATCGAATACAAGTGACTTTGGAAACGTTCAGCTGAACCGCAACAGCAGCGCGGCCAAGACCTGCCGCGGCAGGATCAGAATGCAGCGCAAATAGCGCGGGCCCAGCCGCATCGGGCTGCTGAGCGCCCGCCAGAGCCATTCCATCGCAATATTGCGCACCCATTGCGGGGCGCGTTTCTGGTCCCCTGACAGGAAATCCAGCCCGGCCCCGATGGAGGCAAACCCCACATGCGGCGCGATCCTGCGTCCCCGTGCCGCCAGCGTTTCCTGCTTGGGCGCGCCCAACGCCAGAAAACACAGCCCAGCCTCTGACGCATTCAATTGATGCAAGATGGCATCCGCCTCGTCCCCGGTGGGGTCAAAAAGGCCTGCTGGCGCATGGCGCAGACAGATCTCCAGCCCCGGAACCTCTTCGCATAGGACGCGTGCGGCCCCGTCCAGTGCCTTTTGCGTGCTCCCAACCAGCGCCACCTGCACACCGGCCTGAGCCGCCAGTCGGCAAAGCGGCAGAACGCTGTCAGAACCGGGCATCAGGTCCACCGGGCGCCCGGCCAGACGGGACAACCAGACAATCGGCCAGCCATCCGCCACCACCAGGTCCTGACCTTCATAGGCCGCCAGAAATTCCGGAGAACGGCGCAGTTTCACCAGATGATCCAGGTTGATCGTGGCCAGGGCAAAGCCCTCTCCCGCCCGAAACCGGCGCAGCACTTCCGCCGACAATTCGGCCCAGTCAGCAATGTTCACGGTGACGGACCTGCCGTCGAAGCCAAATTTCACGCGCTGTCGCCCTGTTTTCGAAATACCTTTTCCACACCGTTTAAGTTTTTCGACCGCATTTCTCTACCGCAGCCGCGCAGGAAGTCCGGCAACGTTGCTTTGATGCCATGATCGCGCCTTGGCCGCGCCACGATCCTGAGGCAGATTGTATGGGCTCGCACCTGCGGGCAGGATCCGAACCAGAAAAGACGTCACCATGCCCAACTCCCTGGCCTATGTCATGCTGCTGCTCTGGCCGCTAGCTTGCCTGGCCCTGTTCCGACGGCTCCCGTTGGAACGGGCGATCATCTGGTGCAGCCTTGGTGGCTATCTGCTGCTCCCTCCCATTGCAGAATTCGACCTGCCGCTTGTCCCGGACATGGACAAATATTCGATCCCAAGCCTCAGCGCCTATGTGATCTGCGTTTATGTGCTGGGCAAATCGGTGCCGCTGCTGCCGCAATCGCGTCTGGCGGCGGGGCTGATCATCGTCTTTGTCCTGTCCGTGATCCCGACCGTGCTGACCAACACGGATCCGATCTCGTTCGGCGTGCTGATGAATTCGGAGCCGATCACCTTTGAAACCCATCAGCTTCCGGCGTTGCGCTGGCGTGATCTGGGATCCGTGGTGATCAACCAGATCCTGATCCTGCTGCCTTTCCTGATGGCACGGCGCTACCTGTCGACAGAGACCGGTCTGCGCGAGCTGTTGCTGGCCTTCGCGGTCGGCGGGTTGTTCTATTCGCTGCCCTCGCTGTTTGAAATCCGCTTCAGCCCGCAGCTGAACATCTGGATCTACGGGTTCTTCCAGCACAGCTGGGAACAGATGGTGCGCAATGGCGGGTTCCGCCCCATCGTTTTCCTGCCCCACGGGCTGTGGCTGGCCTTTTTCATGGTGACCGCATTGCTGGGCACGGCGGCTTTGGTGCGCAACAGCGCGGACGACAAGGAGCGTGGACGCTATATCCTTGCCACTGCTTACCTTTTTGTCGTTCTGGTCGCCTGCAAAAGCCTGGCATCACTGGCCTATGGCCTCGTTTTTCTGCCTCTGGTGCTGTTCACGCCACAGAAGCTGCAAATCAAGATCGCCCTGTCGCTGGCCCTAATCGGCGTGCTGTACCCGATGCTGCGCAATCTGGGCTGGGTGCCGCTGGATGATATCCTGGCACAGGCCAATGCCATCAGCCCTGCCCGCGCGCATTCGCTGAATTTCCGCTTCGAAAACGAGGAGGTTCTGCTGGACCGGGCCCAGGCGAAAACCTGGTTCGGCTGGGGCGGCTGGGGCCGCAACCTGGTGCGCCACCATGAAACCGGGCAGATCCTGTCGGTCCCCGACGGGCGCTGGATCATCGTATTCGGCACCTACGGCTGGGTTGGATACATTGCAGAGATGGGCCTACTGGCCACACCTCTGGGCCTTTTGGTGCTGCGTATGCGCAAAGCCGGAAAGAACGGCATTGCTCCCTTGTCCCCCTGGGTTGCGCCCATCGCGCTGATCCTGGCCGCAACCATGATGGACATGCTGCTGAACGCCACCCTGACGCCCCTGACCTGGATGTGCGCGGGCGCGATCCTTGGCTACGCCGAGCAGCTGGCCCCGAAACGCAAAGTCAGTGGCCCGAAGCGCCTGTTCGGCGCCGGCGCCAGCATCGGTTCGCGTCAGGGTGAAAACCGGCCCAGAACGCTGCTCTAAGCGCCATTCCTAACCTAAAGGCGCGCGCAGAGCTCAAATGTGGCAAAAATCGACACATATTATCCTTACTCAAGCCGCAAAACCTTGGGACACTCTTTGGGACTCGAAATGGGGGTTTGCAGCCCGGACCGCGCGGTCCATGCCGCCCCCGATTGGTAACAGCGGTTGATCCGAGACCGGATTATTCCGTATTTTGAATGTTGCGCCCCGGCGCCTGGTCCTGTGTTTCGGACCTGCGGTGTGGCGGTGGAAGGTTGAGAAAGACGCCATGACGCAAAGAACTCCCGCTTCGCAGTATTCCGGCGATATCGCGATTGTCGGCCTGTCTGTCTGCGTGCCCGGCGCGGACTCGGCCCAGGCGTTCTGGAGCAACCTGCGGGATGGTGTGGAATCGATCCAGGTGCTGGATGAAGAGGCCCTGCTGGAGGCCGGCGAGCGTCCGGAAAACCTCGCAGATCCGAATTATGTCCCCTCTGCCGCGCGGCTGGAGGGGTTTGACACCTTCGACCCGGATTTCTTCGGCTTTTCCCCGAAAGAGGCCGCCATCCTTGACCCCCAGCACCGCAAGTTTCTGGAGGTGGCCTGGGAAGCGATGGAAGTGGCCGGACACCCACCCGAAAGCATCGACGGACCAATCGGGGTGTATGCGGGCTGCGGAATGGGCAGCTATTTCTATTTCAACATCTGTTCGAACCCGCACCTGGTTGATGATGTGGGCATGTTCCTGTTGCGCCATACCGGCAATGACAAGGACTTCCTGACCACCCGCGTCAGCCATGTCTTTGACCTCAAGGGCCCTTCGGTCAACATCCAGACCGCCTGTTCCACCTCTCTGGTGGCGGTGCATTACGCCTGCAAGGCGCTGCGGGACGGCGATTGCGACATGGCGCTGGCGGGCGGCGTGACCATCGAGCTGCCGCAGGGGCGCGGCTATGTCTTCAAGGAAAACGAGATCCTGTCTCCGGACGGCCACTGCCACGCCTTTGACCATCGTGCCCAGGGCACCGTGTTTGGGTCTGGCGCGGGTGCCGTGGCCCTGCGCCGGCTGGAAGATGCCATTGCCGATGGGGACCACATCTGGGCCGTCATCAAGGGCTCGGCCATCAACAATGACGGGGCGGCCAAGGCCGGCTATCTGGCCCCTTCCGTGGACGGGCAGTCCGAAGCGATCCGCAAGGCGCTGGACAGCGCGGGCGTCACCGCCGACACTATCGACTATGTGGAATGCCACGGCACCGGCACCTATCTGGGCGACCCGATTGAGGTATCGGCCCTGACCGATGCCTACCGCGCCGATACCGCCGACGAAGGTTACTGCCGGATCGGGTCGGTCAAAACCAATATCGGCCATCTGGACACGGCCGCGGGCGTTGCCGGGCTGGCAAAGACGACCCTTGCGCTGCATCACGGGCAGATCCCGCCCTCGCTTGGCTATGAGGCCCCGAACCCGGCGATTGATTTCGACAGCTCGCCGTTCCGGGTGAATGACCGGCTGGCCGACTGGAGCTCACACAAGGGGCCGCGCCGGGCTGCGGTCAATGCCTTGGGCGTTGGCGGTACCAATGCCCATGCCATTCTGGAGGCCGCGCCGGATCGTGGCGCCTCCGATGAAAGCGATTTTCCGTTTCATATCCTGTGCCTGTCGGCCCAATCCCGCGCTGCGCTGGACGACAATGCCGCACGGCTGGCGCAGCATCTGCGCGCCAATCCCGATCTGGATCTGGCCGATGTGTCCTGGACGCTGAAACAGGGCCGCCGCGCCTTTGACAAACGCCGGGTGCTGGTTGCTGAAACCGCGACAGAGGCCGCGGATCTGCTGGAAAGCGGTAACAGCCGCGAGGTGTTTTCCCATGATCGCCTTGGGGACGCCCCCGATGTGGTGTTCATGTTCCCCGGCGGCGGCGCGCAATACACCGATATGGCGCGCGACCTTTATGAGACAGAGCCGGAGTTCGCAGAATGGATGGACCGCGGGCTGGATCACCTGCAAAAGCAGGTCGACCATGACGTCCGTGCCCTCTGGTTGCCCGAGCCCGAGGACAAGGCCGCCGCCGAAGCCAAGCTGACGCAACCCTCGGTGCAGCTGCCGCTGATCATGATCGTCGAATACGCGCTGGCCAAGCTCTGGATCAGCTGGGGCGTGCGCCCGACGGCGCTGGTTGGCCATTCGATGGGGGAAAACACTGCCGCCTGTCTGGCGGGCGTGATGAGTTTTGAGGACTGCATCGATCTGGTGCTGTTGCGTGGCCGCCTGTTCGACACGGTTCCCGCCGGTGGCATGTTGTCGGTCTCGCTGCCCGAGGCGGAGCTGCGTGACATCATCGGGGACACGCTGGACATCGCCAGCGTGAACGCCCCCGGCCTGACCGCCGTCAGCGGCCCGCAGGACCGTCTGGACGCCCTGTCCGAGACGCTGACCGCAAAAGACATCGACCATCAGCGCATTCAGATCGACATCGCGGCGCACTCGCGGATGCTGGATCCCATTTTGCAGGAATACCAGAGCTTCCTGCGCGGGCTGACCCTGCGTGCGCCCGAACTTACAATCATCTCAAACCGTACCGGCGATGCGCTTTTGCCGGAGCAGGCAACCGATCCCGCCTATTGGACGGGGCAATTGCGCAATGCGGTGATGTTCGCCGATTGTATCTCGACCCTGTCGCAGCGGCCCGACCGCGTCTATCTGGAGGTGGGTCCCGGCAAGGCGCTCAGCTCACTTGCGCAGATGCATCCGGATGTGTCTCCCGCCCAGGTTCTGAGCGCATTGCGCCACCCGGAGCAGGACATCGCGGATGATGCCTTTTTCCTGGGGGTCATCGGCCGTCTGTGGGCCTGCGGGGTCGAGGCGGACTGGAGCCAGATCTGGGGCGAGGCCAAGCGTCACCGGCTGCCCCTGCCGACCTATGCCTTCCAGCGGGGCCGCTATTTCATCGAACCCGGCAAACGGGCCGAAGTTGAGGACCAGCCGCTTCCCGAGCGCCGCGACGACATCGCGGACTGGGGGTATCGCCCGGCCTGGAAACCGCAATTTGCAGATTGCGATCTGGATGTGGAGCGCGATCTGGCAGAAAAACCGCTGACATGGCTGGTGTTCGAGGACGACTGCGGCTTTGCCCGGCCTGCGCTGACCCGGCTGGAGGCCGCAGGGCATCGCGTGGTCCGCGTGCGTCCCGGCGACACCTTTGCCCCGGCGGGCGACCACAGCTACCTGATCGCGCCCGAAGAGGGGCGGATGGGGTATGACGCGCTGATTGCCGAGCTTGCCGATCACGGGCTGCTGCCCGACCGGATCGCCCATTTCTGGCTGGTGACCGATCAGGAGCAGTTCCGCCCCGGATCCTCCTTCTTTGACCGCAACATGGAGATGGGGTTCTATTCGCTCACCTATCTTGCCCAGGCGCTGGCCGGGGCCGAGCTGGAGCACGCGCCGCATCTGCAGGTGTTCACCACGGGTGCCGCGCAGGTCCGGGATGAGGCGCTGCCCTATCCCGAAAAGGCGATCATTTCCGGCCCGTTGGGGGTCATCCCCCGCGAAGTGCCCGGCATGACCTGCGCCTCCACCGATGTCCAGCTGCCCGAAGCTTCGGGATCGTGGTTGCGCAAGGCGCCCGCGCCGGATCTGTCCGGCCGCCTGCTGGAAGACCTGCTGGCAACACCGGCCTCCCAGACCTCCGCCTGGCGCGACGAAAAACGCTTTGAGATGAAGTGGCGGCAAGCGCCGCTGCCGCCTGCGGATGAACCGGGCTTCCGGACCGGGGGCACCTATTTCATCACCGGGGGGTTCGGCGGCATCGGGCTGACCCTGGCCGAGGATCTGCTGCGGACCTATCAGGCGAATGTTGTGCTTGTGTCCCGCGACGGGCTGCCGCCCCGTGCCGAATGGGCGCGCCTGCAACGCAGCCACAGCCCGGCCCATCCGATGATCCGCCGGATCCGCGCCTTTGAGGCACTGGAAGCGATCGGGTCCGGTTCGCTGCTGCCACTGGCCGCCGATGTCTGCAACAGCAGCCAGATGCAGGCCGCCATCGAGGCCGCGCAAACCCGCTTTGGTCCGATCACCGGCGTGATCCACGCCGCAGGTCATATCGACGACGGTCCGATCCTGACCAAAACCGCAACCGGCATGGCCGAGGTCTTTGCACCCAAGATCAGCGGCCTGCGGGTGCTGGATGCTTTGTTCCCCGACGGGGCGGTCGAACAGATGATCCTGTTCTCGTCCTCATCCACGGCGACCCGCCCGGCAGGTCAGATCGACTATGTCGCCGCCAATGAATACCTGAACGCCTATGCCCGTCACCGGGCAGGTGGCAAAACCCGGGTGCTGGCGGTGGACTGGGGTGTCTGGAACGACGTGGGCATGGCAGCCGAAGCGATGAACGCACGGCTGGGTGGTGCTGGCGCCAGTGAGCGTACGGGCTGCGATCAGCCCTTGCTGCAAGAGGCCGGGTTCGAGGCCGACGGCGCGCCGATCTTCGTCACCGGGCTGAACGCCGGACATGACTGGGTTCTGAACGAACACCGGTTGTCGGATGGCACCGCCCTGATGCCCGGCACCGGGTATATCGAACTGGCGGCGGAGGCGCTGAACGCGCTTGGTTTTGACACCGCCTTTGACATCCAGGACCTCTATTTCTTCCGCCCGCTGGACGTCACGGATGCCGAAACCCGGCAGATGATCGTGCGGCTTGAACCCGAGGCTGATGGCTTTGGCTTTGCGGTCTATTCCGCCGTTGACGGGGGCTATGCCCTGAACGCCCAGGCGCGGCTTGTCTTGGGCGAACGGCCCGCCCCGGCGGACCCTCTGGCGCTGGCCGAGATTGCCGCCCGCTGTCCTGACGATCCGGCACCGCAAGCCGACCGCCTGAAATCCCCGCAGGAGGCGCATCTGCGCTTCGGACCGCGCTGGCACGCGCTGGAGCGCACCCGCTTTGGCACGGACGAAGGGCTGGCGGAGCTGTCGCTGCCCGCCGCGGCCACCGCAGACGGCACCCTGCTGCATCCCGGTCTGATGGATCTGGCGACCGGCTGGGCCATTGATCTGGTCCCGGATTATGATGGCAGCTCGCTGTGGGTTCCGGTCAGCTATGGGACGATCCGCATTCATGCACCGCTGCCCGCAGATCTGCGCAGTCATGTCCGCCTGACCGAGGGCCAGTCCGACGGTCGCGCCAGCTTTGACATCACGTTGGCTGATGCGCAGGGACAGGTTGTCGTTGAAATTGCAAATTTCCGGATGCAACGGCTGGATGAGGCGCTGGACTTTGGACGGGCACATCAGGACGCCACCGCAGATGATCTGGGTCTGAGCGAGGCCCGCCTGGCCAAACCGCTGTCGCGTGACGAACAGCGTTTGCAGCACAGCATCGCCGCCGGCATCCGTCCCGAAGACGGGCCCGAAGCCCTGTCCCGCGCGCTGGCCACCGGCCTGTCGCAGGTTCTGGTCTCGTCAATGGATCTGCCGCTGTTGATCGAACAGGCGGGCCATACCTCCAGCGCGCCCGAAGACACCGCGCAGACCTTTGAACGTCCGCAGCTGGACACGGATTTCGTTGCCCCCCGAACCGCTGTCGAAGAACAGCTGGCCGGGTTCTTCCAGTCCCTGCTGGGGGTGTCGCAAGTCGGGGTCGAAGATAGCTTCTTCGATCTTGGCGGACATTCGCTGATCGCGGTGCGCCTGTTTGCGCAGGTGAAACGCGTCTTTGGCACGGACTTCCCGATTTCTGTCCTGTTCGAAGCCCCGACCGTGGCCAAACTGGCCGAACTGATCGGTCCGGTGGATGAAGATGACGCCGATACCGGCGCCGCTGACAGCAAGGAGCCCTCCGGTCCCCGTTTCGTCCATCTGGTGCAGCTGCATCCGGGTGACGGATCCGGCAAGGCGCCGTTCTTCCTGGTGGCAGGCATGTTCGGCAATGTTCTGAACCTGCGTCAGCTGGCGCTGCTGGTTGGGCGGGACCGCCCGGTTTACGGCTTGCAGGCCCGTGGTTTGATCGGAGACGACACACCGCACACCACCGTGTCCGAGGCCGCGCGCGACTACCTGGCCGAAATCCGTGAAGTACAGCCGCAAGGTCCGTATCTGCTTGGTGGTTTCTCGGGCGGTGGCATCACGGCCTACGAAATGGCCCAACAGCTGCAAGATGACGGCCAGGAAGTTGCTGCGCTGGTGATGCTGGACACGCCCCTGCCGGTGCGCCCGATGCTGTCGACCCCGGACAAGGCCCGGATCAAGCTGCAGGAACTGCGCAGCAAGGGCATTGCCTATCTGGCGGAATGGGCCCGCAACCGGATCGCCTGGGAGCTTGGCAAACGACAACAGGCCCCGGCCGAACAGGGCACGGGCGCCGAGTTCAACAATGCCAAGATCGAGGCCGCCTTCCGCCAGGCCGTCGGCTGCTATCAGCTGCGCGACTGGAACGGCCCGATGACCCTGTTCCGCCCACCTCTGGACCGCCACTGGAAAGCCGGCAATGGCAACTGGATCTCGCGGGAGAAAGAATATGTCTTTGAGGACAACCAATGGACCCGGTGGTCGCCGGCGTTGCAGGTGATCGAGGTTCCGGGTGACCATGACAGCATGGTCCTGGTGCCCAATGTCAGCGTGTTGGCCGAACATGTGCGGGCCATTCTGGACGACACCGATCCGACGCCCACGCGCTTTGCCCCTGCCCCTCTGGCCACGGCTGCGGAGTGATCATGATGCCCCAGACCATTCTGACGATCATCCTGAACTTCCGCACGCCTGAGATGACGGTGAAATCCGCCGCTGCCGCCATGGCGCAGATGGAAACGCTGCCCGGTGAGATCCTGATTATCGACAACGGCTCGGGCGATGACAGTTTCGAACTGATACGCGACGAAGCCGACTCGCGTGGCTGGCTGGACAGCGGGCGGCTGCGGGTTCTGCAGTCACCACGCAACGGTGGCTTCGGCGCCGGGATGAACCTTGGGATGCACGCCGCCCTGTCGGACGGCAGCCTGCCCGATTTCTACTATCTGCTGAATTCGGATGCCTTCCCGCAGGACAATGCCATCCGCATCCTGCGCGACTTTCTGGTGGCAACGCCAAAGGCGGGCATGGCCGGATCCTATATCCGTGGCGTGGATGGGGAACCGCATTGCACGGCCTTCCGCTTCCCCTCGATCGCGGGTGAATTCGAAGGCGCCGCGCGCACCGGGGTCATCAGCCGGATGTTCCGGGACTCGGTGGTGGCCTTGGGGATCCCCGAGAAAACCACTCAGGTGGATTGGACCGCCGGGGCCAGCCTGATGCTGCGGCGCGAGATGATCGACCAGATCGGCGGATTTGACGAAACCTTCTTCCTCTATTTTGAGGAAACGGATCTGTGCCAACGGGCCACGCAGGCGGGTTGGCGCATCTACTATGTTCCGGAAAGCGAGGTCGCGCATGTCGGCTCGGCGTCGACCGGGATGAAAACCTGGGCGCGGACGCCGCAATACTGGTTCGACTCGCGCCTGCACTATTTCACCAAGACCCACGGCAGCGGCTATGCGGTTGCTGCCACAGTGGCCCGGATTGCCGGTTGTCTGATCTGGCGCGTACGCCGCGTGATCCAGGACAAACCCCAAGGGGATCCCGCCCGTTTTCTGAGGGACCTGATCGCCCACTCGCTCCGCGCTTTGACGCGAAAAACAGAGCAGTCGGACAAAGGTCTTTCTCTTTCAGCCCCGGTTTCGGAGGATACAAAATGAGCAGTTTTTCAAGTGTTTTGATCGGTAATGAATCCCTTCTGATCGGCTGCGGGGACGCCCTGCGGGATCGCGGCCACAGCATCAGTGCCGTGGTCAGCCAGGATCCCGAAATCCGCAACTGGGCGGAAAAGCACGGCATTCAGCTGCTGGACCGCATTGCCCAGGTGTCCGACTGTGCCGGGTTTGACTGGCTGTTTTCCATTGCCAACCTGTCCATCATCCCCGACGCCATTCTGGCCCTGCCGCAACGGGGTGCCATCAACTTTCACGACGGCCCCCTGCCACTCCGCGCTGGCCTGAATGCGCCGGTCTGGGCGCTGATCAACCGCGACACCGACTATGGCGTCACCTGGCACATGCTGGAAGGCGGCGTGGATGAGGGCGATATCGTCGAACAGCGCCTGTTCGAAATCTCCGAAGGTGAGACCGCGTTCTCGCTGAACTCCAAATGTTATGCCGCCGCGATGGAGAGTTTCTCTTCGGTGATCGCGCAGCTGGAAAACGGTGCCCCCGCGCGGGAGCCGCAGGACCTGAGCCTGCGCAGTTATCATGCCCGTGATGACCGCCCGGCGGCCGCAGGGCGCATGGATTTCCGCAAATCAACCGCCGATCTGCTGGCGTTAATCAACGCATTGAACTTTGGCGAATACTGGAACCCGCTGAGCTGTGCCAAAATCGTGTTGGGCGATGAGGTCGTGCTGGTCCGGCAGGCCACCGCGGCCCTTGGCAGCGGCGAACCGGGCACCATTCTGGAAGGCACCGGCGACAGCCTGACCGTCTGCACCAGCGACGGGGCGATCCGCCTTGGCACCCTGCAGACCGCATATGGCCATCCCTTCGACCTGTCGAACCGGGCACAGGTTGGTCAAGTCTTAGCCACCCCCGATGCGCAGGAAGCGGCAGAGCTGGAACATGCACTGGCCCAGGTGCTGGCCTCGGAAGCGCGTCAACGCAAGGCGGTGCGCGCGATGAATCCGCTGGCGGTTCCGCTGGCCCTCCCGACCCATGACACCGGCGTGATCCAGCGCGATGTGGCGCTGCCCGCAGGTCTGGCGCAGGCCGATCAGGTCGCACTGGCGCTGGCCTGGGCCCTGAAGAGCACCGGCGAGGACCACGGCAGCATTGCGCTCAGCACATTGGACACACTGGCCCAGGCCTGGCCCGGCATCGTGACCGGCTGGCAGCCCATGACCACCGGTCGGGATGAGGCGTTCTCTGCCGTTTGTGACCGGATGGTCGATGCGCTGCCCAAGGCCCGCGGCTTTGCCTGCGACCTGCCGGCGCGTGATCCCGGCATTGCCGATTTCCGCGTACCGCAGATCCATGTGGTGATCGGACAGGAGGGGCTTGCGCCCTCTTCGGTCCTGACGCTCTGCCTGCTGCCCGGCACCACGAGGCTCTATGCCGATGCAAGCCAGGTCTCTGGCGAAGTGCTGGAGCTGCTGACCAAACGCCTTGAACATCTGGCCGGGGCCGCCGTCGCAGATCGTGAAGCCCCCCTGAAAAGCCTGCCGATCCTGCCCGCCGCCGAGCGGGCGCAGATGCTCACCGACTGGAACAGCACCACGCTTGACCATGATCGCACACTGACCATCCCTGTGGCCTTTGAGGCGCAGGTGGACAAGACCCCGGACGCAACCGCGCTGGTCTTTGAGGATCAGGAGCTGAGCTATGCCCAGCTGGACGCGCGCGCCAATGCGCTGGCCGACAGCCTGCGCGCTCTTGGGGCCGACCGGGGCAGCCATGTTGGTGTCTATCTGGCCCGCTCCACCGATCTGGTGGCCGCGACGCTTGCGATCCTGAAAACCGGCGCAGCCTATGTGCCGCTGGACCCGGCCTATCCCGCCGATCGCGTGGCCCATTACATCGCCGACAGCTGCGCGCAGATCATCATCTCGGACGGCACGCTTGCTGGGGAACTGCCGGCCCATTCGGCAAAGGTGCTGGACGTGACAACCGTGGCCCCGGCTGCGGATCGCGCCGCCTGTCCGGCGCGGCCCGAGGATCTGGCCTATCTGATCTATACCTCCGGTTCGACCGGCACGCCCAAGGGCGTGATGGTTCGCCATGACAATGTCACCAACTTCTTCGCGGCGATGGATGAGCGCATTCCCCACCAACCCGGCGATGCCTGGCTTGCGGTGACCAGCCTCAGCTTCGATATCTCCGTGCTGGAGCTTTTCTGGACCCTGTCGCGCGGCTTCAAACTGGTGCTCAGCAGCGACGAAAGCCGCCTGGTGATGTCCAATGGGCCTTTGCAGGTCTCCGACCGCCGGATGGATTTCAACCTGTTCTTCTGGGGCAATGACGATGGTCCCGGTCCGCGCAAATACCATCTGCTGCTGGAGGGCGCGAAGTTTGCCGATGCCCATGGGTTCAACGCAGTCTGGACGCCCGAGCGGCATTTCCACGCCTTCGGTGGCCCCTACCCGAACCCCTCTGTAACCGGTGCCGCCGTCGCGGCGGTGACCCAGAACCTGAGCGTGCGCGCCGGGTCCTGCGTGGCCCCGCTGCATCATCCCGCACGCATCGCCGAGGAATGGTCGGTCATCGACAATCTGACCAATGGCCGGACCGGGTTGGGCATCGCGTCGGGCTGGCAGCCGGATGATTTCATCCTGCGTCCCGAAAACACCCCTCCGGCGAACAAACCGGCGATGTATGAAGCCATTGAAACCCTGCGCCGCCTGTGGCGTGGCGAAGCGATGGAATTCCCGCGTCAGGACGGCACCATGCATTCGGTGGTGACGCAGCCGCGCCCGGTGTCCAAGGAGCTTGGCATCTGGGTCACGACGGCGGGCAACCCGCAGACCTGGAAAGAGGCCGGGGAAATCGGTGCCAACGTGCTGACCCACCTGTTGGGCCAGAGCATTGATGAGGTCGCGGGCAAGATCCGGATCTACCACGAAGCGCTGCTGGAAAACGGGCATAATCCGGATGACTTCAAGGTCACCCTGATGCTGCACACCTATCTGGCGGACACCCGGGAAGAGGCGCGCGAAATCGCCCGCGAACCGATGCGCGAATACCTGCGGTCGGCGGCGGGTCTGATCAAGCAGTTCGCCTGGGTCTTCCCGGCGTTCAAGAAGCCCAAGGGCGTCAACAACCCCTTCGAAATGGATCTGGGCATCCTGTCCGAGGAAGAGCTGGAAGCGATCCTGGATTTCGCTTTCGACCGCTACTTCGAGGATTCGGGCCTCTTTGGAACCGTGGCCGATGGCGTCGCGCGGGTTGAAGAGCTGAAGCGGATCGGCGTGGATGAGGTGGCCTGTCTGATCGACTATGGCATCACGCCGGAACAGGTCATGGAAGGGCTGAAACCGCTGGCCGAAGTGCTGCGGATTGCCAATGCCCCCTCGCAACTGGCCGAGGACGACTTCTCGCTGGCGGCGCAGATCATCCGCCACGACATCAGCCACATGCAATGCACCCCGTCGATGGCGCGCATGATCACCGCCGATGATGAGGCGCGCATGGCGCTGGGACATCTCAAGCACATGCTGGTCGGGGGCGAAGCCCTGCCCGGCGATCTGGTGGCCGAGCTGCACGCCTGCGGCAATGCGCAGATCCACAATATGTACGGCCCGACAGAGACGACGATCTGGTCCACCATGCAGACATTGGCCAATGCACCCTCCAGCGTTGCCAGCATTGGTGGACCGATCGCCAATACACAGGTCTATGTGCTGGACGATGACGGCCAGCCCTGCCCCGTCGGCGTGCCGGGTGAGCTGTTCATCGCAGGGGAAGGCGTGACCTCCGGCTATTGGCAGCGGGCGGATCTTACCGGCGAACGCTTCCCGGAAGACCTGCAAGGCAACGGTCGCATGTATCGGACCGGTGATCTGGTCCGCTGGCGCGCCGATGGGCAGCTCGACTTCCTTGGGCGGACCGACCATCAGGTCAAGATCCGAGGCCAGCGGATCGAACTGGGCGAAATCGAAGCCGCCATGGCCAGCTTCCAGGGTGTCACAGGCGCCGTGGTCATCCCGCATGAGAAAACTGCGGGCGACGTGCGGCTGGTGGGGTATTTCACCTCTGATGCCCTCGTCGATCCGTCGGCGCTGAAACAGCATCTGTCGACGCGCCTGACCGAAACCATGGTGCCCTCTGCCGTGATGGCGCTGGAACAGTTCCCGCTGACGCCCAACAAGAAGATCGACCGCAAGGCCCTGCCGGAACCGCAGGCCCAGCGGGTGGATGTTCCCACCGCAGGTGCCGCACCGGTCGAAGGCACCGCGGCCCGCATTGCCGCCGTCTGGGAAAAGATCCTGGGCCTGTCCGGTGTCGGCGCGCAGGACAACTTCTTTGTGCTGGGTGGTCATTCGCTGCTGGCGGTGCAGGCGCATCGCGAAATCCGCGAAACGCTGGATGTGGCAAAGCTGTCGATCACGGACATCTTCCGCTTCCCGGTCCTGTCCGCCCTGGCCGCCCATATCGACAAGCTGTCGGGTGGTGCGAGCCCTGAACCCACAGGCCCGGCACCGGTGGATACGGCTGCCAGATCGGAAACCATGTCCAAACGGCGCGCCATGCGTGCAGGTCGCCGGACCAAAGCCGGATGACGGCAACCCTGGCAACCCGAGACCAAAAGCGGCTGGAGATGATCCGGCCGCTCTTCGCTACGGATCTGGCCGTGGCGGTCACCGATCCCTTGGGCCGCAATCCTGAGCCGTTGCCGCCGGAAAGCGCCTGCCTGTCGCCTCGCGCGATCGACAAGCGCAGACGGGAGTTCGCGGCGGGCCGACATGCGGCGCATCAAGCAATGCAGATGCTGGACCACCCCGTCGCGCCCGTGCTTCTGGCAAAGGATCGCAGCCCGATCTGGCCTGACGGGCTGGTCGGCGGGCTGACCCACACCCGCAGCTGTGCTGTTGCCGTCTTGGGCCGACATGGGGCGGTGCATGCCGTGGGCGTGGACGCCGAAGAGGACACGCCGCTGAAGGAAGCGCTGCTTGCAGAAATCTGTTCGGACCGGGAACGGGCGTGGCTTGCAACACAGGCAGACCCGCTTCGATTGGCAAAACTGATTTTTTCGGCCAAGGAAGCGGCCTACAAATGCCAGTACAGGCTCAGCGAGACCCTGTTCGGCTTTGACCGGTTCGAAACGGAATGGGATCTGCCCCGCGGCCAGTTCCGGGCCTGTTTCACAGCCGATACAGCCCCTTTTGAAAAAGGGGACGTCCTGCGCGGGCGTTTCGCCATTGGCCACGGCCTGATTGTAACCGGTACCGAACTGAGGGCCCCCTCATGACCCGAATTCTTGTTTTTGCTCTTTTGACAACCGCTCTGGCGGGGGGCGGTTTCTACCTGTCCCGCATCATCAACAAACCGGATATCGACGCCGCCTATGCGATTCCGCTGACGCCGCCCGCCGCGCCGATGCGGGTGTTTCACCTTGGCCATTCTCTGGTCGGGCGCGACATGCCCGCCATGCTGGCGCAACTTGCGGGCAACGGGCACAGCTATCACAGCCAATTGGGCTGGGGCACGTCGCTGCGTGAACATTGGGACCCGAAACTGCCGATCAACGGGTTTGAGACCGAAAACGCGCATGACCATTACCGCGACGCAAAAGAGGCGCTGGCCTCGGGCAGCTATGACGCCGTCGTGCTGACTGAGATGGTCGAGATCAAGGACGCGATCAAATACCACAAGAGCGGCAAATTCCTGCGCAAATGGGCCGGCGAAGCCCGCGAGTCCAATCCCGATACGCGCGTCTATCTGTATGAAACCTGGCACCATCTGAACGACCCGGCAGGGTGGCTCAACCGGCTGGATGCCGACTATGGCACGCACTGGCAGCAGCAGGTGCTGTTTGACGACCTGCGCAATCGCCCCGACAGCCCGGCCCGTGTCATCCCGGCCGGCCAGGTGATGGCCCGCTTCGCGCGGGAACTGACAGCGCGCGGTGGTGTTGAGGGGCTGGCGTCCATCGATGGTCTCTTTGCCCGCAATGACGATGGCACGCTGGACACCATTCACGTGAATGATCTGGGGGCCTATCTGGTCGCCCTGACCCATTACGCAGTGCTCTATCACCGCTCCCCGGTTGGCCTGCCCTATGCGCTGAAACGTGCAGACGGCACCGCGGCACAGCCCCCCTCGGCAGAGGCCGCACGCCTGATGCAGGAGGTCGTGTGGGACGTCGTGCAGTCTGATCGCCTGACCGGGGTCGGGTCATGAAGGGTCTGGCCACACTCTTTGCCCTGATCCTTGCCTTTGTGGCCACGATTGCCCCGGCCCGCGCCGAAGGGCAGATGGCCATCAATCTGGCGGATGTGAACGACTGGAGCACCCAGCAACCCTTTCTGGACGTGTTCAAGAGCGCCCGTCCGTGGATCGGGCATCTGCCGCGCACCTGGGGCGGCGCCGAACATGAGGATCTGGAGGCCGCAGGGTATCTGGATCCCGACGGCTGGCCCGTGGCCATCCCGCCCGAGCTGCGGTCCATCGGGACGCTGATCCTGACCGACCTGCCGGCAGAGGCGGTGGATACCGCTGGCCGCTATCGCCTGACCTTTGACGGGGACGGCATTGTCGAGGCCGGGGGACGCGCCCAGAAGGTCCGCTACGGCAAGGGTGAGGTCCGCTTCGATTTCACCCCCGGCCAGGGCGGTGTCGACATCCGCATTCAGAAAACCGACCGCAAGCGCACCGGCGACTATGTGCGCAACATCCGCGTGGTCAAGGAAGACCACGCCGAGGCACTGGACAATGGCGCACTGTTCAACCCGGTCTGGACGGACAAGATCCAGGGCTTTGCCGCCCTGCGTTTCATGGACTGGATGCGCACCAACAATTCGGAACAGGCCGAATGGGCCAACCGTCCGCAGGTCAGCCACTACAGCTGGGCCCGGTTCGGCGTTCCCGCCGAGGTGCTGGTTGCACTGGCCAACCAGATGCAGGCGGATGCCTGGTTCAACATGCCCCACAAGGCAACCGATGACTACGTCCACAACTTTGCCCGTCTGGTGCATGACCAGCTGGACACCGACCGCAAGGCCTATGTCGAATACTCCAACGAGGTCTGGAACTGGACCTTCCAGCAAGCCCATTATGCCGACGCAAAGGCACGCGAGCTTTGGGACGGCGCCCGCGATGTGTGGTTGCAGTATTACGGCGCCCGCGCCGCTGAAATCGGCCTGATCTGGGCCGAGGAATTTGGTCTGGACGCCCAGGATCGGCTGATCCGCGTTGCGGCCACCCAGACAGGATGGCTGGGGCTGGAGGAACAGATCCTTGAGGCCACGCTCTGGCGCGCCAGAAACCCGGCCCGTCCGCGTCCCGCCACCCTGTTCGATGCCTACGCCGTGACCGGATATTTCGGCGGCATTCTGGGCACGGAACAGCGGGCACCGATGATGGTGGACTGGCTGCAACAGAGCAAGGATCTGGCCGGGGACGACGGCGATGTCTACGCCTTTGCTTCTGCCCAGGCGGGGGTGGAGCTGCAGGATGGGCTGGTCAGCGGCGATCCTGCCGACACGCTGGCCGACCTGCTGGGCCGGGTTCTGCCCTATCACGCAGAGATCGCCCAACGCGAAGGACTGGACCTGATCATGTATGAAGGCGGCAGCCATGTCGCCGGCATCGGTCCGATGGCGGACAATCAGGAGCTGACCGATTTCTTCGTCCACTTCAACTACACCGCCGAGATGGCCACGCTCTACGAACAGCTGATTGCCGGGTGGCACCAGTTGGGCGGCGGATTGTTCGGCGCCTATTCCGACGTGCAGAAAACCAGCAAATGGGGCAGCTGGGGGGCCTTGCGGCACCTGAGCGACGACAACCCCCGCTGGGACGTGCTGGAGGCCGCGAAATGATCCTGACCGTCCTTGTTCCCGCGCACAACGAAGGCCCCTGGATCCGCGATTGCCTGACCGCAATCCTGGCCTCGCACCCCCTGCCTGCTGACATCGGGGGCGAGGTGCTGGTGCTGGCCAATGGTTGCACGGATGACACCGCAGAGCGCGCCCGCAGCATGACACAGGCTGCACAGGGCAAAGGCTGGCAGCTGCGCGTGGTTGAGATTGAACAGGGTGGCAAGCTCAACGCGCTCAATGAAGGCGACCGGCACGCCAATGGCGCGATCCGGGTCTATGTCGACGCCGACGTGATCGTAGATCCGGCCCTGCTGCCGCAGATCGCCAAGCGTCTGAACACCTTGCAACCGCGTTACGCCAGCGGCCGGCCAAGGATCGCCGAGGCCTCGCATTGGATCACTCGGGCCTATGCTGGGTTCTGGTCCCGCCTGCCGTTCATGACCCGTGGGGTTCCCGGTTTTGGGGTCTTCGCGGTGAATGCGGCGGGACGTGCACGGTGGACGCAATGGCCGGATATCATCTCTGACGATACCTTTGCCCGCCTGTCCTTTGCCCCCGATGAACGGATCGGGGTCGAAGCGGGCTATGTCTGGCCGATGGTCGAAGGGTTTTCCAACCTCGTCCGGGTGCGTCGCAGGCAGGACGCCGGGGTGGCTGAGATCCGCAAGACCTTCCCCAAACTGCTGCGTAACGAAGAACAGGTCCGCCTGGCCAAATCCGATCTGGCGCGGTTGTTCCTGCGCGATCCGCTGGGGTTTCTGGTCTACGCTGCCATCACGCTGGCCGTCAGATCACCGCTGCATGCCAGCGCGGATCGCTGGGCCCGAGGACGCTAGTCACCTGCCTGCCTGAACAGGGTCGACAGTTTGGCCGCCTCGGTTTCCACATCGTGGCGTTCAAAAACGCGGGCCCGTCCGACCAGACCCATCTGCGCCAGCTCTTCGGTTGGCAGGGCTGCGGCGTGCCGGATCGAATCGGCCAGCGCTTCGGCATCCCCCGCCGGGATCAGCCAACCCGTCCGCCCCGATTGCACCAGCTCCGGCGTGCCAGCGATATAGGTGGCAATAACCGGGCGCGCGGCGGCCATGGCCTCCATCACCACCATGGGCAGCCCCTCGGCAAAGCTGGGCATCGCCAGAACATGTGCCTCAGACAGGGTCCGCGTCACATCCGCCTCAGACAGCCAGCCGGTAAAACGCACCTTGTCCTGCAAGTCGTTTGCCGCGACTGCAGCCTCCAGATCCGGCCGCATCTCACCGTCCCCAACCAGCGTCAGATGCACGTCCAGATCGCGCAGCAAAGACAGCGCGTTGACCAGAACCATCTGCCCTTTCTGTTCGACGAAGCGGCCAATGGCCACCAGCCGCAGCGGACCTTGGGGCATGGGAACCGGGCTGGGAAATTTGGACTTCTCAATCCCGCAATGGACCACATTCAGGCGTGGCCAGACCGCAAAGGGGGCCCAACGGCTCAGCTGTGACCGCCCGAAACTGGACACCGCCACCGCAAAGGCCGATTGCGTCAGCTTCTCGGGCAGCGACAGCGCGCGGGGCGCGTCGAATTCTTCCGGGCCATGAACGGTAAAGCTGTAGCGGGGCCCGCCCAACGTGCGGCAGAGCGCCGCCACCGCCGTGGCGTTTGTGCCGAAATGGGCATGGATATGTTCGACGCCCAGCGCCTTGCACCGCTGCGCCACATAGGCCGCTTCCAGCAGATAGATCAGATGCCGCAGCGTCCCGACCTCGGACCGCTTTCCCATGCGCCGCGCTTGTTTCAGGGCGGCCAGGAAGCGACCCGGCCCGGAGAGCGCCGCGCCCAAGGCCGATTGCAGCAGACGCCCCACCCCGCGGGCCAGCACGTATTCGGTGCGCTCGGCCTCTGCCCGGTCCTGCGGGTCCACCAGATCCCCATCGGCCGCGCGCATCGCAAAGCGGTGCACCTGCAGCCCCTGACGTTCCAGCGCCTGCAATTCACGCCGGATAAAACTGTGCGACGGCTGCGGATAAGTGTTCAGAACATAAGCAATCTTCAAGGTGCGCGATCCCGTCGACAGATGATTGAAGTCACCCTAGCCCGCGGGCCGCGTCAGGAAAAGCCGCTGTCGCCGCATCCCCGGTGTTCACGGTCCATTCGCCGCATTTTATGCCCCTGTTCACGATACCGGCCCTGAGAAACGCCCCCTAACCTCGTCCCGGCCCGTTCCGGAATTGACCCGCCAGCCCACCCTGCCTAGGGTCCGCGCAGAGAGGAGAGCAGATGACCCGATTGACCACCGCCTTTGCAGGCCAGTCCCTTATGGCCCGTGTTCTGCGGAGCGCGTCCTGGATGCTGATTGGTCAAGGGGGGTCTCATGCGCTGCGGCTGATTTCCAATCTGTTGCTGACCCGCCTGCTCTTTCCCGAAGCCTTTGGCCTGATGGCGCTGGTCAGCATGGTGATCATCGGTCTGGCGCTGTTTTCGGACGTGGGCATCGGCCCCTCCATCCAGCAGAACGAGCGCGGCGATGACCCCGACTTCCTGAACACCGCCTGGACGATACAGGTTGTTCGCGGATTTATCCTGTGGGGCGGCACACTCGCCATGGCCTGGCCCGTGGCGCAGTTCTACGGCGAGCCGGACCTTGCGCTTTATCTGCCGCTGGCCGGGGTGTCGCTGGTCATCGCCGGGTTCAACCCGACCCGAATTGAGACCGCAAACCGGCATCTGCTGGTGGGCCGCCTGACCGTGCTGGACCTGATCAGCCAGATCCTGGGCATCGTGGCCATGGTGGTGCTGGCACTGACCTTCAAATCGGTGATGGCGCTGGTGATGGGTGGCGTGGTGCAGGCCCTGGTCAAACTGGCGCTCTGTCACTTCTACCTGCCCGGTCCCGCGAACCGGTTCCGGTGGGAGCGCAAAGCAGGCAAGGAGCTGATCCGCTTCGGCAAATGGATCTTCCTGTCCACGGCCTTCTACTTCGCCACCAGCCAGGGGGATCGGGCGATCCTGGGCAAATTCGTTTCGCTTGAAACCCTGGGCCTCTATAACATCGGGTTCTTTCTGGCCAGTTTCCCCAGCCTTCTGGGCGCCGCGATCACGCAACGGCTGCTGATCCCGGTCTACCGGGAAAAACCCGCTGGTCAGGCGCCCGAAAACGCACGCAAGCTGCGGCTTTTGCGGGCGGGGATGACCACGACGATCCTGTCGATGGTATTGGCCATCGCGCTGACCGGTCCCTGGCTGGTCGGATTCCTCTATGATGACCGCTACCTTCTGTCCGGCCCGATGACGGTTGTGATCTCGATCAGCCTGATCCCGTCGGTGATTGGGCTGACCTATGATCAGGCCGCGCTGGCCGCCGGAGACAGCCGCACGTTCTTCGTGTTCACCGCCACGCGGGCCATCCTGCAAACCGGTCTGTTTGTGCTGGGCGTTATGCAATTCGGGCTGATCGGCGGCATCGGCGCGGTGGGTCTGTCGATGCTGCTGGCCTATCCCGTGCTGATCTGGCTGGCCCGCAAGCACCAGAGCTGGGACCCTCTGCATGATCTGCTGTTCGGGATGATCGGCGCAGGCGGCGCGCTGCTGGCCCTGTGGTTGCACATGGACCAGATCACAGCACTTCTGACCGATCTGAGCTAGGGGCGCGTCAGGCGCCGTTGGGCTTCTTCATTCGTCCCGCAAACAGCGATTTGAGCCGCCCGACAATCCCCGATCGTTTCGGCCGCGTGTCCAGCACCGGCAACACGATTGCGGGTTTCAGGCCGGTTTCACGCTCCATCTGCGCGCTGGAGCGCAGGACCGGGTTGAAAAGCTCCACCAGGAAGGCCACGCCTACCGCACCAAGGATGCTTGCGATGGCCCCCATGATGGCCAGCTTCTTTCGGCTGTTGGTAAAGGGATAGTCCGGCAGGGACGCAGGCTCGATCACCATAAGCTGTTCTGACTGGCGCGCGGTTTCCAGACGGAAACCGACTTCGGCCTCGGACCGGCGCGAGCGCATATCTTCCAGCTCGGCGCGCGTCTGTTCAAGCTGGCGTTCATAGATGCCAAGCTGGCGTTCCACTTCGGGCGTATTGCCCAGGGCGCTTTCCAGCTCGTTCTTGCGTCGGGCCAGCAATTGTTTCTGTGCCTCCAGCGTTGCCAGCTGTTCATCGGCTTCGGCCAGCATCCGCTGGGCCGTGGCCGGGCGTTCATTCTGTTCGGCCCGCTGCGCGGCACGCTGAATGCTGATCTCTTCCCGTGCAATATCCAGCAGCGCCTCATTGATCGACGCAATCTCGGTCCGGCGGAATTCCACGCTGCCCGTCAGGGTCAGGTCATTGGCATTGCGGAAGCGTGCGACCTCATCTTCCAGCGCGGTCAGATCCTTGAGGATTGCCGCCTCCTGACCCGCAAAGAAGGTCAGCGTTTCGCGTGCTTTTTCGATCCGGGAGCTGACCGACAGCTCAATGGTCCGCTGGGCGAATTCATGGGCAACCAGCTGCGCCTGGCGCGGCGTCGGCATTTCAGCAGAAATCGTCAGGACAGAGATGGTGCCGTCATCGGCAAACCCCTGGCGGGCAGCCGCCACGCCCTCGATGCTCACCGACCCGCGCAACAGCTGCACCAGCGTGCTGGGGGCCTGATCCGGGTGATCGGCATAGAGTCCGAATTTTTCGATCACTTCCAGCACGTTGGCCCGTGCCATCAGCCGTTGCTGGATCAACTGCAAGCGCCGCGCAGAGGACCCCGCCACTGTCGAATTCGCAAGCTCTTCGGCGATCTTGGGCTGGGTGATCTGGATGACTTCAGACGAGCGATACAGATGCTGTTGCTGGGACGCAAACCACAGTGAAAACAGCGCGCCGATTACCGTCAGAACAACGATAATCCAGATACGCCGACGCAACATGTCGACAATATCGCTGAAGGAATGAATCGGCCCCATAGCGTGTTTTCCCAATTCGCCGTGACATCAAACAAGATTACACGTTTGGATTAACCACGGCAAAGCGGCGAAACTATGTCCTGTTCTGGGTGAGACCGGGGTCAGTCGCGGCCACGGTTCAGAACCACCCCCAAAAGCTGCGCCTGATTGTCCAGAACGCGCTCGCATTCTTCCAGATGCGCGGTCTTGGTCTTGGTGCCGTCCGCGACCAGCAGAACACCATCCAAATGCGGCAGGAAGGCCATAAGGTCATCATGTTCCAGCATCGGCGGCAGATCATACAGAACCACGTCCGGGTTCAGCTCCTGGCACATGAAATCCAGCGTGATGCCGGTCTCTTCGTCATGCAGCAGCTCTGCCGCATGCGGGATCGCTTCGGCGGTGGTGCCAACGGCCAGGGTCTCACTGCATTTCACCAGGTGCTCTTCCAGATGCACTTCGCCCGCCAGAAACGCCGGCATGTCGCCGTCGGTCTTCAGATCCAGCATCTTGGCAACACCGGGGTTGCGGTGGTTCAGATCCATCAGGATCGTGCGACTGCCGGGGACGCGCGCCAGGCTGAGCGCCAGGTTCACTGCGGTGAAGGTCGCCCCACAGCCGGAGGTCGGCGACACCACGGCCACACGGCTCCAGCCGCGCTCTTTCAGCGTCTGCAGCAGACGGGTGCGCAGCAGGTCAAAGGATTTCGAAGCCGGTTCGCTGCGGAAGAAGCTGATCAGCGGCGACTGGCGCAGCTGCTTGCTGGTGGCTTCGACCTGCACCTGACGCAACACGTCCCAGGGTTCCGGCAATGTCGCGGGCAGCATCGGTTCCGGTTCCAGATCCTGCAACGGTGCGCTGACCTGCGGTTCGGCAAATTGCTTGGGATCCTGCACGGGCTCCTGCGCCACCGGTTCCCGCTCTGGCAGCGCGTGCGACGCCTCCTCCCGTGCCGGGGCGGCCGGGGGGGTGCTGTGTGCCTTGCGGCGGAATCTCTTGAACCCTTGTTCGGTCATGGCCTCGCCGTTGCGCTCAATTCCATTTTGTAGCCAGTTCTTATGACGCATACCGTCAAGCGCGCCGTCGGAAAAGTCTCTCATGGTATAACCTCTTTAACCATAGCACGTCCTGAGCTTCAGGCCATGCGGCAGGTTTCAGTATCCGGTGCGGCGCAGAACCACGCCCACGGTTTTGGCCAACAGGCGAAGATCAAAGCCCAGAGAGACAGACCGCGCATAGGTTTCATCGGCCCCGTTGCGCATGGCAAAGCTGCTTTCGTTGCGCTCGGACACCTGCCACACGCCGGTGATTCCGGGCAGCATGGCGAAATAATGCTTGGGATTGCCATAAAGCGGCAGCTGTTCGGGCATCATCGGGCGCGGGCCAACAAGGCTCATGTCCCCTTTCAGCACGTTCCACAGCTGCGGCAGCTCATCCAGCGACGAACTGCGCAGGAACCCGCCCAGACGGGTGATCCGCGGGTCTTTTTTCAGCTTCTGGGATTCGTCCCACTCGCGGCGCATTTCCGGGTGTTTTTCCAGATAGGCCTCAAGCGACTTGTCAGCGTCCTGCACCATCGTGCGCAGTTTCAGGATTTCGAAGGTCTTGCCCTGAAAGCCCAGACGCTTCTGCTTGTAGAACGGGCGGGCCCCTTCGGCCATCAACGCCAGAACGCAGATCGCGACCAGCGGAAGGGCAACAGGGGCGCACAGCAGCACCAGCAGAATGTCCAGCGCCCGCTTGCCAAAGCTGGCATAGGGGCGTTTTTCCGGCGCCGCGGACACCGCAGCGTCCCGGACCGGTGCCAAACGCACGTCGTGGTTCGCGGCCCGGATGTCCGACACCGTTGACTGAAACGGAATGGTCATCGTCAGGGCCGTGCTGGACCGCAGCGGCTTTGGCTGTGTAACGTCCATGGATTTCACCATGGCTTGGGCGTGCACTCGTTCTTTCATAACGCTCCCCAGACCAACCGGATCATCCCGGCTGGAGCGATGCCTTGCGGCAAGAAACAAACTCTAAAGTCCCCGGTCGCGGCAGCTGCCGGAGAAAACGATGTCTTTCGGGACACGAGCCGACGGCACCCCACTGCGCCGGTTCACCCGTTGGCAAATTCAGGACGACTTGTGGCCCCGAAATTGCCATGATTGAAAGTACCACCGTTCGAAAGCATTTTAAGGATTACACTGGAAACAGTCTGTTTCCAGGTTCATATCAGCGGTTTTTCCCCCTTTTCTCAAAAACTTGGCTGATCAATCAGCGCATTTAGCTCTCATTGTTCACAAATTTGCGCCAAACCGAACTCAGAATCATCGCGATCCTGCCCCGATATCACCGCAAGTCCGCTTGCCACATTTCCGCCACATCCGTCACATTTGCCATTTTCGGAACGCGGCGTTGTCCGCTGTCCTGCCCGCGAAGGTTTTGACAGGGACATGGCACAGGGGCTTAATCGGATCAGAGTGCAGCACAGGAGGTTTGCCATGTCCGTATCGCTTCAGGTCCTTTACCCGATCACCGACGACACGACATTTGACTACGAATACTATGCCGGCGCGCATATGCAGCTTGTGGCAGAGCATATGGGCGAACATCTGAGCGGAACACTGGTCACCAAGGGGCTGGCAGG
>JALEGX010000122.1 GCA_022763485.1 Paracoccaceae bacterium | reverse complement strand
GCGATTGTCGCGAGGGCGAGTTGATCAGTTTCGACACCGACTTGATCGGCCCCTACGGCTTTTGCGCCGACCTGTCGCGCAGCTGGACCTGCGGCTACACGCCGATGACCGACACGCAGAAACGGCTCTATTCCACGGCGCGCGCGCAGATCGACCACAATCTGGCGCTGCTGCAACCGGGGATGAGCTTTGCAGAGTTCAACGCCAAGAGCTGGCGCATCCCGGACGAGCATATCCCCTATCGCTATTCGCTGGCCCTGCATGGCGTCGGCATGGCAGATGAGTGGCCGGTGGTGCCGCTGCATGTGGATTTCGACGGCGCCCATGGCGGCACGTTCGAGGAGAACATGGTGATCTGCGTGGAAAGCCTGATCGGCGCGCCGGGCACGGAATCGGTCAAGCTGGAAACCCAGGTCTTGATCACGGCCGAGGGGCCGGAGCGACTGGACAGCTTTCCATGGGAGATGTGATCTGAACTCCGGCCGTCCGCCAGCCACGGGCGGGGGCGTTTTCTTGCAAAGAAAACGGGACGAAAAACCTTCGTTTTTCGTCCCGAAATTCGTGTCGAATTTCGCTTGCGCGCGCGGCTTGGGTCAGCTCATGCCCAGCGCTTCCTTGTACATCTCCAGGACCGCCTCTTCTTCGGCGATATCGTCCTTGTCGCGCTTGCGCAGGGCGATGACCTTGCGCATCACCTTGGTGTCGTAACCACGCGCCTTTGCCTCGGCCATAACCTCTTTCTGCTGTTCCGCGATATCCTTCTTTTCGGTTTCCAGCCGCTCAAACCGTTCGATGAACTGCCGAAGTTCACCGGCCGTCACACGATAGTTTTCAATCTTCTGGTTTTCAGTCAGGTCCATGTCAGAAAGGCTCCGTCGGGAAAGGAAAGGTCAGCATGAGCCAGCGGGATACAATTGGTTGTCCGCCATCGCAAGCGCGGATCTGACGCTCCGGCCGGATCTTGCGCCCGTGCCCCCGATCGGATAGGCGCTGAGGACGAAGCTTTCATCATCTCCACGACAGGAAGAGACCCACCATGTTCGACGCACTTGTTTTTGTTGGCGCAGGTCTGTCTCTTCTGGGTCTGCTCGGGCTGGTCTGGTGCATCCTGCGGGTCACCGCCGCCAAGCGCAAGAAACTGTCGGACGAGGAACTGCGCGCCGCAGTTCAGGCGGTTCTGCCTTACAATCTGGGCGCGCTTCTGCTGTCTGTGCTGGGTTTGATGCTGGTCGTGGTCGGGATCTTCCTGGGCTAACGACCGCACACGGTCCTGGCAGAGCCCCGGACCCCCCTACCCCAATCGGTTTCAGACCGGCATGTTGTCGAAGCGATCCTCAACCGCTTCTTCCACCAGAGCTGCGTCCAGTCGCAGCAGGCGCGACGGAATATCCACGCGGTTTGCGCGCAGACGATCGATTACACGGGCAAATTCCGGCTGCATCGCCAAGCGGGCGGTGCTGGTGGCCCCGGTGATCTTCTGCTCCAGAGCTTCGGCGGTTCTGATCAGGTCCTGGTCCATGATGGTTCGTTCCTCCCCTTCTGCGCGACGCACATGCCACATCAACGTAACAGTTTCTGCACGCCCTCGGCGTCGCGGTCATACTTTGAACAATGTAGCTAATATTGAATTAACGTGAGGCTGGTATGGCCCGAAAACGTTCATCCCTTCAGTCGCTGCGTAAACTAGCATCACGCCGGGACGCCCTGCCTTGATTTGCATCAACAGGAAAAGAAACATTCTTGAAACACATTCGCATAATGATATATGTTGAGTGAAACCCAAACGGAGTAGCCCGATGACACCAGAGGTCAAAGCCTTTTTCGACGAAGCCACAAACACCGTGTCTTACGTGGTGATCGAACCCCAGGGGCGCGCCTGCGCCATCGTGGATTCTGTGCTGGACTATGATCCGGCCGCGGGCCGTACGGAGACCGGTTCGGCGGATCAGATCATCGCCTTCGTCAAGGACCGGGACCTGAAAGTGGACTGGATCCTGGAAAGCCACGTGCATGCAGACCACCTGTCCGCCGCGCCCTACCTGCAACAGGAACTGGGCGGCAAGATCGGCATCGGCCAGAACATCACCGTCGTGCAGGACACCTTCGGCAAGGTGTTCAACGAAGGCACCGAGTTTCAGCGCGATGGCAGCCAGTTCGACGCGCTTTTTACCGAAGGGGACAGCTTTCACATCGGCCAGATGCGCGGCGATGTCCTGCATACGCCGGGCCACACCCCCGCGTGCCTGACCTATGTCATCGGAGACGCGGCTTTTGTCGGGGACACGCTGTTCATGCCGGACTTCGGCACTGCCCGGTGCGACTTTCCGGGCGGATCCTCGGCGACACTTTACAATTCGATCCAGAAAATCCTCTCGCTGCCGGATGACACCCGGATCTTCGTTGGCCATGACTACAAGGCCCCGGGCCGGGACGATTACGCCTGGGAAACCACAGTGGGCGAACAGAAGGCGCTGAACATCCACATCGGACAGGGCAAGAGCATCGAGGATTTCGTCGAAATGCGGGATGCGCGGGACGCCACGCTGGGCATGCCCCGGCTGATCCTGCCGTCGCTGCAGGTCAACATGCGGGCTGGTCAGATGCCCGAACCGGACGAACAGGGCGATGTCTTCCTGAAGGTCCCGATCAACAAGATCTGACACTGAGAAACCAAAGCGCGAACACGAGGAACACATGGAAACAGATTGGATCTGGGGTCTGGTCGGCGGTCTGCTGATCGGATGCGGAGGCGCCGTTTACCTGCTTGGGAACGGGCGCATCATGGGGGCCAGCGGCATCCTGGGGGGGCTGGTCGATGGCTCCGGGCGCGACAGCGCCAAGGAACGCCTGGCCTTTCTGGCCGGGGTGGTGCTGCTTCCCCTGCTGCTGTGGCCGCTCTATGCGGTCGAAATCGACACCCATATGACCAGCAATGTCGCGGTCATCATCATTGCCGGTCTTCTGGTCGGCGTGGGCACGCGCATCGCCAATGGCTGCACCTCTGGTCACGGGGTGTGCGGGATATCCCGGCTGTCGCTGCGGGGCCTAGTGGCAACCGTTTTCTACATCATGGCAGGTGGGCTGGTGCTGGTGCTGTTCCGCCATCTTCTGGGAGTGATCTGATGCGTCTGCTTCTTGCTTTTGCCGCCGGTGGCCTGTTCGGTGCGGGCCTGTTCATTTCGGGCATGACCGACACCACCAAGGTTCAGGGATGGCTGGATGTCTTTGGCAACTGGGACCCCACGCTTGCCTTCGTGATGGGCGGGGCGATCATCCCGATGTTCATCGCCTGGCGGCTGGTCCCGAACCGGCAACCGTTGGTCGGCGGCACATTCCCCTCGGCGCCGCGTCCGGAACTGGATCATCGCCTGATCACCGGATCGGTCCTGTTTGGCATGGGCTGGGGACTGGCGGGTCTGTGCCCCGGGCCGGCGATCGCCTCGATCACCTATAACGGCTGGGGCGGTGTGCTGTTCATGGTCGCAATGCTGGCCGGAATGCTTGCTGCGCCGAAAACCGGAACGGTGCTGGACCGGCTTGCGGCAAAAGCGTAAAGGGAAGTCATGGACGCTCGCTGTATTACCCCCCGCTACTTCGTTTCCCCGCAGATTTCTGTGGAAGACGTGCCCGCCATCGCAGAGGCCGGTTTCAAGGCCGTGATCTGCAACCGACCGGACGCAGAAGTTCCGCCGTCGCATCAGGCCGAGGCAATCCGCGCCGCGGTCGAAGCGGCCGGGCTGCGGTTCGAAGTGCTGCCGCTGACCCATCAGACCATGACGCCGGACAATGTCGGACGTCAGCGCGACATGGCGGAAAGCTGCGAAGGCCCGGTTCTGGCCTATTGCGCTTCGGGCACCCGCTGTTCGGTGGTCTGGGCTTTGGGCCATGCGGGCGATCTGGGCGTGGACGAGGTTCTGACCAAGACCCTGGAAGCCGGGTATCAGCTGGACGGTCTGCGTCCCACACTGGAACAGATCTGCGACAAGGGTTGATCGCACTCTTCGGGACACGCCCCGCGCGTGTCCCGATCCTTACTGCGCTGCCAGCGACAGCGCCGCCGGCAAGGACACGCGGAACGCGCCGCCCCCTCGCCCGCGCAGATAGCTGACATCCCCGCCAAGCCGCTGCATGATCTCACGACAGATCGCCAAGCCAAGCCCGGCGCCTCCGGCTTTTTCAGTGCTGACGCGGGCAAATTTTTCAAACACCATCTGTTGGGCGTCTTCCGGGATGCCGCTGCCGTTGTCGACAAAATCGACATGCAGGAAATCCGGTGTCTGCTGCACGACGATCTGCAACCCCGGACGCTCCGCATCACAATACTTCTGGGCGTTGGCGATCAGGTTGATGAACACCTGCGCCAACCGGTCCAGATCTGTTTCCAGCGGCACATCCTCATCCGTTCTGCGGCGCTGGACCTGTAGCGGGGTATCCCACCCGGCCAGCGCGGTAGAAACCGAATGATCCAGAACATCGCCCAGGTTCCCAGCCCCTGTGTTCAGGCTGACCTGCCCGCTTTCCAACACGCTCAGGTCCAGCAGATCATCCAGCAGACGGGTCAGGCGCTGTGCTTCGCCATGAATGATCGCGGCATAGCGGGTCTTGTCCTCGTCGGCCAAACCGTCGGTATCGCGCAGGATTTCGGAAAACGCCCGGATCGACGTCATCGGCGTGCGCAGCTCATGGCTGACCTGGCTCAGGAAGGCGTCTTTCTGCAAGGAGATATGGGTCAGCTTCTCATTGGCATCCCGCAGCTTCTTGGCGGTGCGGGACAGCTCATCGGATTTCGCTTCCAGCTGGTTGGAGTACTCCAGCATCTGCGCCGTTTCATCCGCCACCGCCCAAAGATCTTCAACCGACACCGAAGATCCGCCAACGATCTGGCCGATCATCGCATGGGCGGCGGCCGCACCAACCGAGCCGCTGAGCTCCCGCTCCAGACGTTCCAGGAACCCCGGGGTCGGATCCGGCAGGTGTCCCCGCGCGCCCTGCCGCCGGGCTTCCCGCAGGAACAGCGCCCGGGCTTCTTCGCCGCCCAGGATCCGCTGGGACATGATCATAAGGTCCTCGCTCTGCGCGACAGAGCCCGTCCAGCCGCGCGGCCCGGCAGAATGTTCGAACACATTGACGAATTGCGCGCCCTGCAAGCGCTCCAGCGGGCTGGGAAAGCTGACCAGCGATGCGGCACAGAAAAACAGCGTGTTCAGCCCCATGCTCCACAGCACCGCATGTACGGTCGGGTCCAGCCCTTCGATCCCGAACAGTGCGGTCGGGCGCAGCCAGCCGATCCCCAGCGGCCCCTCGGTCAGCCAGATCTGGGGCATCACGCCGCCGCCAAGATTGGGCAGCAACATCGTGTAGACCCACAGCCCGAAACCGACCGTCAGCCCGGCCAGAGCCCCGGTGCGCGTGGCGCCCCTCCAGAACAGCCCGCCCAGCATCGCCGGCAGGATCTGCGCGATCCCGCCAAAGGACACCAGCCCAATGGCCGCCAGCGCCGCGCCGCCCCCGGACAGCGTGTAATAGAAATAGCCGAACGCCATCACCACCGCGATCGAGATACGCCGCGCCATAAGCACCACGTTGCGCACATCGCCCGATACCGACGCCCCACCTTCGCGCGAGTTCAGCCAGATCGGCATCACGATATGGTTCGACACCATCGTCGACAGCGCCATCGCAGCGACGATCACCATGCTGGTTGCAGAGGAAAAGCCGCCAAGGAAGGACAGCATGGCCAGGGTTTCCTGTCCCTGGCTCAGCGGGACGGTCAGGACAAAGAGGTCCGGATTGGCCCCTTCGGGCATGATATCCAACCCAACGGCGGCAATCGGCACCACGAACAGGCTCATGATCAGCAGGTAGAGAGGGAACGCCCAGGACGCGATGCGCAGGTGCCGCTCATCCACGTTCTCAACAACCATGACCTGGAACATGCGCGGCAGACACAAGAAAGCGGCCGCGGAGAGGAAGGTGATGGTGGCCCAGCGCCCGCTTTCCACCTGCCATTGCCCGATCTTGGAGGCATCAATCCGGTCCAGCGTGGCGCCAATGCCCCCGGCCAGCCCCCAGACAACGAAGATGCCAACCGCGACCAGCGCCACCAGCTTGACCACCGCCTCCAGCGCAACAGCGGTCACGACACCGTGGTGCCGTTCGTTGGCGTCCAGGTTTCTGGTGCCGAAGAGGATGGCAAAGACGGCCAGCCCCGCCGCAACCCAGAACACCGACCGTTCCGCCGAATAGGTGCCGTTCGGATCCGCCTCGGCAAAGATTGAAAAAGACAGCGTAATGGATTGAAGTTGCAGCGCAATATAGGGCGTAACCCCAATCACGGCCAGCACGGTGACCCCGATGGCAAGCAGGTTGGACTTGCCATAGCGGGACGAAATCAGGTCGGCGATGGACGTCACGCGTTGTGACCGGCCGACGCGCACCAGTTTGCGCAGCCCCCACCACCAGGCCATCATCACCAGTGACGGACCCAGGTAGATGGTCACGAATTCCAGCCCGGATCGCGCCGCGTACCCCACCGCGCCATAGAACGTCCAGGCGGTGCAGTAGATCGACAGCGACAATGTATAAACCAGCGGTGAGCGCAACCAGCGGGCCCCCGCTCCCTGCGCAGCAAAGCGATCTGCGGCAAAGGCCACCAGGAAAAGCAGGACCACATAGCCCAGACAGACCAGGATCAAAAGGTTGAGAGACGCCATCAGCGCGGGTCCTGCGCAGTGTCGGCCGGGCTGGACACCCAGCTTTCCGCCCAGCGGCGCACGCCAAGGCTGAACACCACGTTCACAAGGATCAGCAGCGTCCAGATCAGAAAGATGTAGATGATAGCGGAAGAGGTTGAGGTCGGTGGGCTCTCGCCTTCCGCGCCGGTGGGCCAGAGCATCGGGATGGCCAACAGCATTGCCCCCAGCATGGGCAGCAGCTTTGCCGCGTCCATCAGCCTGCGTCGCCGATAGGACCGCCGTTCAAGAAAGACAGAAGGTTTCTGTGCCGCCAGACCGGAAAGCGTGGGATCACCTGTGGTGAAGGGGTCCCGGGTGCCTTCGGTGCTGTCGGTGTTCATTGTTGTGACGCTTGCGCATGTAGGTCACGCACCGCATCCATCACCTCGGCGTTGGAAAACGGTTTGGTCATGAACCGGCTGACGCCCGCCTTTTCCGCCATTTCCCGGTCCTTGGCCTGACCGCGCGCGGTCAGCATGAGCACCGGCAATGTCTCAAACCCTTCGATCTCCCGCAGGTCCTTCAGAATATCCATGCCGTTCTTGCCCGGCAGCATCACATCCAGAATAACCAGATCTGGGTTGGCCGCGCGGATCACCTCAACTGCGTCCGCCCCATCGGAATGGGTTTCAACCTGCCAACCATCGCGGGTCAGGAGAAAACGGATCGCTTCTATGATGTTCGGCTCGTCCTCGATCAGCACAACACGTCGGCTCATCTCAGCTTCTTCCTCCCCGGCTGACCTCTCCCCAAGATCACCCCCCTTATTCGTATTTTTACAGAACTCAACTTAGCCCCGCGGGCTTGGCAGTGTCAAAACTCTTCATTCAATATGGACGGCTCACGCCGCGCCATGCAGTCGCGGCCAGGGCAGACCCGGCAGCTGCTGCCCACCAGCCGGGCCTCTTCGTCCGCGGTTTCGGCAACCGGCAGGATCAGCATGACCGACAGATAGACCGGGTCGCTTTCGAAATCCGGCATCTGCTTGGGCCAGGCGACGGCAAAACACTCGAACCGCGTGTCCCCCCGCCCCTGCTGCTCGACGACACGGCGGATCGGGACCTGCGGATTGTGCAGGGCGGAAAACAGGGGCCAAAGCGGGCAACAGGCCCCGAACCTTGGCAGATCGAAACCCGGCAAGGTTCTGCGGAACAGCAACGAGCCGGAGGCATCGCACATCACCAGCCCCACATCCGTCGGCAACATCCCCTCTGGCAGCGTCGCCAGACGGCGCAGGATCAGCTGCAGGTCACACCCCAACTCACGCGCGATTGCGCCGGGGTGGAGCCCGTGACGCTGCAAAGCCGCCTGAACCCGGTCCAGCGGCAGCCGCTCTGCCGTGGCCTGATACTCCCGCAAGGCGCTCTGGGCGATCCGGCGCGCTGCGTTCGACACCAATTCAGGCGCCGCGGACACCAGACGTTCCGGCGTGGACTGCCCGGTCTCCAGATCGGCAAAGTGATGGTCATTGGCAACAAAGAAGGCCTCGACCTCCTCTTGTGGGACACCGCGCCGTTCGTGCCCCGTTTCGCTTTCATCCAGAAAGTTCACCAGCGCGCGCGAGCTTTCGGCCAGACGGGCGGAATCCTCGTTCAGGTTGCGGTGGAACCGGTCGCGCCACTCGGCCTCCAGCTCACCGGTTTCCGCCAGGATTGACGCGGTGGAACGGATGGCCGCCGCGGTGGACAGCACCTCATGCAGCGATGCCGCCAGATGCGGGTCATGGGTCAGCCGGTCCGACAGGGTCTGAACCGTGCGCTCCAGCGAGGCAACGCGGCGGTGTTCCGCGGCCAGCACCTCTGCCCAGCCGGGGAAGCGTCCGGCGAATTCATCTGCCCGCTCGGCCTCGGCCGGGGCGATGGGCGTATCAACAGCCGCCTCCCGCAGGGTCGATACCAGCGCCGCTTCGGCCCCTTCGGTCAGCATCGAAGGTTCCACCCCCAGAACCGCCGCGATATCGACCAGAAGTTTGCCGCCGATTCTGCGGCGGTTATGTTCGATCAGATTGAGGTAGGAGGCCGAAATGTCGACTTTGCGGGCAAGGTCCGCCTGCCGCACACCCTTCATCATGCGACGTTCCCGAATTCTGCTTCCGGTCAACGACTCGCGTGCCATTGCATACCTTCCATGCAAACTTTCGAATAATCAAAGGCTTTCTGCGTCGCAACATAAGCTTTTTTACAAACGCCTTGCGAAGCGTGTTCAGTTATTTACAAAATAGTTGTGAAATTCAAGTGATTTATTGATTGGATTTACACGCCCCCCTCATACTGCTTTTGCACAAGATGTGCCTGCACAGCGCGGAAGTGAGGAGCTGCCTGTGCAATTTTCGAAATGGGAGGAATGAATGACCAAATCTGATGTCACCCGTCGTGGCGTACTGAAATCCGGTGCCATGGTCGGCGCTGGTGTTGCGCTGCCGACGATCTTCACCGCCTCGTCTGCCGCTGCCTACACCAACGAACCCACCGGTTCGTCGGTCACCCTGGGGTTCAACGTCCCCCAGACCGGCCCCTACGCCGACGAAGGCGCGGACGAACTGCGTGCATATGAACTGGCTGTCGAGCACCTGAACGGTGGCGGCGACGGCGGCATGATGAACACCTTCTCGTCCAAGGCGCTGAAGGGGAACGGCATCCTGGGCAAGAAGGTAGAGTTTGTGACCGGCGACACCCAGACCAAGTCTGACGCGGCCCGTGCATCGGCCAAGTCGATGATCGAAAAAGATGGCGCGGTGATGATCACCGGCGGTTCGTCCTCGGGCGTGGCCGTGGCGGTTCAGGCACTCTGCCAGGAAGCCGGCGTGATCTTCATGGCGGGTCTGACCCACTCCAACGACACCACCGGCAAGGACAAGCGGGCCAACGGCTTCCGCCACTTCTTCAACTCCTACATGTCCGGTGCGGCGCTGGCGCCGATCCTGGCCAAGAACTACGGCAATGACCGTAAGGCCTATCACCTGACCGCCGACTACAACTGGGGTTACACCACCGAAGAAGCGGTCCGGACCTCGACCGAAGCGATGGGCTGGGAAACCGTTGCCGCCGTGAAGACGCCGCTGACCGCGACCGACTTCTCGTCCTATATCGCACCGGTTCTGCAGTCGGGCGCCGACGTTCTGGTTCTGAACCACTATGGCGGCAACATGGTGAACTCGCTGACCAACGCGGTTCAGTTCGGCCTGCGCGACAAGCTGGTGAACAACAAGAACTTCGAAATCGTCGTTCCGCTCTACTCGCGCCTGATGGCGAAGGGTGCCGGTGCCAACGTTAAGGGCATCTATGGTTCGACCAACTGGCACTGGTCGCTGCAGGACGAAGGCTCCAAGGCGTTCGTGAAGTCCTTCGGCACCAAGTACGGCTTCCCGCCGTCGCAGGCCGCCCACACCTGCTATGTGCAGGCACTGCTGTATGCAGACGCATGTGAGCGCGCAGGCACCTTCAACCCCTGCGGTGTTGCCGAAGCCCTGGAAGGCTTCGAATTCGACGGTATGGGCAACGGCAAGACGCTGTACCGCGCCGACGACCACCAGTGCTTCAAGGACGTTCTGGTCGTGCGCGGGAAAGAGAACCCGACCTCCGAGTTCGACCTTCTGGAAATCGTGGAAGTTACGCCGGTCAGCCAGGTCACCTATGACGCCTCGATCTTCGGCGGCGACCTGGGCACCTGCAACAACGGCGCCTGATACTCCATCAGGACCTTTCACGTTCGGCGGCGACCTGAGGTTGCCGCCGGTACGGCCACATGCGGCCTTTGCTGCGGTGGCCATCCCCTTTCTCCCCGACACAGGTGGCAAAGATGGACGCAATCCTTCTTCAGATCCTAAACGGCCTCGACAAGGGCTCGGCCTATGCGCTGATTGCTCTGGGCCTGACTCTTATCTTCGGTACGCTCGGCGTTGTGAACTTCGCACACGGCGCTCTTTTCATGATTGGTGCGTTCTGCTCGGTCACACTGAGCCGTCTCTTTTCGCTTAGCCACAAGGTTGAAGTGCCCGGAGAAACTGACTTCCTTGGCAATCCCCTCAAGAAGGACGTCCCCTATCTCTATGACATTTTTGGCGAATCCACCGGAGCCGCGATAATCGACTGGGCAGTTCCACTGTCCATCCTGTTCGCCATTCCGATCATGCTGGCCGTGGGCTATGCCATGGAACGCGGGCTGATCAAGCATTTCTACAAACGCCCCCACGCCGACCAGATTCTGGTGACCTTTGGCCTGGCCATCGTGCTTCAGGAAGTCATCAAGTATTACTTCGGCGCCAACCCGATCCCGACCCCGGCCCCGTCGGCCTTTACCGGGTCGTTCGACTTCGGCGCGATGCTGGGCTTTGACCCGAACACCATCATCTACCCATACTGGCGCCTTGTGTATTTCGCCTTTGCGGTGGTGATCATCGGTGCGGTCTTCTCGTTCCTGCAATTCACCACATTCGGCATGGTCGTGCGCGCCGGTATGGCCGACCGCGAAACCGTTGGCCTGCTGGGCATCAACATCGACCGTCGCTTCACCATCATGTTCGGGATCGCCGCTGCGGTGGCTGGCCTGGCCGGGGTCATGTACGCCCCGATCAACTCGCCGAACTATCACATGGGTATGGATTTCCTGGTCCTGAGCTTCGTGGTTGTTGTGGTCGGCGGCATGGGCTCGCTGCCCGGTGCAGTCCTGGCCGGCTTCCTGCTGGGTGTTCTCGAGAGCTTTGCCTCCATGCGTGAAGTGATCGATCTGATCCCCGGCATCAACCAGGTGATCATCTACCTGGTGGCTATCATCATTTTGTTGACGCGTCCGCGGGGCCTGATGGGCCGCAAAGGCGTGATGGAGGACTGATCTGATGTTCGGATTGGAGAAAAAAGACACGTCGCTTCTGCTGATCGTCGCTGTCCTGACAATGTTTGCACCTTTCATCCTGAACCCCTTCCCCACCGACAGCGCGCTGGCGCAGTTCAATGCCGGCTATCCGGACCTGATGCAGCGCTTTGTCATCTTTGGGATCTTCGCCATCGGCTTCAACATCCTGTTTGGCCTGACCGGGTACCTGTCCTTCGGTCACGCCGCATTCCTGGGTGTGGGTTCCTACGCCGCGGTCTGGATGTTCAAACTGATCGGCATGAATGTGCTTCCCGCGATCTTGCTTGCCATCATCGTTTCCGGCCTGTTCTCAGTCATCATCGGCTACGTCTCTCTGCGACGCTCGGGCATCTACTTTTCGATCCTGACCCTGGCCTTCGCACAGATGTCCTTTGCCCTGGCCTATTCGGTGCTTACCCCGATCACCGGTGGTGAAACCGGACTGCAGCTGGCGCTGGACGACCCGCGTATTCTGGGCGTGTCCCAGACCGCCGAGGGCAACATCCCGGTGCCGTCCCTGTTCGGTCTGGAAATGCGCTCGACGGCTGAGCTGGTCGTGGGTCCGTGGGAGTTCGTGTTCAACGTTGGCTACTACACCAGCGCCCTGTTCATGCTGGCCTCCTTCTACCTGGCGATCCGCATCTTCCGCTCGCCCTTCGGCATGATGCTGCGGGCGGTGAAGTCGAACCAGCAACGCATGAACTACACCGGTCTCAACACCCGTCCCTACACCCTTGCGGCCTTTGTGATCTCGGGCATGTATGCCGGTCTGGCCGGTGGCCTGATGGCCTCGATGGACCCGCTGGCAGGCGCCGAGCGCATGCAGTGGACCGCATCGGGTGAAGTTGTTCTGATGACCATCCTGGGCGGCGCCGGCACTCTGATCGGTCCGGTTCTGGGTGCAGGCTTCATCAAGTACTTCGAAAACATCTTCTCGAAGATCAACGACAACGTCCTGCACGGGTGGTTCGCCTTCCTGCCGGATGGAATGGAAGACTTCGTGGTCTTCATCATCCACCCCTTCATCGGCAAAGGCTGGCACCTGACCCTGGGCATCCTGTTCATGATGGTGGTGATCTTCCTGCCGGGTGGTCTGGTCGAAGGTGGTCAGCGGATTTCCAGCTGGGTGCGCGGACGCAAGTCCGAGGACAAGGCCAAGGGCAAAACCGAGCCTGCGGAATAAGGAGACAGACAGATGGGTATTCTCGAAGTCAAAAACGTGGGCAAACGCTTCGGCGGTCTGCAAGCCCTGAGCGAGGTCAACCTCAGCGTTGCCGAGAACTCGTGCCACGCGATCATCGGCCCCAACGGCGCCGGCAAGTCCACCCTGCTGAACTGCCTGGTGGGCAAGCTGATCCCCGACAGCGGCTCGGTCATGTTCGACGGTCAGTCGGTCCTGGGTCGCGCCCCGTATGAGATCAATCAGATGGGTATTTCCCGCGTTTTCCAAACGCCCGAGATCTTTGGCGATCTGACGGTCATGGAAAACATGATGATCCCGATCTTCGCCAAGCGCGACGGGGCCTTCCGGATGCATGCCTTTGAAACCATCACCAACGAAAAGCAGGTGGTGGAACAGGCAGAGAAGATGCTGGAAGAGATGAACATGGCGGACAAGCGGCACATGCATGCCGCGGCCATGTCCCGGGGGGACAAGCGACGCCTGGAAATCGGCATGTGCCTGAGCCAGGAACCGCGCCTTCTGTTGCTGGATGAACCAACCGCCGGCATGGCGCGGGCGGACACCAACAACACCATCGACCTGCTGAAGCAGATCAAGGAAGAGCGCGACATCACCATCGCCATCATTGAACACGACATGCACGTCGTCTTCTCGCTGGCAGATCGCATCACCGTTCTGGCGCAAGGCACACCGCTGGTCGAAGACGACCCGCAGAACATCAAGGGCAACCCCAAGGTCCGCGAAGCCTACCTGGGCGAAAGCGCGTAAGGAGACCCGGAATGAACGTAAAACCGGATTTTTCGAAGAACGCCAACCACGCCACTACGGCCCCAGCGTTCCTGTCCGTCTGGGACCTGCATGCCTATTATGGCGAAAGCTATATCGTGCAGGGCATTTCCTTTAACGTGCACGAGGGCGAAATCCTGGCGCTGCTGGGCCGCAACGGGGCGGGCAAAACCTCGACCCTGCGCTCGATCGCGCGCCTGGACGACCCGCAGGTCAACCATGGTGAGATCTGGCTGGACCACAAACCGCTGCACAATATGACCAGCTACGAGGCCGCCACGGTCGGTCTGGGCCTGGTGCCCGAAGACCGCCGGATCATCCCCGGTCTCACGGTCGAAGAAAACCTGCAACTGGCCCAGATCGCCCCGCCAATCGGCTGGTCTCTGGAGCGTCTGTATGAGCTGTTTCCCCGCTTGGGCGAGCGTCGCAAGCAGGAAGGCGTGACCCTGTCGGGCGGCGAACAGCAGATGCTGGCCATTGCGCGGGCGCTGGCCCGTGACATCAAGGTACTGCTGCTGGACGAACCCTATGAAGGGCTGGCCCCGGTGATCGTGGATGAGATCGAAAAGACCCTCATCCACATCAAGGAACAGGGCATGACCACCGTCATCGTGGAACAGAACGCGGTGCGGGCGCTGGAACTGGCCGACCGCGCGGTGATCCTGGACACCGGCGGCATCGTGTTTGACGGCACCGCAGCCGAGGTTCTGGAAAACGAAGAGCTGCGCGCCGAATATCTGGCGATCTGACCCATGCGCGCGCCGCGGATCGCGCGGCGCCGTTTTTCCTCCCCGTCGCACGGGCCGTCCCCCGGCCAGTGCGCGACCACTGTCCGG
>JALEGX010000121.1 GCA_022763485.1 Paracoccaceae bacterium | reverse complement strand
CGCGGCGACGATGATCGCCGCGCAGTGAACGAGCAGCACCAGCTATGAAGAAGCAGGTGGACGCCAGTTCCTACACCATCTCCCGGGACACTACCTCACACAACAGATCCGGATGTGCCGCATATGCGCTCGGCCGGGCGGCCCGTCATGGGCTGCGAGGTGCGAATTGTCGATGAACACGGGGCCGAGGTTCCGGTGGGGGAGACGGGACAGATCACGGCCCGCGGGTCGATGATGATGGATGGCTACTGGAACAAGCCGGAAGAAACCGCAAAGGCCATCATGGATGGATGGCTGATGACCGGCGATGCGGGCCGGATGGATGAAGACGGCTATTTGTACATTCTGGACCGGGTCAAGGACATGATCATCTCGGGCGGGGAAAACATCTATTCGACCGAGGTTGAAAACGCTTTGTCGACCTTCCCGGGGGTGGTGATGTGCGCGGTGATTGGCAAGGCGGATCCCGAATGGGGGGAAACCGTTCATGCGGTCATCCAGACTGCGGATGGGGCTCATCTGGATGAGGGCGCTCTGGGCGAACACTGCAAAGCGTTGATTGCAGGCTACAAGCGGCCGCGCAGCTATGAATTTGTCAGCGCCCTGCCGCTGTCACCTGCTGGCAAGATCCTGAAACGGGATCTGCGGGATGCGACCGGTCAGACCTGATCCCGGCAATTTTCTATTTATTCGAAAGAGGTAGCATATGTTTGAAGCCTATATCATTGACGCCTGCCGCACGCCGCGTGGGGTGGGCAAGATCGGCAAAGGGGCGCTGGCGCATCTGCATCCGGGCCGGTTGGGCGCGACGGTTCTGGCGGCTTTGGCGGAACGCAATGATCTGAACACGGCCGATGTGGACGATATCATCTGGGGTACCAGCTGGCAGCGCGGCAAGCAAAGTAACGACCTGGGCCGGATGTCGGCGCTGGATGCGGGCTATGACGTGAGATCCTCGGGCGTGACGCTGGACCGCTATTGCGGATCGGGCATCACCTCGGTTGCCTTGGGGGCGGCACAGGTCATGTCTGGGATGGAAGATCTGGTCATCTCGGGCGGGACCGAGATGATGAGCTTTACTGCCGCTGATGCCAACCCGAACGAACCGGCAATGATGGACGCAGGCAACCTGTCGCTGCGTGCCAAGCACCCGCAATCGCAGCAGGGTGTCTGTGCCGATGCGATTGCCACGCTGGAAGGCATCGACCGAGAAGCGCTGGACGCGTTGGCGGTCACCAGCCAGAACCGCGCCGCCCGCGCGATTTCCGAAGGCCGGTTCGACAAATCGGTTGTGCCGGTCATGAACGAAGACGGATCGGTTGCGCTGGACCGCGAAGAATTCCCGCGTCCGGGCACCACGATGGAGTCTCTTGCTGGCCTGAAACCGGTCTTCGAGATGATCTCGGGTATCGCCATCGACGAGGCGGGCACCACCTATGGTGACATGATCTATCAGGTTTATCCGCAGCTGAAAGGCGCGATGACCCATGTGCACCACGCAGGCAATTCCTCTGGCGTGGTGGACGGATCGGCGGCGGTTCTGCTGGCGTCCGAAGACTATGCAATTCAGGCTGGCTTCACCCCCCGTGCGCGCGTCGTGGCGACGGCCAACATGGGCGATTGCCCGACCTTGATGCTGAACGCGCCTGTGGCCGCGGCCAAGAAAGTGCTGGCCAAGGCAGGTCTGAGCATCGACGACATCGACGTCTTTGAAATCAACGAAGCCTTTGCCGTGGTGGCGGAAAAGTTCATCCGAGACCTGAACCTGGACCGTGAGAAGGTCAACATCAACGGGGGCGCCATGGCGTTGGGGCATCCGATCGGCGCCACGGGCTCGATCCTGATCGGTACCGCGCTGGATGAATTGGAGCGCTCGGGCGGGCGCTACGCTCTGATCACGATGTGCGCGGCGGGCGGCATGGCCCCGGCGATCATTATCGAACGCGTTTAAGACGAAAGAGGACTTTCATGAAACTGGACAGCAGTATTTCCGCCGTGATCACCGGCGGCGCATCAGGCTTGGGCGCAGCATCGGCGCGTGCTTTGTCGGCGCTGGGCGTCAAGATCGCCCTGTTCGACCTGAACGAAGAAACAGGCGCCGCCCTGGCCAAGGAACTGGGCGGTGTGTTCTGCAAAGTCGATGTCACGGATGAGGCCAGCGTGGACGCAGGTTTTGCCAAGGCCCGCGCGGCCATCGGTCAGGAGCGCATCCTGATGAATTGCGCCGGGATCGGCGATGCGATCAAGACCGCAGGGCGCAACCGCGAAACCGGTGAAATCAATCACTATCCGTTGGACAAGTTCGAACTGACCATTCAGGTCAACCTGATTGGCACCTTTCGATGCATCGCCAAATCGGCGGCTGGCATGATGACGCTGGACCCGATTGACGGGGAACGGGGGGTAATGATCAACACTGCCTCCGTTGCGGCCGAGGACGGTCAGGTGGGTCAGGCGGCCTATTCCGCGTCCAAAGGGGGCGTTGTTGGCATGACCTTGCCCATTGCGCGCGATCTGGCGCAGGAACTGATCCGGGTGAACACCATCCTGCCGGGCCTGTTCGACACGCCGCTTCTGGCGCAATTGCCGGAGAATGTGCGCCAGGCCCTGGGCGCACAGGTGCCGAACCCGGCGCGTCTGGGACAGCCCGCAGAATATGCCTCGCTGGCGTTGGAGATGATCCGCAACCCCTATTTCAACGCCGAAGATGTCCGTCTGGACGGGGCCATTCGCATGGCCCCACGCTGATTTCAGCGCCTTAGACTTCGGGCCGACCTCCCATGCGGGGTCGGCCCTTTTGCCCGCATTCAGGAGACCTAAATGACCACCCCCCCCTTTCCCGAAGATCTGAAACACATTCTGGCCGCGCGCAAAGGCAACGTGCTGGAGGTGACGATCAATCGGCCCGCCGCCTTCAATGCACTGCACGGCGAAGGCCACCGCGAGCTGAGTACCGTGTTCGACGCCTTTGAGGCCGATCCGGACCTGTGGGTCGCGATCATCACCGGGGCAGGGGACAAGGCGTTCTGTTCCGGCAATGACCTGAAAGTGACGCAGGAAGGTGGCGATATCTCAACCCCCAGGACGGGTTTTGGCGGGCTGGCCAGCCGGCTGGACCGGGAAAAGCCGATCATTGCCGCGGTCAACGGTGTGGCCATGGGCGGCGGGATGGAAATCGCACTGGCCTGCGATCTGATCGTGGCCGACGCGCATGCGCTGTTTGCCCTGCCCGAGGTCAAGGTGGGTCTGTTCGCCGCTGCCGGCGGCATCCAACGCCTGTCGCGCCAGATTGGTCGCAAACAGGCGATGGAGCTGATCCTGACCGGCCGCCACATCTCTGCCGCCCGCGCCGCCGAGCTGGGCATCATCAACGCCGTTGCTTCGGATGGTAAATCCGCAATGGATCGGGCCCGCGCGCTGGCGGATGAAATCCTGCTGGCCTCACCGGTGGCGGTGCGCGCGTCGAAAAGGGTCCTGAACGCGCTGGATCAGGCCGAGGGGCTGGAAGCCACGCTGGCCCGCAGCATGACCGAGTTCGTCCCGCTGCTGCAGACCAACGATGCCAAGGAGGGCGTCGCCGCCTTTGTCGCAAAACGCCCGCCCAATTGGACCAACAGCTGAGAAAGGCTGGAACATGCTGAAACGCCGTATCTTTGAAGAAGAGCACGAGATTTTCCGCGCGTCGGTCCGCAAATGGGCTGAGCAGAACATGGCCCCGCATATCGAGGCCTGGAACGAGGCTGGACAGGTCAGCAAGGAGGTCTGGCTGTCAGCGGGGGAAAATGGCTTCTTAGCCATGTATGCCGATGAAAAGTATGGCGGGCTGGGGCTGGATGATTTCCGTTATGACATGATCCTGAACGAAGAGCTGACCAATTTTGACAGCGGCTTTTTCCTGCCCCTGCACAACCGGATTGTTGCGCCCTATCTGCACAAATCCGGTACCGAAGAGCAAAAGGACCGCTTCATGCCTGATGTGGTGTCGGGCAAGCGCATTCTTGCGATTGGCATGACCGAACCGGGCACGGGATCTGACTTGGCCGCCATCAGGACGCGGGCGGACAACAAGGGGGATCACTGGGTCCTGAACGGGTCTAAAACCTATATCTCGAACGGGCAGATTGCCGGCCTCTACCTGATCGCCGCGCGCACCGATCCCGCCGATCCGCGGGCCATCGGTCTGTTCTGGGTCGAAGAAGAACGCGCCGGGTTCACCAAGGGCCGCAACCTGAAAAAGATGGGTCTGCAATCGCAGGACACATCCGAGCTGTTCTTTGAGGACGTTGTCATTCCGGCGGAAAACCTGTTGGGCAACGGGCGCGATGGCTTCAAGCTGATGATGAAGAACCTGGCCGAAGAACGCATGATCGGTGCTTCGGGCTATCTGGCGCGGGCGGAACGGGCGTTCACTGTCACGATGGAGTTCATCACCGAGCGCCGCGCCTTTGGTCAGCCGATCGGCACCTTCCAGAACAGCCGCTTCAAGATGGCCGAGATGCGGACCAAATTGGATGCGGCATGGGCCTTTGTCGACCATTGCGCCACCGAACACATGGAGGGCGCGCTGAGCAGTGAGCACGCCGCCGAGGTCAAGCTGTTCGTGTCCGAGATCGAGGGCGAGATTGTCGATGCCTGCGTCCAGCTGCACGGCGGTGCAGGCTACATGCAGGAATACGAAATCTCACGCCACTATGTCGATGCCCGCATCAGCCGCATCTATGCCGGGACCTCGGAAATCATGAAGGAAATCATCGGTCGCGGCCTGGGGCTGGATGACAGAAAAAGAAACTGAGCAAGCGGTTCGAACCGGCGATTGCGGATCGCGGTGAGCCAACAACAGGATTTGAGGCCGTGACTGCTTTTGCCGCCGAAGTTCAAGCTTTTGCTCAATCGCGGACGGTGCGCCGCAAGTACCTTCGAAAGGTCGTTCCGCTGGGAAATGCCCGGGGGCAACGGGCAAATGGCTGCGCCGGATATTGTCCGAGCTGGAGGCAGAACACGGCCCTGACGCGAAAGGAGACAGGGAAATGAAATTTGAGACGGTCATTCTTGAAACGGACGGGCCGGTGGCGGCCATCACGCTGAACCGTCCGGAGAAATACAATACGTTCAACGGGGCGTTACGCCGGGATCTGCTGGCCGCGGTACGGGCCGTGAATGACGATCCGACAGTGCGGATTGTCATCGTGAAAGGCGCTGGCCGGGGGTTTTCGACCGGGGCGGATCTGAGTTCCGGCGAACCTGTGGAGGATCCGGTCTCGGATGTGCTGAACCATGAATTTAAGCCGATCATGGAAGAGATCTTTCTCGGGCCCAAGCTTTTCATCGCTCAGGTTCATGGTCCGGCCGCGGGGGTCAGTGCAGCGCTGGCCATGGCCTGTGATCTGATGGTGATGGAGGAAGGGGCCTATCTGTATCAAGCCTTCCACGCCATTGCTCTGGTGCCTGATGGGGGCAACTGCTGGTTCCTGTTGCAGCAGGCGGGCTATCGTCGTGCTCTGGAGATGGTGCTGGAAGGCCCGAAAGTTTCAGCCGCGGAATGCAGGCAGCTGGGCCTGTGCAACCATGTTGTTGCAGCCGATGACCTGGACCAGTTCACCAAGGACTGGGCACGGCGGCTTGCGGGCAAGGCGCCTCTGGCCGTGGCGGCCTCGAAACGCCTGTTGCGCAATATGGGGCAAACATCTCTGGGTACTGCGATTTCAATGGAAGCGCGGGAACAGACATTGCTGATGCGCAGCCAGGATTTCAAACGGGGCGTTCAGGCCTTCTTTGAAAAGAAGGCTCCGGATTTCAAGGGAAACTGAGAGGGCAGTCACCGAACGTGCAGGTCCGTGCTGCGCCAAAATCGTCCATTGCGACGATTGGGGCGGCTCGGTGTCTGAATAGCATCGGAGCCAGCAAGGAAGTCCTGAGCGTGGACCCGGACATGGTCCGGCTTGGTTCTTGTCGGGAGGAAAAATGAAGAAGATACTGAGTGGCGGTTTGCAACTGGCAACTGTCAGCTTTGCAACGCTGGGCGTGATCGCGGTCCTGTTCATGATGGTGCATATCACCGTCGAAATTGTTCTGAGATGGCTGTTCAACATGCCTTTGCCGGGCACAATTTCGATTGTCGCCTATTACTACATGGTCATTGCCTGTTTCGTGCCATTGGCCATGCTGGAGCAGAACAACCGGCATATCAGCGTTGATGTCTTCACCAATTTTCTGCCTGCGCCCGTGCAGACCGGGTTGCGGTTCATCACCGGGATCCTGACCGTTTCAGTCATGGCGGCAATGGCCGCGCGTGGCTGGCAAGAGGCTGTTTCCAAACACAAAGTTGGTGCCGCCATCACCCAAAGTGACACGACCATTCCGATCTGGCCCACCTATTATGTTGTGGCCTTTGGGTGCGGGCTGATGGTGTTGGTCGCGGTAGCCAAGCTGATCAATCAGATCTTCGGGGAAATCGTGACCTTGCAGTCCGACGGGCTGGATGAGGTCGAAGGCCAAGTCGAGGAAGGCGTATGACGGATCTTGCTATTGGAGGCTTTGGCCTGGTCGCGCTGATCGGCATGATCGGTCTGCGCATCCCGATTGCCATTGCGCTGATTACGGTGTCCTTTGGCGGCTTGTGGCTGATGATGGGGTGGGGCGTTGCCTGGGGCACCCTGGGCATCGTGCCTTACCAGTTTGCTGCGAAATGGGAGCTCAGCTCGGTGCCGATGTTCCTGTTGCTGGGCTTCATCTGTTACCATTCGGAGCTGACCAAAGGGCTGTTCCAGACCGCGCGGATCCTGCTGGGGCGTTTGCCCGGCGGATTGGGACTGGCGGCGATTGTCGGCTCGGCGGGCTTTGCTGCCGTGTCGGGATCGTCGATTGCCTGTTCCGCCACCATGGGCCGGATTGCCGTGCCCGAGATGATCAAGACCCGCTATGACGCGGGCTTTGCCACCGGGATCGTGTCGGTTGCAGGCACAATCGGGGCGTTGATCCCGCCGTCGATCATCATGATCCTGTTCGGCATCATTGCGCAGGAATCGGTTGAAAAGCTGTTCCTGGGCGGCATCACCGCCGGTCTGCTGACGACGCTGTCCTACATGTTGCTGGTGGTGATCCGGGTGAAGCTCAACCCCGAGCTGGCGCCGCCGGCAGAAGTGCGGGCCACGCGCGAAGAAACCTGGGCGGCAATTCAGGACACCGGCCCGTTGGTGATTGTCATCATCGGCATCTTTACAGGCTTGTTCTCCGGAGTGTTTACACCAACCGAAGCAGGCGCCGTGGGCGCAGCACTGGCGACCGTAGTTGCGGCGGCAAAGGGCACCCTGACCTGGGAACGGGTCAAGATGGCGGCTTATGAGACGCTGATGGCCACCTCTATGCTGATGATTATCGCCATCGGCGCCAGCCTGCTGACCCGGTTCCTGGCACTGTCGGGCGTGTCGGATGTGATCTCGGATGTGCTGATCGGGTCCGAACTGCCTGCGTTGGTGCTGCTGCTGGGGCTGATCCTGCTGTATCTGGTGCTGGGCATGTTCCTGGACCCGATCGGGGCGATGCTGCTGACCCTGCCGATCATCTTGCCTGTGGTCGATGCCTATGGCGTGTCGATGATCCTGTTTGGGGTCGTTCTGACCAAACTACTTGAGATCGGGATGATCACGCCGCCGGTGGGGATGAACGTGTTCGTCATCAAAAGCGTGGTTGGGGATCTGGTGACAGTGCAACGGATCTTTGCCTCGGTCGTCTGGTTCATCGTCGTGGACCTGATCGTGCTGGCCATCCTCATCGCCTTTCCCGATCTGGTCCTGTTCTTACCAAATCTCAAAAACTGATCCGCCCCGAAACCGGAAGGTTAGACGGGAAAACCAATACTTGCCAAAGGCTTGATGCATAAAAAGGAGGAGACCTTATGCTCAAAACAATTCTAGCGGCCACCGCCCTGACCACCCTCGTGGCCAGCAGCGCCGTTGCCGAAACCAAACTGCGAGTAGCAACCGGCTTTCCACCTAAAGCCGCAGCAGCGCTTGCAGCAGAGGACTTTGTTGCAGCTCTGGAAAAACAGTCGAGCGGTTCGGTCTCGGGCAAGACCTATCATGGATCGTTGCTCAGCTTTGGCGAGACGACCGCAGGCGTGCGTGATGGCGTTGCTGACATCGGATACGTGCTGACAGCGTATTTCCCGGCCGAGTTCCCCCATTTCAACCTGATTTCTGAGCTGTCGATGATCGCGCCGGGTCCAGATGGGGCTACCAATCAGGCGATGGCGTATTCTGCCGCTGTGACGGAATACACGTTCCACCATTGCCCCAAGTGTCAGGACGAGTTTGCCGCTCAGAACCAAGTATTTACCGGCAGTGCAGCCTCGACCAAATATGGCCTGTTGTGCACAGAACCGACTGATACCCTTGCAGATCTGAAAGGCAAGCGCTTGCGGGTTGCCGGGTCGCAATGGTCGCGGTGGGCCACCGCCATGGGCGGAACGCCTGTGTCGTTGAAGATCAACGAAGTTTACGAAGGTCTGAGCCAGGGTGTCATCGACTGCGTTATCGCCTCGGCGCCGGAATTGATCAACTTTGCGCTGATCGACGTGGTCAAGGCGGTCAACATGAGCGCGCCGGGTGGTGTGTATGCCGCTGCTGCCCCGTCCAACATGAACCGGGACAAATGGAATTCCCTGAGCGCTGACGACCGTAGCGCCGTCCTGAAAGCCGCTGCGACCTATGCGGCAAGCGGGGTCTGGCGCTATATGGATCAGGAGAAAAACGGTCTGAACGCAGTTGCCGAAAAAGGGGTTCATGTCTCGGAAGCCAACGCGGAGATGATGAGCGCAAGCAAGGCGTTCCTGGCGGATGATGCCACCACGATCGCCGATTTCTACAAGTCCAAATACGGGATCGAAAACGCGGCTGAAATGATCGAAGACTTCCGTCCCATCGTGGACAAGTGGTTCGAACTGACGGCAAACACTGCCTCGCCGGAGGAATACGAAGCGCTGCTGTGGGATGAGATCTTTTCCAAGGTGAACGTTGAAGCGCTGGGCGGCTGATGTGAGAGCCTGACGTTTTTTGGCCAGCAGGTTCTTGCTAAGCTTGAAGCCTGACCACTGAACACCAAAGCGCCGCTGCCCAATGGGCCTGCGGCGCTTTTTCGAACCATCGGAGCGGGACCCGTGCCGATGGCATGTCTGCGTTGCGAATGGGGTAGGGTACTGGAGCAAAAGAAAATTCTGATTGAACGATGGTTCAGGTCTTGGGCGCGCTCAATGCTTCTTGACCCTAAGATGAACTCACAGGGGACCCCTCGGTCGCAGATCGATATCTTTTGCGGAAGGCGTTCGGTGACAGGTCAAACTTGGCTTTGAAGTTCTTGCAGAAATGCGCGGTGTCCGAAAACCCCAGCGTATAGCCGACTTCGGTGACGGAATGGTTGCGTTCGATCAGCGAACGGCTGGCCAGGTTCAGCCGCATCTCCATCCAGAAGCTCCCGGGAGCGGCCCCCATGTCCTTGGCGAAAACCCGGTTCAGGCGGGCGCGGGTACAGGCCAGGCGATTGGCAAGTTCGCTGACCGTGAAGGGGGTGTCGACGTGATTTTCCATGATTGAAACGGCATTGCGGGTCAGATCGCTGGCGCGGTCCAGCTGGCTTTGATAGGGGCGCTCAGGGAAGCGGGTGCGCGGGTTCTCATAGTCGAACAACAGGTAGTCCAGCGCCTTGAAGGTGCGGCTTGCGTCACCCCAAGTGCGGATCAGGTGCGCTGCAACGTCCAATGACAGGATGCCTCCGGGACAGGTGATCAGATTGTCCTCAACCCAGTAGTTCTTGCGGGTCAGCGGCGTCGTGTCCGGAAACATGCGTACGAAATCCTGCAGGACATTGGCCTGGATCGCGCTGCTTTTTCCCTGCAACAGGCCGGCCTGAGCCAGTACGAATGATCCCGTGCAAAGACCGACAATCAGCTTTGATTTGGCATGTGCCGCGCGCAGCAGGTCCAACACCTCGGGGCGCAGCGTTTCGAACCCCCGGATCAGCCCACCGCAGACGACGATACAGTCGAAATCGGCGGCTTCCGCCAGCGAAATCGTGGGCGCCACGGTCAAACCCGAACTGGAGACGGGTGTTTGAAGCGAAGCCGAGGCATATTCCCATTTGAAGAACACCTGACGGCTGTTGTCGTGGTGGTCCGCCGCCAATCGCAACGCGTCTGAAAAGCAGGCCATCGGGGTCAGGGTGAAGTTGGGGCACAGCAGAAACGCCGCCGTCAGATAAGGGCGTTGTACTGATTCCTGGCGGATTTCGGGCTGGGACATGAATCATTTATACAAGATTTTGTATCACCTAGACAATACTTGCCGTGTTCTCCCTGTTTACCCTTTGAAAGCTATTTCCGCTCTGGCCCTTCCAGAGCATCCAACCGGGAGTAAAAAAATGAAGAAAACTCTGACCGCATCCGCTGTTGCAATCGCCGCCACCATGGGTGGCTCGGCGGCTTGGGCCGACTGTGGCGAAGTGTCGATTACCGAAATGAACTGGGCCTCGGCGGCGGTTGTCACCGCGGTGTCGTCGTTCATCATGACCGAAGGCTATGGTTGCGAGGTCAAGAAAGTGCCGTCCTCGACCGTTCCGTCGGTGACGTCGGTTGCGGAAACTGGTGAACCGGACATCGTCACCGAATTGTGGCTGAACTCGGCTCCGATCTATGCCGATCTGGAAGCCGAAGGCAAAATCGTTACCCTGGCAAACATCCTGTCGGATGGCGGCGAAGAGAACTGGTACATCCCGAAATACCTGGCCGACGCGCACCCCGAACTGACCAAGATCGAGAACATCTTTGCCAACCCGGAACTGGTCGGCGGTCGCTTCCATAACTGTCCGTCGGGCTGGGGCTGCCGCGTTGTCGGCGACAACCTGGCCAAGGCGTTCGGTATGCGTGAAATGGACGGCCTGGACGTCTTCGACCACGGGTCGGGCGAAACGCTGGCGACCTCGCTTGCGTCGGCCTATGACGCAAAAGAGCCCTGGTTCGGCTATTACTGGGCACCCACTGCAATCCTGGGCAAATACCCGATGGTGGCCGTCGATCTGGGCGCCTTCGATGCGGCGATCCACGAATGCAACGGCAAGATCGATTGCCCGACCCCCGGCATTTCGAATTTCGCCAAAGCGCCGGTTTACACCGGAGCTACGCCGAACTTCATCGAAGCGGAACCCGAGGTCGCCGAGCTGATGCGCAACGTCAGCTTCACCAACGCGCAAATGGGCGACATTCTGGCGTGGCAAGAGGCCAACAAGGCCAGTGCTGACGAAGCGGCGGCCTATTTCCTGACGAGCTACAAGGACGTCTGGGGCGCCTGGTTGAATGATGAAGCCCGCGGCAAGCTGGCTGCACTGCTTCAGTAACAATCAGGCACTTTCTGCGCAGGGCGCTCTCCCCGTCCTGCGCAGGAAACACAAAGCGAGGCGACATGGCGACATACGACTGGATATTCAACACTCTTGGTCTGAAGGACTGGTGCGATGGCGGCGCGACGGGGAACAAAACCCTGTCGTTGAGCGAAATGCTGGCTCAGGCCAAGGGCGAAACTGTACAAACCCCTTGGTACGAAACGCCGTTTCCGTCCCTGGACGCGCTGAACGCGGCCTGCCCGACGGTTGCGCGGACGCGGGACATGACCTCGGGAGTTGAGAACGGATTTCTTGCCGCCAAGGACAGCCTCAAGTTCGTTCTGGACCCGATCACCCAGCCGCTCAGCTGGTTGCTGGACGGGTCGCTGTGGCTGTTTCTGGCCATCCCGTGGTTCATCCTGATCCCGCTGCTTGTCATCGGAACGCAGTTTGCCGTGCGCAAATGGGCGATTACCGCATTGGTGTTGTTCACCTTCCTGTTCCTGGCCTTCATCGACCACTACAGCTTTGCGATCGAGACGCTATCGATCATCTTTGTCTGTACATTCCTATGTGTTCTTTTCGGCGTGCCGATCGGCATCATGATGTCGAAATCCGACCGAACGCAAAAGGCGATCATCCCTGTTCTGGACATGCTTCAGACGCTGCCCAGCTTTGTTTACCTGATCCCGCTGATCTTCCTGTTCAGCGTGACGGAATCCAAACTCTATGGCATCGCGATCATTCTTTACGCCATCGTGCCGATTGTCCGCCTGACTGATCTGGGCATTCGCCTGGTCGACCGCGACGTGACCGAGGCCGCGGACGCCTTTGGCATGACCTTCCGCCAGAAGCTGTTCAAGGTCGAAATCCCGCTGGCCCTGCCGAACATCATGGCCGGTCTGAACCAGACCATCATGATGAGCCTTGCGATGGTTGTTATTGCATCGCTGGTCTCTGCACCGGGTCTGGGCGTGCTGGTTCTGCGCGGCATTCGTAATCTGGAACTGGGTGTTGGTCTTGTCTCGGGCTTCTGTATCGTGCTGCTGGCGGTTCTCTTGGACCGCGTATCCAAGGCCGCACTGGCGCGTGCCGATGAATCGACCCATCACTAAGGAGACAGGACAATGACGACGCAACCTCTTGTCTCGATCAAGGGACTTTACAAAATCTTCGGCGGCAATCCGCAATCGGTTCTGCCCCAGGTGCTGAAGGGCATGGGCAAGGCTGAGCTGCTGGAGAAACACCAGCACGTGCTGGGGCTGCGCGACATCAATGTCGATATGCGCGAAGGCGAAATCACCGTGATCATGGGGCTGTCAGGGTCGGGGAAGTCCACCCTGATCCGCCACCTGAACCGGCTGATCGAACCCACCACCGGCAGCATTGAGGTGCGGGGCGAAGACGTCCTGACCTATGGCGAAGAAAAGCTGCGCGATCTGCGCCGCAATCTGATGTCGATGGTGTTTCAGAAATTCGCCCTGCTGCCGCACCGCACGGTCGAGGAAAACGCCGCCATGGCGCGCGAAGTGCGCGGCGAAACTCAGGCCGAGCGCCTGGCAGAAGGGCGCAAATGGCTGGAGCGCGTGGGTCTGGGCGGCTTTGAAAAACGCTATCCGCACCAGCTTTCGGGCGGCATGCAGCAGCGGGTCGGGATTGCCCGGGCGCTGGCCTCGGACAGCCCGATCATGCTGATGGACGAAGCCTTCTCGGCGCTCGATCCGCTTATCCGCACCGACATGCAGGATCTGTTGCTTGAGCTTCAGAAAGACCTGCACAAGACCATCATCTTTATCACCCACGATCTGGACGAGGCGCTGAAGCTGGCCGATCACCTGGTGATCCTGAAGGATGGCTATGTGGTGCAACAGGGCGAGCCGCAGCACATCCTGCTGAACCCGAATGATCCGTATATCGAAGACTTTGTCAGCGACATCAACCGCGCCCGCGTTCTGCGCGTGCGGTCGGTGATGCAACCGATCAACGGGCAGACCGACTTTGCCGGTGTGGTCGATGCGGATGACAATCTGGAGCATCTGATCGGCCTATCGGGCGGTGACACCTATCGGACCTACAAGGTGCAGAGCAACGGCGAAGACGTCGGCGCACTGGACATGAAGGCCCTGGTGCGGGCGCTGGTACCCGCTGCCGCGTCGGACAGTTCAACCCGGCGCAGCTGAACCTAACAACAAAACTCTACCCCCCCCTCTTGACCGCGGGCACCTTGTGCCCGCGCCAGAAGGAGATTTGGATGAACCTGCACAGTGATTTGCAACACGACCGTTTGATGTCGCCCTTGGACTTGCGGGGGCGTAGTCTGCGCAACCGCGTGGTGTTTGGCGCCCATACCAGCAACATGTCCGAAAACGGGCTGCCGGGCGACCAGCACTTGCACTATTATCTGGAGCGCGCCCGTGGCGGCGCCGGAATGATTGTGGTTGAACCTCAGGCGGTGCATGAAACGGCGCTGTTGACGCGGGGCAACTTCCTGGTGAACGACGACATGGTGATCCCCGGTTTCCGCCGCATCACCGAGGCCTGCAAAGCCGAAGGCGCCGTGATGATCCAACAGCTGTATCACGTTGGTCAACATGGCGACGCGGATCTGTCCTATCGTCCCAACTGGTCGCCGTCGGGCATGCCGTCGTATCTCAACAGCGACGGCAGCCACGCGATGCGCGCCAATGAGATCGAAGAGGTGCTGGACGGTTATGTGCGCGCCGCCCTGCGGTGCCGCGAAGCCGGGTTCGACGGGGTCGAAATCTGGGCCGCCTATCACTCGCTCATTGAACAATTCTGGCGTCCCTGGTCGAACCGGCGCGACGACGAATGGGGCGGGTCTCTGGAAAACCGCACGCGTTTCGGTCGTGAAGTGGTCGAACGGGTGCGCCGTGCTTGTGGCGAAGATTTTATCGTCGGCCTGTCGCTCAGCTATGCCGACACCGATCCGGTCGGCCTCAGCGCCGAAGAGATCGTCGAGATCAGCGCAACACACGACAAAACCGGCCATCTGGATTACATCAGCTGCGGCACCGGCAGCTACGTGGACTATGACAAGGTGATGCCGACCTTTGTGCATGGTGAAAAACTGTCGGCGGACGTCACCACGCTGTTGAAGCAAGAGCTGAAGCACGCGGTCGTCACCTCTGAGAGCCAGATCCGCACCCCGGAGAACGCCGAGGCGATGCTGCGCGCGGGGCAGGCTGATCTGGTCTCGATCGTGCGCGGTCAGATCGCCGATCCGTTCTGGGCGAAAAAGGTAGCGGATAACCGCGCCGATGATGTGCGCGGCTGTATCTCGTGCAACCAGATGTGCTGGGGCCGCCGGTCGCGCGACTATTGGATTTCCTGCCTGGTCAACCCTTCGGTCGGGCGCGAAAAGGACTGGGGCAGCGAAGACATCACCCCTGCGCAGACTGCAAAAACCGTGCTGGTGATCGGCGCAGGCCCCGCCGGTCTGGAAGCCGCCCGCGTGGCGGCGGAGCGCGGCCACAAGGTGACGATCTGCGAAGCCTCTGACAAGGTGGGCGGCCAGTTCCGCCTGGCGGGTGGCCAACCCCGGCGCGGCCAGTTGATCGAGCTTTTGGATTGGTACGAACGCCAGTTTGACCGGCTGGGCGTCGAACTGCGGTTGAACAGCTTCATGGATGGCGAAGAGATCGCCGCCTTTGGCGCCGACGAAGTGATCGTCGCCACCGGATCGCTGCCCGCAGAAACCGGGTTCCAACGCTGGATGCCGCAGAACGACACGCTGGACGGTTTGGAAAACGGCAACGTCTGTTCGGTCGAGGACGTCATGCAGCGCAGCGTCGTGCCTGGCAAACGGGTGGTGATGATCGACGAAGGCGGCCATTGGCAGGGCGGCGGCACCGCCTGGTATCTGGCCGAACGCGGTCACGAGCTGACCATCGTAACGCCCGACGTCTATGTCGGGGCAGAGCTGCACCGCACCACATCGGATTTCCAACTGCGCAAGGTTCTGGCGCGCTCGGGCGCGGCGTTCCACACCGAATCCGTCGTCGAAAGCTGGACCGGAAAGGGCGCGCGCATTCGCTGTCTGCTGAGCGGCAAGGTGACCGAGGTCGAGGCAGACACGCTGGTCATGGCGACCACCAACGTGGCCTTTGACATGGTCGGGCTGGAGCTGGACGAGATGGAACTGTCTCACCACGAAATTGGTGACTGTGTTGCCCCGCGCCTTGCCCCTTATGCGTTCTACGAAGGGCGCAAGCTGGGCCTGACGCTTTAGCATAGATGGAAGGCCTGGACCGCGGCGGGGGAGAGTTTGCCCCGCCGCCTCCCGCGTTCCTTTCTACCGACCACATTCGCACAACAAAAATGGCCCCGCGCCCAAATATGGGACGCGGGGCCATGCTTGGCTTTGGTGGCGCGCGGGATCAGTCCAGCGCGGCCAGCGCCGCGGTCAGCGCCGCTTGTTCTTCGGCGTTCAGCGGCTGCGCCGGGGTGCGGCAGGCGCCCACGTCGCCGCTGCGCATATTGGTCGCCGCCTTGACGTTGGGGTTGTACTCGTTCAGCCAGAAATGCAGGTTCGCGGGCTGCATTTTCGCCCAAAGCGCCTGCGCCTCGGCCAGCTTGCCCGCCTGGGTCAGCGCCCACAGCTCGGTCGATTGCTGAGCCATCGCATTTGCGCCGCCCCAGACACAGCCCGCCACACCCGACTGCATCGCGAAATAGGCCAGCGGGTCACAACCGTTGAACACTTTGCCGCCGCGCGAAATCAGGTCCAGCAGGCGCACCATGTCGCCGGTGCTGTCCTTGATCGAGCCGACGTTCTCCAGATCGTTCAGCAGGGTCTCGTAAAGGTCTGCGTCGATGTCAAAGCCCGAATGGACGGGGATGTTATAGAGCATGATTTCGGTCGAAACCGCCGCGTTCACCGTTTCATAGAACGCCCGCACGCCCGGCGCGCCGGGGCCTTCGAAAAACGGCGGCAGGATCATCAGCGCATCGGCGCCCAGACCTTCGGCGTGTTGCGACCAATAGACCGCCGTCTTGTCGCGAATGGCCGAGGTGTTCACGATCAGCCCGGCGCGTCCGTCGATGTGGCGGGCGCCGGTCTCGATCACCTCGCGGCGTTCGTCGTCGGACAGATAGGCGAACTCGCCCGTGCCGCCGCACAGGACGATCCCGTCGGCGCCCGCCTCAAGCAGGCGGTCCAGATGCGCCCGGAACAGGCCCGCGTCGAAATCGCCATTGGCGTCAAACGCAGTGGTGGTGGCGACATAGACGCCCTTCAGATCAGCCATGATACTCTCCTTTATCTTTCACGTCCCGCCGCGCGCGTGCGACGGTGCATTTCATATGTGACGCCCGCCCGCGTGATCAGTTGCGGCGGCAGGCGGTTGGGGCGGCCATACCCCATCATCACGCGCAACAGGTCGCTGTCGCGTCCGGCGATCTTTTCGGCCAGCAGTTTGCCCATGATCGTGCCCCGAGTGATCCCGACGCCATTCATGCAGAAGGCGCCGAAAATTCCGGGCTCCAGATCGCCGAAAACCGGCATGCCATTGCGCGACAGGCACAGCGCGCCGCCCCAGCTGTATTCAAAGGGCACATCGCCAAGCTTGGGGAACCGCGCCTCGAACGAGGCGCGATGCGCCTTGGCCAGGCGCGCGGTGGTCGCCGGGTTGATGGCCGAGCGCGCCGCATATCCATAGCTGTGGCGCACCAACAGCCGGTTGTCATTGGTCAGCCGCAGGGAGCTTCCGAACGGATGCGCCGGCACCAGCCCCCAGGGCGCCACATCGCCCAGCAGGGCCAGCTCGTCGCGGTTCAGAACGCGCGTCATGCTGCCGTAGGTCGCAAAAGGGATCAAGTGCTTGGCGTAAAAGCCGAAATAGCGCGCATGGCTGTTCACCGTCAGCGCGACCTCTTTGGCGCGCACCAAGCCTTGGGGCGTTTGCACCAGATGCGGCGCGCCTTTGGTCAGGCCGACGCAGGGCGTGTTTTCAAACACCGTGACATTGTCCGGCATCGTGGCGGCCAGCCCCTGGACCAAGGCGGCGGGCTGCAACAGAACCGCCCCCGGCGCCAGAATGCCCGACCGGTAATAGGAGGTGCCCAGCCGCGCCGCCATCTGATCGCGATCCAGCCGTTGATAGGGTTCCTGCGCCGCATCAAGCGCGGCGGCGAAATCGTCCAGGGCGGCTTCGCCTTCGGGCGTTGCGGCGCCGTGAATCTTGCCGCTGGGATCCCAATCGCAGGCGATCCCGCGGCCCTGCACGGTCTGTTCCAGATAACCAAGGCCGCTGCGGTTCAGCGCGGTCTGCGCCTTGAACTCTGCGCGGGCATCTTCGCCCGTGCCGGCGCGCACATCATAGGCCAGATCAATCGCAAAGCCCGAGCTGCGACCGGCGGGGCCGTTGCCGATCTCTTCGGCCTCGATCAACACGATCCGACGCTCTGGCATCAGCTCGCCCAGACGGCGGGCGCAGGCCAGCCCGGCATAGCCCGCGCCGATCACGCAGACATCCGCATCCACCGTGTCGCGCAGGGTGGCAAAGCTTTCCTTGGTGGCAAGCGTTTCCGCCCACGCACAATTCCTGTCGTTCTTGGGAAGCACCGAAACCCGGCTCACGATCCGCATAACCCCTATAACTTAAAAGTTGCTATCTTGTGGCTCGACTGAAAGGGTCAATCAAATGAGTTCAACGCAATAATGGCGTGAGAAAAAATCATGTATCGCTTCGACAAGGACTTACCCCCGCTCAAAGCGCTGCGCACATTCGAGGTTGCCGCGCGTCTCGGCAGTTTTCGCCTGGCGGCCAAGGAACTTGGCGTGACCGAAAGCGCGGTCAGCCGCCAGATCAGCCTGCTCGAAGAGCATCTGGGCGTCAGCCTGTTTGAACGCGAGGGCAGGGGCGTCAAACCCAACAGCCGCGCTTTGGCGCTGCAAAACGCGGTCGCGCAAGGGTTTGACCTGATCGCCGCCGCCGCCCGAGATCTGCGCCCATCGACCCGCGCGGGCTATCTGACGGTGGCCGCCACCACGACCTTTTGCAGCCTCTGGCTGATGCCGCGCCTGACACGTTGGAACGCCCGCAACCCCGAAGTTTCGATCCACATGCTGTCGGACGAAGCCAGCCCCAGCATCCACGGTGAACAGGATGTGTCGATCGTGTTGGGCTATGAAAGCACCATGGGGTTCGATGCGGAAATGCTGTTCTGCGAAGAGGTTTTTCCGGTCTGTTCCCCCGACTATCTGGACCGCCACCCCGAGATCACCGACATCCATCAGCTGATCACCCATCCGCTGATCGACCTGCATCCGTCGCATTGGAAAAACAAGATCTGGTCGCCGATGTCCTGGGAGTATTGGTTGGCTGAAAACGCGATTGCGCACAAAGAAACGCTCAAGCCCACGCTTTACACGCATTTTCCCATGGTGCTGAAGGCGGCGCGCAATGGGATGGGGGTCGGACTGGCCTGGCAACATCTGGTGCAGGACGATCTTGAGGCGGGCCGGCTGGTGCGCCCCACCGATATGAAGCTGATCGCCAAGGACCGCTGCACCTATCTGGTTACGCGCAAATCGGCGCAGGATATCCCTGATCTGCGCGCCTTTTGCGACTGGATCACGCAGGAAACCCACAGCCTGCGCAATCCGGCGGCGCGCGGGTAACTCCAGCGCGCCGCAAGTTGTTGAGGGCGCTAGAGGCCCCGAGCGTAACGCAACCCGTCAAACACCGCTGCGTGAATGTTGCGCGCGGATACGGCGTCGCCGATGCGGAACAGCTGGAACTGGCCCTCGGGGTTCCTTTGGATCGTTTGCGGTGCACCGACCACAAGGGCCTCGTAATCGACCGCGCCACCGTTTGAGGAAAGAGGCACCAGGTCGAAATAGATGTCGGCCAGAGGTGTCGTGCCGTGGTTCACCACGATCTGGTCAAAGCTGCGGCTCTCGACCATGTCTTCGCAATAATCGCTGCTGATCTGCGCCGACAATTGGTTGCCGTCCCGCGTCACGCCAACCAATCGCCGCGCCATGGTGAAGGTGACACCACGCGGTTGCAGTTCGCGCATATAGGGCGTGAGGTTCATGCCCATGACGTCCGGTGAGATATTGCGTTCCGGCCCCATGAATTCCAGCTTGGCGCCGGATTTGGCGATCACTTCGGCGGCCTGAAGCGCGGCGTGGTCGCTGCCATCGTCAAACAGCAGCACATTTGACCCCGGTTTCACATCGCCCGAGATGATGTCCCAGGTGCTGACCAGTGCTTCGTTGCCGCTGTCGAACAGCTCGGTCTGAGCCATGCCGCCAGTGGCAATGATCACCGCATCGGGGTTCAGCGCGGTAACGTCCTCGGCTTCGGCCCATGTGTTGAAACGGAACTCAACATCGCGGTCCATACATTGCTGCATGCGCCAGTCGATGATCGACAAAAGCTCGCGGCGGCGCGGGTTTTGCCCGGCCAACAGGATCTGACCGCCCGGCTGATCCGCCGCTTCAAGCACGGTCACCTTGTGGCCGCGATCGGCGGCGACGCGCGCGGCCTCAAGGCCCGCAGGGCCTGTGCCGACCACCACGACGTTTTTCGAAGTTTCGGCGCGCGGGGTGTGATGCGGCACGTCCAGTTCGCGCCCGGTCGACGCGTTATGGGTGCACAGTGCGGCTTCGCCCAAGTAAATCCGGTCCAGGCAGTAGGTCGCGCCGACGCAGGGCCGGATATGGTCCTCTTGCCCGTCCATGATCTTTTGCACGATATGTGGGTCGGCCATATGGGCGCGGGTCATGCCGACCATGTCCAGCTTGCCGCTGGCGACCGCGTGGCGCGCGGTGGCCACATCGGGGATGCGCGCGGCATGAAAGATCGGCACGGTGGTGGTCTTTTTTACCTCGCCGACGAAATCCAGATGCGGCGCCGATTTCATGCCGGTGACAGGGATCACATCCACCATCGCCGGGTCGGTGTTGCAGCGCCCCCGGATGACGTTGATGAAGTCGATCATCCCGTCCTCTTCCAGCTTGCGGACAATCTGTAGCCCCTGGTTTTCGTCGATCCCGCCGAACTGGTAATCTTCGGCGACGGTCTGGCGGATGCCGACGATAAAGTCGCTGCCCACCCGGTCACGCACTGCCCGGATCACCCGGTCAAAGAAATGCATCCGCTCTGGCAGGCCGCCGCCATATTCATCATCGCGGTGGTTGATCTGATCGGTCATGAACTGGTTGATCAGCTGGCAATAGGAGTGCAGCTCGATCCCGTCCAGCCCGGCCGCCTGCATACGCTCGGCCGCATCGGCATAATCGGTCACGATCCGGTCGATATCCCAGGGCTCCGCCGGTTTCGGAAAACCCCGGTGCGCCGGTTCACGGACGTCAGACGAGCTGATCAGCGGCAACCAGTCGCCGGTGTTCCAATGCGACCGCCGCCCCAGATGGGTCAGCTGGATCATCACCGCACAGCCGTGGTCATGGCATTCATCGGTCAGCGCCTTCAGCCACGGGACGATTTCGTCCTTATAGGCCAGAAGGTTGCCAAAGGTCGGCGGGCTGTCGCGCGACACCACCGCCGAACCGGCAGTCATGGTCATCGCCAAGCCGCCCTTGGCACGTTCGACGTGATAGGCGCGATAGCGGTCCTTGGGCAGGCCGTCTTCGCCGTAAGCCGGTTCATGGCTGGTGCTCATGATCCGGTTTTTCAACGTCAGATGTTTCAGTTGAAAGGGCTGCAACAGGGGATCTTTGGACATATGCGTCAGACCTTTTCAATGTGCCCGTCGGGGGCGAGTTTCAATATGTCGCCAGAGCGGAACGGCGGATCGGGCAGCACCATCACCGGGATCGTCGGCCAGCCCATCTGCCGCGCCACCACCACGCCGACGGGCAGAATGGCGTCGCGCCCGCCGAGGATCAGCGCCTTGGGCGCCATGCCTTTGTAAAACAGCTCAAGGATCACCGCAGACGAGCTGCTGGAGCCGATCAGTTGCGGGATCACCAGAACCTTGTCCTTGATCGCCTGACCGCGCTGTGGATGCCCGGCCAGCGTGATCTTGGATGTCACCGGGTTCACCCCGCCCCAGAAGCTGATCGGCGCGTCGAACCGCATGACCTCGCCCTCGGCGTCGCCTTCGAACAGAACTTCGGCTTGCCAGCTCATGCCCATACCTCCTGATCCCAGACCACGCGGCCTTGCTGTGCGCTGACCACGCAATCCGCCAGCGTGCCGAATACCGGCAGATGCCCGGTATTGCCGGTGGCGTAGTGGGCGAATTTGGCTGAATTTGTCATCATCACCCCCGGTTCATCCGGCAAGATCGGCGTGACCACCACGCAGGTGTCCACCACAAAAACCACACCCAGATCGCGCAGCGCCTGATCCGAGCCGTCCTGTTCCAACTCGCTCAGCGTATGCCGCCCAAGACAGATATAGACTGGCACCTTGAACCCCGCGCCATCGGCCAGCCGCAGCAGGTCTTTGCATTCTTCGGTGCTGAAATGCGGGCTGCCCAGGGCGACGCTGTCGATCGGTCCGGCCTGGGCCAGGCTCAGCCGGTTGCGCGCCTCGATGATCATGTCGTGTGAAACTGTGACGGTTTCCTCCGGCTGGCCGCCCCCCAGCGCCGTTGCAAGGTCTGGCGCTTCCGGTGTCACGCCCACAATATGGGTCAGCGCCACAGCCCCTGTCGAGGCCGCGCCCGCGCATAGCGCCTTCAGCTCATCATCCGTGGCCCCCTGGGGCAGGCCGGTCACCGCACAGACCGTTTCTCCGGCAAGCCGCCCAATGATCGAACCCAAAACCGGATAGAACGCCGATTGCTTCAACAAATGCGGCGACAGGCCGGCCACATCCAGCACCAGTTTGGCGTGCCGGTTTTCCGGTTTGTGCAGCCCGTAATACGGCGCCCGCGCCGAGATCGCGCAGGCAATATCCAGAAAATCGCCATAGCGGTTGGTGCGGGCGCCCAGAACCGTGTTGGTAAAGGCAACCGCGTTGGATTCGCCCCAGGCCACCTGTTGTCCCAGGCTGGGCCGCGCGCCTGCCTGATAGGGCGCACAGGTCCAGCTGGGCACACAGCCCATGCGTTCATGCGCGACCATCAGCCGATAGGCCATCTTGCGTTGATCCGGCGGCAGGCGACATTGATCCGGGTTTAGCAGGTTCAACGCCCCCACATTGGTGGTTGCGGGCACTTTGACCCGCGCGCCGTTTTCCGCCAGCTTTTCGCAATACAGCGCGCCGGAATCGCCGTGATACAGGCAGCCGTCGATATGGCTGGAGTGGATTTCAATCAATCGATCCGCCCCCAACATACGGGCAGCCTCGGTGACAACCTCCAGCGCCATGCGGTCGCCGACGGTGCCTGCGGCCCCACCAAGGATTGCCTTTTCCGCGTCAGTCAGCATCATTTGCATCACCATCCCAGTTGAGCTGATTATGGACAATTTGTGTGCTCGTTTCTTATATGACACAAGAAAAAACTGGCGGACCAAGCGCGAAGCGACATGAACACTTCACAAAGAGACACAAAAAAATCCGGTGCAACGTCGGCGTCACTTGCGGCACGCGTGAAATTCCTGCGATCCGAGCGAGGCATGACCCTGCGCCAGCTGAGCGAGGCCAGCGGCGCCTCCTATTCCAACCTGTCAAAGGTTGAGACTGGAAAGCTGTCGCCAACCTTCGATACGATGGAGCGGATCGCCCGCGGGCTCGGGGTGTCGATCTCGGAACTTCTGGCCTTTGAAAGCGTCAAAGGGGAACCCGGACGCATGACCGTTACGCGCAAAGGGGAAGGGG
>JALEGX010000120.1 GCA_022763485.1 Paracoccaceae bacterium | reverse complement strand
CTTTCCTGCTGTTTCTTTCTCTAACTGATGTCCAGCTACTAGTACTAAGCTGGTTTTTCCAACTCCGTTTGGCCCCTCGACAGTTACTACGTTATTAAAGTTTGCAACCCTATTTTTTATTTTTCTTAGCTCCTGGTCTCTACCTACTAAGAGGGTTTCACCAATGTCGTTCCCTGTTATTGGTTTGGTGTCGTATAAGTTTGTTGCAAACCCAAATTCATTCCACATATTGTTTCCTCAAACATCCAACTCCTCCACGAACTTCGCGTTCTCCTGAATATACTGGAAGCGCAGTTCGGGTTTCTTGCCCATCAGGCGTTCCACCAGGTCTCCGGTCTCGCCCGGTTCATCCTCGTCGATGGTGACGCGGATCAGCTTGCGCGAGTTGGGGTCCATGGTGGTTTCCTTCAGGTCCTTGGCGTCCATTTCGCCAAGACCCTTGAAGCGGGAGACGTCGATCTTACCCTTGCCGCCCAGACCCTTCTCCAGCCACTCATCCCGCTCGGCCTCATCAATGCAATAGACGCGCTTGGCGCCCTGGGTCAGACGGAAGAGCGGCGGACAGGCCAGATACAGGTGGCCCGCGTCGATCATCGGGCGCATCTGTGTGAAGAAGAAGGTCATCAGCAGCGAGGCGATATGCGCCCCGTCCACATCCGCGTCGGTCATGATGATGATCTTGTCATAGCGCAGGTCGTCAACGTTGAACTTGGTGCCCAGCCCCACCCCCAGCGCCTGGGTCAGATCGTTGATCTCTGCGTTGGAGCTCAGCTTGTTGGAGGCCGCGCCCAGCACGTTCAGGATCTTGCCGCGCAGGGGCAGCAGCGCCTGTTTCTTGCGGTCGCGCGCCATCTTGGCCGAGCCACCGGCCGAGTCCCCCTCGACGATGAACAGCTCTGTGCCGTCACGGTTGGTGGCTGAACAATCCACCAGCTTGCCCGGCAGGCGCAGCTTCTTGGTGGCCGATTTGCGCTGGGTCTCTTTCTCCTGCTTGCGGCGCAGACGCTCTTCGGCGCGCAGCACAAGGAAATCCAGAATGGCGCCCGCCGATTTGGTATCCGCCGCCAGCCAGTTGTCAAAGTGGTCACGGACCGAATTTTCCACCATCTTGTTGGCGGCTTCGGTCGACAGGCGGTCCTTGGTCTGGCCCACGAAGGCCGGGTCGGCGATGAAGCAGCTGACCAGCGCGCAGCCCCCGGTCAACAGGTCGTCGCGGGTGATCTGGGCCGCTTTCTTGTTGCCCGCCAGTTCGCCATAGGCCTTGATCCCTTTCAGGATCGCATTCCAGAACCCGGCGACATGGGTGCCGCCTTCGGGCGTGGGGACGGTGTTACAATAGGATTGGATGAAGCCATCGCGCGAAGGCGTCCAGTTGATCGCCCATTCCACGTAGCCCGGCTCGCCGAATTTCTCGCGGAATTCGACCTTCCCGGCGAACGGCGCCTCGGAATAGGTGGAGGCCTTGCCCAGCACTTCGGTCAGGTAGTCCTTCAGACCGCCGGGGAAATGGAAGGTTGCCTCGGTCGGCGTCTCGCCATCATCGATATGCGACTTCCAGCGGATTTCGACGCCAGAGAACAGATACGCCTTGGAGCGGACCAGCGTGAACAGGCGCTTGGGCTTAAAGCGGTGCGAGCCGAAAATCTGCTCATCCGCGTGGAAGGTGACAGAGGTTCCGCGCCGGTTCGGGGCCGCGCCGATCTTGTCCACAGGCCCCAGCGGAACACCCCGCGAAAAGCGCTGTTCAAAGAGCTCCTTGTTCTTTGCCACCTGCACCACGAGGGAATCGGAGAGCGCGTTCACCACCGATGAGCCGACCCCATGCAGACCGCCCGAGGTCTGATACGCCTTGCCCGAAAACTTGCCGCCTGCGTGCAGGGTACACAGGATCACCTCCAGTGCCGATTTGTCGGGAAACTTGGGGTGCGGATCGATCGGAATGCCCCGCCCGTTGTCCCGTACGGTGACGGCGTAATCGGCGTGCAATTCCACTTCGATCCGGTTGGCATGGCCCGCAACCGCCTCATCCATCGAGTTGTCGAGGATTTCCGCCACCATGTGATGCAGCGCCCGTTCATCGGTGCCACCGATGTACATGCCCGGTCTTTGCCGCACCGGTTCCAGCCCTTCCAGCACCTCGATCGAGGAGGCGTCATAGGTTTCGGCATCGGTTGGGGTCAGAAGGTCTTCGGCCATTGAACGGGCTGCTCTGCTTGCTGTTGGTTATGCCTCATTATCGCAGGTGTCGTGGCCGGGGGGAAGGGGCACGCAGGGTGTTGTGGATAACCCTGCACCCGAAGAGCGAAAACCAGTCTTTGAAGTTTCGAAATGCAGCCGTTTTCGGCTTTCCCCTCCCCGCGCCCGCGCATAGCTTCGGCCGAAAAGGCGAACAGGAGGACGACAGATGGCGGAACATGGGCTGGACCCGGAAGACTGGACCGCATTCAGGGCCGAGGCCCGCCGGGTTCTGGACGCCTGTATCGACCAGATGGAACACGCCGCCGACCGCCCCTGGCAACCGGTCCCACAGGCGGTGGCGGACCGCTATGCCATCGGCACAGGAGGCGACATCGCCTCACGGCTGGAACAGGAGGTGCTGCCTTATCACGGCGGCAACATCCACCCGCGTTTCTGGGGCTGGGTGCAGGGCACCGGCCTTGGCTCTGATCTGATCGCTGGTATGGCCACCGCCGCGCTGAATGCCAACCTTGGCGGCCGCGATCATGGGGCGGTCTACATGGAACGGGCGGTGGTGGACTGGACCCGCGCCCGCATGGGTCTGCCCGAAGGGGCAAGCGGCGTGCTGACCGCCGGCACCTCGCAGGCAACCGTGATCGCCTTTCAGGCTGCACGCATCCGTGCCCTGCCCTTTGCCCGTCAGACCGGACAGGCCGGGCAGCGCCTGACCGCCTATGCCGGGCAAGGCGTGCACAATGCCACCCGCAAGGCGCTGGAGCTGTTGGGCGTCGGGGCAGAGAACCTGCGGCTGATCCCGTTGCAGGACGGTCAGATGGATGGTGCGGCTCTGGCCCGCATGGTGTCCGAAGATCGGGCCGCAGGTGCCCTCCCGTTTCTGCTGGTCGGCACCGCAGGGTCGGTGGATCTTGGACTTTTTGATGATCTGAACGCTCTGGCGGATCTGGCAGCCCGCGAAAACCTGTGGCTGCATGTGGACGGGGCGTTCGGTGCCTGGACCCGGATTGCCGAGGCGCCATGGCGCGATCTGACCGACGGGATCGGGCGCGCCGACAGCATCGCGCTGGATTTTCACAAATGGATGTACGTGGGCTATGATTGCGGCATGGCCCTGTTGCGCGATGAGGCCGCCCATCGCGCCGCTTTCGCCGCCCGCCCTGCCTATCTTCAGGGTGCGGATCGGGGTCTGGCCGGAGGTGATCCGTGGTTCTGCGACTATGGGATTGACCTGTCCCGTGGCAACCGCGCGCTGAAGATCTGGACCGCGCTGGAGATGTATGGCGAAGCCGCCTTTGCCGCCGCGATCAGCGACAATTGCCGTATGGCCGCGCTGATGGGGGATCTTGTCACGCGCCACCCCCAGATGGCTCTGGGTGCGCCCGTCGTGTCGAATGTCTGTGTTTTTTCCGCGCGCGGCGACCTGCCCCGCGAGGCCCAATCCCGGCTGAACAGCGACATCGCCCAGACCCTGCAGGAGAACGGGGAGGCCGTGTTTTCCACCACGCTGGTGGGCGATCTCACTCTGCTGCGGGCCGCCATCACCAACCACCGCACCAGAAGCGAGGATATCCACGCCGCTCTGGCCGCAGTGGCGCGCCTGGCCGGAGAAGGATGAGAGACTGCGCCAGTCGCGCCCCGCTCGGCCTGCTGCGGGGCGCGAAACCGGGTTGGGCAGGAACGCCCGCCAGACACGGTGAGCGCCCGTGGCAGTCCGCCCCGCCGATGCCATAGGTGGTTGGAAACACCACAGCCACGATCAAGCATCGAGACGCTTACCTGGCCTGTGCGGCGCCAGACGAAATAGGGCTCCCGCCCGATCCCACTGCATTCTGCGAATGCCCTGTGATCCGTTGGGCCCGGCGCGCCGCGCGCTT
>JALEGX010000119.1 GCA_022763485.1 Paracoccaceae bacterium | reverse complement strand
GGTTGTCGGCGCCTGTGGCTGGAAAGCGCGCCAGCCGACAGAGGCGCGTCAGACGCTCAAGAACCAATGCGTTGCGGGTGACTTCAATGCCTGTGCAGAAATTGGCCATATGGCCCGCGCAGAGATGAACGCGCAGAGCAGCTATTCAGAATGAAATGAAAAGGCCCCGCCCTTCGGGAAGAGGGCAGGGCCGGTAATTCAGTCGCGCGTGCCCGAGAAACGGGTTTGCCAGTCATCACGCTGTTCGTCGGTGATCTTGGCAAACAGAACGTCCGGAACGGTGAACGCGTGTCCGGCAGGCAGCGCGCTCAGGGCGGCGGCCACATCATCAGGCCAGGCGCGATCCTCGGTTCCCATTGCGGCCAGCATCTTGTCAGACGCCTCCGGAATGAAGGGCGCACTCAGCACAGCGTAGAGCCGGATCAGGTTCAGGCCCAGGCGCACCTGCGCGGCTGCACGATCGGGGTCTGTTTTGAAGACCGACCAGGGTGCGGCGTTTTGCAGATATTCGTTGCCCGCCACCCAGATCGCACGCAGTTCCTGCGCCGACTTGCGGACTTCCATGGCTTCCATGTGGCCTTCATAGGCGCGCACGCGAGCGGTCAGATCCGCGATCAGGGCGTTTTCCTGCTCGCCATATGCGCCGCCTTCCGGAACTGCTTCGGCAAATTTCGAGCGGCAGAACTTGGTGATCCGGCTGACGAAGTTGCCCAGCACGTCGGCCAGGTCCTTGTTCACCGATTGCTGGAAGTTCTCCCAAGTGAATTCGCTGTCGCTGTTCTCGGGCGCGTGGCTCAGCAGCCACCAGCGCCAGTAGTCGGCCGGCAGGATGTCCAGCGCCTGATCCATGAACACACCGCGCCCTTGCGAAGTCGAGAACTGGCCGCCGTCATAGTTCAGGTAGTTGAAGCTTTTCAGGTGGTCGACCATCTTCCACGGTTCGCCCGAGCCCAGGATGGTGGCCGGGAAGGACAGGGTGTGGAAGGGCACGTTGTCCTTGCCCATGAATTGCACGTAGCGCACGTCATCGGCGCCCTTGTCGGTGCGCCACCAGCGTTCCCAATCCGCGTCGGTCTTGCCATTGGCTGCGGCCCATTCACCGGCACAGGCGATGTATTCGATCGGCGCGTCGAACCAGACGTAGAAGACTTTGCCTTCCATGCCGGGCCAGTCCGCGTCGCCCTTCTTGACCGGGATGCCCCAGTCCAGATCGCGGGTGATACCGCGGTCCTGCAGGCCGTCGCCGTCATGCAGCCACTTCTTGGCAATCGAGGTGGTCAGAACAGGCCAGTCCGCCTTGGAATCGATCCAGGCGTCCAGCTGGTCCTTCATCTGGCTCTGGCACAGATACAGGTGCTTGGTTTCACGTACTTCCAGATCGGTCGAACCGCTGACAGCCGAACGGGGTTCGATCAGGTCGGTCGGGTCCAGCTGCTTGGTGCAGTTTTCGCACTGGTCGCCGCGGGCCTTGTCATAGCCACAGTTGGGGCAGGTGCCCTCGATGTAGCGATCCGGCAGAAAGCGGCCGTCAGCATTGGAATAGACCTGTTTTTCGCTGACTTCGCGGATCAGGCCGGCCTCGGCCAGCTTGCCGGCAAAATGCTGGGTCAGCGCGTGGTTCTGCGGGCTGGAGGAGCGCCCGAAATGATCAAAGCTCAGCCCGAACCGCTTGGCGATATCGGCCTGAACGCCGTGCATTTCGGCGCAGTATTCCGCCACGGGCTTGCCCGCTTTTGCGGCGGCCAGCTCGGCGGGGGTGCCGTGCTCGTCAGTGGCACACAGGAACATCACCTCGTTGCCCCGGCCACGATTGTAGCGGGCATACAGGTCCGCGGGCAGCTGCGAGCCCACAAGATTGCCCAGGTGCTTGATTCCGTTGATGTAGGGAATCGCCGAAGTGATGAGAATCCGTGCCATATCCGTTTCCGTCTGATGTCTGGCGTCCGTCTATCGCAACTGGGCCGTCAGCAAAAGACCACCGGTGACTTGGGGCCCGGATTCCTGTTGTTTTCGTAGTTTACCGTCCATTGGGGCCGTGCAAAGGCCAGTCGGACCTCTGTCAGATCATTTGCCTTCACGCTGTCGGCGCAGCAGGCGACCAACGGTAAAGGAGGTGCGGGGTGCGTAGACATAGTTGGTCCGGTCTTCCGGCGATGGGCGCGAGCGCATACGGGACAGGCCGAAAATGATCAGCGCCGCGTGCCCGATCGCGACGAAGGCGAAAAGCGCGCCCGGTCCATAGCTTTCGATCAGCGATGAGGAGACATAGGGAGAGGCAATCGCGCCGAGCGCATACCAGAACATGAGCGCGGCCGAGAGTTCCACCCGTTGTTCGGAGGTGGCGAAGTCGTTTGCGTGTGCCGCGGAGACCGAAAAGATCGGGAAGGTCGTAAAGCCGAAGAAGGCCGCGGCCAGCATCACGCCAATCATGCCTGTTCCACTGGCGACCATCGTGATCATGCAGCTGAGGATTGCGGCGACAGACAGCCAGATCAGAACCCAGCGGCGGTCATATTTGTCCGCCAACCAGCCCATCGGATATTGCGCCAATGCGCCACCCGCGACAAAGGACGCCAGAAAGAAGGCGATCTGGCCGATTTGCAGGCCGACTTCCTGACCGTAGACCGGGCCGACCATCCGGAACGATGCCGAGCTGAGCGCCGATACGATCACCCCCGCAACCGCAAGGGGGGAACAGTTCCAGGCCAGCCGGGGCCGCAGCCGCGGGGCATCGGGGGTCTGCGGCTGGGACGCTTTGGTCAGCGTCAACGGCAAGAGCGCGGCACAGCACAGAAGTGCCAGCAGGTTGTAGGACACATAGGACGCAGGCGGCAGAACGGCGATGATCAACTGTGCCGCCAGCGAGGCCCCCATGTCCACGATCCGGTAAAGTCCGGTGGTGCGGCCGCGGGTTTCATTGGTGACCTTGGCGTTCAGCCAGGCCTCGATCACGGTATAGGCCCCGGCGACGCATGTGCCCGACGCAACCCGCAAAACTGCCCAGATATAGGGGTTTTCGGTCAGCGTATGACCCAGAAGACCCATCGCCCCCAGCGCGGTGCAGACGGCAAAGGCGCGGGAATGACCGATATTGCCCATCAGACGTGGCGCCCACCAGCAGCCAATGAAAAACCCGAAGAAATGCGCCGAGCCCAAAAGACCGATCTGCGCCTTGGAAAAGTCCAGCGTCAGTCCCGAGATTGCATCAAGCGGGCCAACCCCTCCGGCCGAAAGCTGCAAGAGAATGACCGAAAGGAAGAGGGCGGCAAAGGAAATGATCAGGCGCATGGGGACAGACTGTCGCACGCGGGACAAAAGGCAATCGCGTTTTCGACCTTGGCGTGTCGTCTTTGGCCGATTGTGATCACATCATCGGTTCAATCCGTAACATGGATCACCGCCTGCACATCCAGTTCCACCCGATCCTCGACCAGATCGGCATGTCCGCTGGCGCCAAAGGCCTTGCGGCTGACGGTGCCGGTCAGGCGTATGCTCAGCTGATCCAGATCCTCCGGCGCGCTTCCCGCGGTGCGGTAGAGGTTCGCGGCCAGCGACACAGGGCGGGTGACGTCCCGGATGGTCAGCTCCCCGTCGATCTGTGCGCCACCGGACAGGCGGCCATCCTGCGCCAGCCGAATGCGGGTGGAGCGGAAGCGGATGGTCGGAAACCGTTTGGCGTCCAGCACCTCGGGGCCGGTCATCGCCTGTGTCGCCAGGAAGATCCCGGTGCGGGCCCGGGTCACATCCAGCTCAACGGCCACCTGTGACGCGGCCAGCCGGTTGGGATCGACCACGATGTCCGCCGACCGCACGGGCATTGTTCCCGATTGCTTTCCGCCGCCGACAAAGAAGTTGAAGCCGACGCGGGATTGATCGGGCAGCAGCCGATAGGCACGGGGCGCAGCCCAAAGCCGGGCGGGGAACAGGGCGGTTGCCCCGGCCATGGCCAGAAACAGGCGGCGGTCAGGTCGATGGGCTGTGGTCATGCGCGGGTCCTCCTGATCTGGAGGGTAGACGGGCTGGGCCGTCTGGCAATGCTGTCTGGTCCCGGCTCACCGCGTTGTCATCATTTGCGATCTGCGGAAATGCAAAACGGCGCACAGATGCTGCGCGCCGCCTTGAAATCTATGGTTGCTCGGGTCAGCCCTGCAGCGATTTGACCTCGATATCACCCTCGGCCTGTGCCTTGATCGCCCGCGCCGCAGCGTTGGAACCGGCTGCCGTGGTGAAGTAGGGGATCTTGTCATAGAGCGCGATGGAGCGGATCGCCTTGGAGTCCTCGACCGCCTGGGCCCCTTCGGTGGTGTTCATCACCAGCTGGACCTGACCGTCCTTCAGCATGTCCACAACGTCGGGGCGGCCTTCATAGACCTTGTTGACGATGTCACAGGCCACACCCTGTTCCGCCAGCCAGCTTTGCGTGCCGCGCGTGGCAACCAGGGTGAAGCCCTGTTCCACCAGAACCTCGGCCGCTTCAACCATCAGCGGGCCCTTGTCTGCATCCTTGATCGAGATGAAGGCGCGGCCTGCGGAGGGCAGAACCATGCCTGCACCCATCTGTGCCTTCAGGAAGGCGCGGGCAAAGGAGCGGTCCCAGCCCATGACTTCACCGGTGGAGCGCATTTCCGGGCCCAGGATGGTGTCGACACCGGGGAAACGTGCAAAGGGCAGCACCGCTTCCTTGACCGAGAACCACGGCATGTTCGGGTCTGCCAGGGTCATCGGGTCCGCCATCGGCGTGTTGACGTCATATCCTGCATCCGGCTCATAAGGCGCGCGTTTGGGGAAGTTCGCCAGCTTTTCACCGGCCATGATCCGGGCCGCGATCGAGGCGATGGCGCTGTCGGTCGCCTTGGCAACAAAGGGCACGGTCCGCGAGGCGCGCGGGTTGACTTCGATCAGGTAGATCACGTCGTCCTTGATCGCGAACTGCACGTTCATCAGACCAACGACGTTCAGCGCCTTTGCCAGGGCTTCGGTCTGGGCTTCGATCTCTTTCAGAACCTCGGCACCCAGCGAGTAGGGCGGCAGCGAACAGGCGCTGTCACCGGAGTGGACACCGGCCTCTTCGATGTGCTGCATGATGCCCGCGACATGCACGTCGGTGCCGTCACACAGCGCGTCCACATCCAGCTCAACCGCGCCCGCCAGATAGCTGTCCAGCAGCACCGGGCTGTCGCCCGAGACCACCACGGCTTCGTTGATGTAGCGCTTCAGCTGGTCCATGTCGCGCACGATTTCCATCGCGCGGCCACCCAGAACATAGGAGGGGCGGATCACCAGCGGGAAGCCGATGTTTTCGGCAATGGCCAGCGCCTGTTCGTCGGTCGAAGCGATGCCGTTCTTCGGCTGCTTCAGGCCCAGGTCGTTGACCAGCGCCTGGAACCGCTCGCGGTCTTCGGCCAGGTCGATGGCGTCCGGCGTGGTGCCCAGGATCGGAATACCTTCGGCTTCCAGCGCGTTGGCCAGTTTCAGCGGAGTCTGACCACCGAACTGAACGATCACACCGTGCAAGGTGCCGTTCTGCTTTTCAGTCGTCAGGATTTCCATCACATGTTCGAAGGTCAGCGGCTCGAAGTACAGACGGTCCGAGGTGTCATAGTCGGTCGATACCGTTTCCGGGTTACAGTTGACCATGATGGTCTCATAGCCCGCGTCGGTCAGTGCAAAGCAGGCGTGGCAGCAGCAATAGTCGAACTCGATGCCTTGGCCGATCCGGTTCGGGCCACCGCCCAGGATGACAACCTTCTTGCGGTCGCTGGGGCGCGCTTCGCATTCCACCTCGCCCATCATCGGCGCTTCGTAGGTCGAATACATATAAGGCGTCTGCGCTTCGAATTCTGCCGCGCAGGTGTCGATCCGCTTGAACACGGCCGTGACGCCCAGGTTCTGGCGGGCGCGGCGGACGTTGTCCTCATCCCGACCGGTCAGGTTGCCCAGACGCGCATCGGTGAAGCCCAGCATCTTGACGGCGCGCAGGCCCTCTTCGGTGGTGGGCAGACCGTTCTTGCGCAGATCACGCTCGGCATCGACGATTTCACGGATGCGGGCCAGGAACCAGGGGTCGAACTTGGTGACGTTGAAGATCTCATCATCGCTCAGCCCGTGGCGCATGGCTTGCGCGATGGTGCGCAGGCGGTCCGGGGTCTGTTGGCTGATCGCCTTGATCACGGCAGCCTTGTCGTCGGCCTCGTCCCAGACACCCACGTTCAGACCGGGGATTTCCACCTCATCAAAGCCGGTCAGGCCCGATTCCATGGACGCCAGCGCCTTTTGCATCGATTCGTGGATGGTCCGGCCGATGGACATGGCCTCACCCACCGATTTCATCGCGGTGGTCAGATAGGGTTCGGAGCCCGGGAACTTCTCAAACGCGAATTTCGGGATCTTGGTGACGACATAGTCGATGGTCGGCTCGAACGAGGCCGGGGTGACCTTGGTGATGTCGTTGTCCAGTTCGTCCAGCGTGTAGCCCACCGCCAGCTTGGCCGCGATCTTGGCGATCGGGAAACCGGTGGCCTTGGACGCCAGAGCCGAGGAGCGCGACACCCGCGGGTTCATTTCGATCACGACCATACGGCCATCAACCGGGTTCACCGCCCATTGCACGTTGGATCCGCCGGTTTCGACACCGATCTCACGCAGCACGTTGATGCTGTGCGTGCGCATGATCTGGTATTCCTTGTCGGTCAGCGTCAGGGCAGGGGCCACGGTGATGGAATCGCCCGTATGCACGCCCATCGGGTCGACGTTTTCAATGGAGCAGACGATGATCGCGTTGTCCGCCTTGTCGCGGACGACCTCCATTTCGTATTCTTTCCAGCCCAGCAGGCTTTCATCCACCAGGATCTGGTTCACCGGCGAAGCATCCATGCCCGAGCGGCAGAAATGGATGTAATCTTCGCGGTTGTAGGCCACGCCGCCGCCGGTGCCGCCCAGGGTAAAGGCGGGGCGGATGATTGCCGGCAGGCCGATTTCGTCCAGCTCGTCCAGCGCCATCTGCACGCCGGCATCCAGATCGGCGCTGCCGTCGTCTTTCTTGGGCGCGGTGATGATGGTGGCCTTGGGGTTTTCGATGCCCAGCCGGTCCATTGCTTCGCGGAACAGCTTGCGGTCTTCGGCCATTTCGATGGCGTCGCGCTTGGCGCCGATCATTTCGACGTTGAACTTGTCCAGCACACCCATCTCTTCCAGAGCGAGCGAGGTGTTCAGGCCGGTTTGGCCACCCATGGTCGGCAGCAGCGCGTCGGGGCGCTCTTTCTCGATGATCTTCGCCACGGCTTCGGGCGTGATCGGTTCGATGTAGGTCGCATCGGCAAGGCCCGGATCGGTCATGATGGTCGCCGGGTTCGAGTTTACCAGGATCACCCGGTAGCCTTCTTCCTTGAGCGCCTTACACGCCTGCGCACCGGAATAGTCGAATTCGCAGGCTTGACCGATGACAATGGGACCCGCCCCAATGATCATGATCGACTGAATGTCGGTTCTCTTCGGCATGGTCTGGCCCCTTTTGCATCTGTGCGAGTCACCGGGCACCGCCAAGCGCCCAAATTGTCCTGCGTTATAGGCACCGCGCGGAAAGGTGCAAGGGGGATCGGAAACGGGCGTGATTTTGCCGCTTTCCCGTCTTCCACAGTCGCGCGAATTCACTATACCAGTGCTCTGTGGCGAATGGGGAAGCCAAATGCAAATTCGTTTCGATCAGGGGCCAGCGGGACCGGGGACCGGTTTTGTCGCGCCATCCAGGGTCATTCGGGCCGATCAGCCCGCCGCGGTCGAGGCCGCGCTGGACGCGCTGGATGCAGCGCGGGCCGATGGCGCATGGCTTGCCGGTTACGCCAGTTACGAGCTGGGCTATGTGCTGGAACCCCGTTTGCGGGCCCGCCTGCCGCAGGACCGGCGGCTGCCGCTTTTGTGCTTCGGTGTCTATGAGGCGCCCGAGGCGCTGAACTTGCAAGCGGGAGAGGCCGCATTGCAGCCGCTTCGTCCGGTCTGGGATCAGACCCGCTATACCGAAGCCTTCGATACGGTGAAGCACAACATCGGCTCCGGGGACATCTATCAGGCCAATCTGACCTTCCCGATTGAAACCGGGGTTTCGGGAACGTCAGAGGCGCTTTATGCCGCGCTCTGCGCACATCAGAGCGTGGGCCATGGCGCGCTGGTGCAACAGGAGGGGCTGCCGGATCTGCTGTCGCGCAGCCCGGAGCTGTTCTTCCGCACCGATGCTGAAGGGGTGATCGAAACGCGCCCCATGAAGGGCACGCAGCCGCGCAGCGCCGACCCGGTAGAGGACGCCCGCCGTCGTGACTTCCTGCGACAGGATGAAAAGAACCGGGCCGAAAACCTGATGATCGTGGATCTGCTGCGCAATGATATCAGCCGGGTCGCCGAAACCGGATCCGTGCGCGTGCCCGAGCTGTTCAGCGTCGAATCCTATGCCACGGTGCACCAGATGGTCTCGCTTGTGCAGGCGCAACTGCGCAAGGATGCCGGTCTTGGTGGCATCTTCCGCGCGCTTTACCCCTGTGGGTCCATCACCGGCGCGCCCAAGATCCGCGCGATGGAGATCCTGAGCGATCTGGAACCCGACCCGCGTGAGATCTATTGCGGCACCATCGGTTGGGCTGCCCCCGACGGGCGCAGCGAATTCAACGTGGCCATTCGCACCCTGATGGTGGAAAACGGCCAGGCCACGCTGAATGTGGGCGGTGGGGTTGTCTGGGACAGCACGGCCGCCTCGGAATACGAGGAAGCGCTATGGAAAGCTCGCTACGCGCAGATGCTGGTTGCCAGCCTGACATCCGAACCGATGCGGATTTCCGCCTGATCGAAACCTTCGGGTTTCACCCGGGCGAGGGGTTTCGGCGCCTGGACCGTCACCTGGCCCGGATGCACCGGTCGGCGCAAGCGTTTGGCATTCCTTTTGATCAAGACGCGGCCCGGGCTGTGCTGGCATCTGTTGAACGGGATGCGCCGCTGCGGTGTCGGCTGACCCTGGATGCGGCGGGCGGTTTTCATCTGAACACAGCACCTCTGGGGGCGACACCGTCCGCCTGGGTTGTGGGGCTGGCAACAGAGCGCCTGTCCTCCCAAGACCTCTGGCTGGGCCACAAAACCACCCGCCGTGCCCTTTATGACCGGAGCCGGGCCAACCTGCCGGAGGGCGTGGACGAACTGCTGTTCCTCAATGAACGCAATGAGTTGTGTGAGGGGACGATCACCAGTCTTTTTGTCACGCTGGCGACTGGTGAATGCGTGACGCCGCCGCTCGGCGCGGGGGTGCTGCCGGGGATCCTGCGCGAAGTCCTGCTGGAAACCGGAGAGGTCGTGGAGAAAACGGTCACAACCGATGATTTGATGTCGGCCCGCTCTATATCTGTAGGAAATTCGTTACGCGGACAGATTAAGGCAGCACTGAAACAGGCATGATCCAAGCAGATCGCATGACATCAGCACCCAACACGCGCGCCCGCCTGATGGCGGAGTTTGGCGTTTTCTTCATCCTGACCCCGGTGCTGATCGCCGTGTTGCTGCCTGCGACCATGATGTTTCCGGCCCTCTTCGCCTTTACCGCGCTTGGCATCGCGCTTTTGCATTTCACCCCCGGCTTCGCCTGGGTCGAGCTGCGCTACAACTGGCGCGGCTGGACGTGGAAGGAAGTGCTGCTTTTCTCTGTTGCGGTTGCCGTGATCTGTTTCGGGGTGATTCAGGCCACGCGCCCCGATGCGGCGTTTTTCCTGCTGCGCAACGAACCTGCGCTGCTGGCCTTTATCTGGATCGGCTATCCGCTGGTTTCGGCACTGCCGCAGGAGTTGCTGTTTCGCACCCTGTTCTTCCGCCGCTATGGGACGTTGCTGCCGGACGGGCAGTGGGGCGGGGTGCTGAATGCCGGTCTCTTTTCGCTGGCCCACCTCATGTACTGGAGCTGGATCGTGGCCATCCTGACCTTCGCGGGTGGTCTGCTGTTCAGCTATGCCTATCGTCAGCGCGGCTCTTTCTTTCTGGCTGTTCTGCTGCACGCGATCGCGGGAAACCTGCTCTTTGCCGTCGGCTTGGGCGTCTATTTCTATTCGGGCAACGTCGTTCGGCCGTTTTAGTGGGGTTTGAGGCGTCTCGACGCCCGGTGCTCCCTTGACTTCCCGTCTCTGTCGCGCTGTATCGGCGCGAACCGTTATTTCGAGCCCCGAAGGGATCTGTTCCATGCACGCATATCGCAGCCATACCTGCGCCGAGCTCAACAAGGCCCATGAGGGTCAGACCGTCCGCCTGTCCGGGTGGGTGCACCGCGTCCGCGACCACGGCGGCGTTCTGTTCATCGACCTGCGCGACCATTATGGCGTGACCCAGGTGCTGTGCGATCCCGACAGCCCGGTGTTCAACGAGGTGGAAAAGGTCCGCTCGGAATGGTGTATCCGCATCGACGGCAACGTCAAAGCGCGCGACGAAAGCCTGGTGAACCCCAAGATCCCGACCGGTGAAATCGAGGTCTTCGTTCGCGACATGGAGGTGCTGGGCGCCTCGGACGAACTGCCGCTGATGGTCTTTGGCGAGCAGGAATACCCCGAAGAAACCCGCCTGCGCTATCGCTATCTGGACCTGCGCCGCGAGAAGATGCAGCGCAACATGGTGCTGCGCTCGAACATGATCCAGTCGATCCGCAAGCGCATGTGGGACATCGGGTTCAACGAATACCAGACCCCGATCATCACCGCCTCCAGCCCCGAAGGCGCACGCGACTTCCTGGTGCCGTCGCGTCTGCATCCGGGCAAGTTCTATGCGCTGCCGCAGGCGCCGCAGCAGTTCAAGCAGCTGATGATGGTGTCGGGCTTCGACAAGTATTTCCAGATCGCGCCCTGCTTCCGCGACGAAGATCCGCGCGCCGACCGTTCGCCGGCGGACTTCTACCAGCTGGACATGGAGATGTCCTTTGTCACCCAGCAGGACGTCTTTGACACCATCGCGCCGGTGATGGCGGGCGTGTTCGAAGAATTCGGTGGCGGACGCAAGGTGGATGCCGCGGCGGACTGGCCGCAGATCTCCTACAAGGATGCCGCCAAGTGGTATGGCACCGACAAGCCGGACCTGCGCAACCCGATCAAGATGCAGGACTGCTCGGAACATTTCCGCGGCTCTGGCTTTGCGATCTTCGCCAACCTGCTGGAAAACGAAGGCACCGAGATCCGCGCGATCCCGGCACCCACCGGTGGGTCCCGCAAGTTCTGCGACCGCATGAACAAGTTTGCCCAGTCCGAAGGCCTGCCCGGCATGGGCTACATTTTCTGGCGCGATCAGGGCGAAGGCATCGAAGCCGCCGGTCCGCTGGCCAAGAACATCGGCCCCGAGCGCACCGAGGCGATCCGCCAGCAGCTGGGCCTGGGCGTGGGCGACGCGGCGTTCTTCCTGGGCGGCAAGCCCAAGGCGTTTGAAGGCGTCGCAGGCAAGGCCCGCACCGTCATCGGCGAAGAGCTGGGCCTGATCGACAAGGACCGCTTTGCCTTTGCCTGGATCGTCGACTTCCCGATCTATGAGAAGGATGAGGAAACCGGCAAGATCGACTTCGAGCACAACCCGTTCTCGATGCCGCAGGGTGGCATGGACGCGCTGCTGGCTGATCCGCTGGCGGTCAAGGGCTTCCAGTATGACCTGGCCTGTAACGGGTATGAGCTGGTGTCCGGCGCGATCCGGAACCACAAGCCGGAAATCATGTTCAAGGCTTTCGAAATTGCCGGCTATGGCAAGGAAGAGGTCGAAAAGCGGTTTGGCGGCATGGTCAACGCGTTCCAGTACGGCGCCCCGCCGCACGGTGGCTGCGCTGCCGGGATCGACCGCATGGTGATGCTGCTGGCCGATGAGGCCAACATCCGCGAAGTCATCATGTTCCCGATGAACCAGCGTGCAGAAGACCTGATGATGTCGGCGCCGTCTGAGCCGATGTCGGAGCAGCTGATGGAGCTGGGCCTGCGCGTCATTCCGCAGGATCAGTAAGGTCCAGCGCCGCAGGGCATGGAATTGAAACGGGGCTGAGCGCAGGTGCTTGGCCCTTTTTCTTTGCGCCCCTGTTCCACCCGACGCCCTGTCAGATGGCCTGCTTGAGGTTCAGCCGGTTCTGGATCAGCCCGGCCATCCGCGCCGCCTCTGAAGCGATGGGTTTGCTTGCCGTCCGGATCTGCGACAGCCGCTCTGCCGCGCGCACCAGTTCGGTATCCCCGGCGCTGCGCGCAACGCCGCTGACGAATTGCGCCACATAGTCCAGCATCTGTGGGTCGGGATGATCGCTCAGGATGTCGGCCACATGGGCCATGTCATCCTGATAGGCGATCGGATCCGGTTCGATCCGGTCCTCCCCCAGGGCAATCACTGCGGGCCCCGCCCGTGGTGAGGGCAGGCGGCTGAGGATGGCCTGCTGGAATTCGCAGAGCGAGCGGAGCGGCTTGGCCAGGAACCCATCAGCCCCGGCGGCGATGGCGGCGTCTTCGACAAAATCATCGCCCGAGGTTGCCAATATCAGCTCCACCCGCGGCTGCGCGTGGTCCAGCTCTTCGATCAGGTCCAGCCCGGAGCCGTCAGGCAGGCCCAGGTCGATGATCATCACGGAGGGGCGATAGATGCGCAGATGCCGGCGCGCGGATTTCAGGCTGTCGGCCCGCCGGATACGCGCCCCCGATCGCAGGCACAGCAGGCGCAGCGCGTCACAGGCGTACAGGCTGTCCTCGACCACCAGAATGGTCAGGCCCAGCAGCGGCCGCGTGGCCGAGGGCATCCGGACCGGAACGGAATACGGAACCGAATCATGCATGTCGAACTCCTTCCCTTGATTCCGTCTCAGGCTAAATGGACTTGGCTAATGAGACCTTAATCCGTTCAAGCCACGGCGGGCGGCGCTATGGCGCACTTGCCCAAAGGCCGGCAGCGCCTCATAACCAGCATCAAAGAGGAAAAGAGGAGAATGCCATGATCGGCCGTTTGAACCATGTCGCCATCGCCGTTCCGGATCTGGACGCCGCAGCCGCCCAATACCGCACTGCGCTGGGTGCCAAGGTTGGGGAACCCCAGGATGAACCTGATCATGGTGTGACCGTGATCTTCATCGAACTGCCCAACACCAAGATCGAGCTGTTGTACCCGCTGGGCGAAAACAGCCCCATCAACGGCTTCCTGGAAAAGAACCCCTCGGGCGGCATTCACCATGTCTGCTATGAGGTTGATGACATCATCGCGGCGCGGGATCACCTGAAAGAGACCGGCGCACGGGTGCTGGGATCGGGCGAACCGAAGATCGGCGCCCACGGCAAGCCGGTTTTGTTCCTGCATCCCAAGGATTTCAACGGTTGCCTGGTGGAACTCGAACAGGTTTGAGTTATATCGCGGTTGGGCGGGGTATCTGAACCCGCCCGCACCCAAACGGAGATCATCCCATGTCGATTACATCGGCCCTCGTGCTGTTTGCTGTCATCTGGTTCCTGACTTTCCTGATCGTCATTCCGATCCGGCTGCAAACTCAGGGGGATGTGGGAAAGATCGTGCCGGGAACCCACGCCGGGTCGCCCGAGCATCATTACCTGAAGAAAAAGGCATGGATCACCACCGGGGTGACCTTTGTCCTGTGGGCGATCATCGTCGGCATCATCCTGTCGGGATGGATTTCGGTGCGTGACTTCGACTGGATGAACCGCATGGGGCCGCCGAACTGATCCACGGCCCCAATTGCGTCAGTCCCGCGCGTGTAGCGCGTGAAAGATATGGGTGAAGGTTGCGGCCCCCAGGATCGGGATCAGCAGGTTCACCAGCGGCACCGACAACGGCATGGCCATCAGCGTGCCGGCAATCCAGATCGTCCCCATATGCTTGCGTCGCAGCTTTGCGGCCCCCTCCCGACCCAGCCTGCGCATCGCGGCTAGCGTGAAGTATTCCCGCCCCAGCAGGAAACCGTTCAGCCCCCAGAAGATGAACAGTGCGAAGGGGGAGAGGAAGACATAGAGGATAATCGCCAGCAGATTGGCGCCGATCAGCACCCCCAGAAAGTTCACCGTGTCCCGCAGCCCGTCCCAGAAGGGAACAGGCGCGACTTTGGGCAGATGCGGATAGTGGCGGTCCTCGACCGCCTGTGCGACCTCTTCCAGAAACATCGAGGTGATCGCCGAGGCCACGGGGACCATCAGGAACACCGACAGGATGATCATGAAGAAGAAGGATGAAATGCTCAGCAGGTCATCCAGCCAGCGCACTTCGCCCAGCACCGGGACAATCGCTTCGGGGCCGACAAGGGTCTGGATCAGGATCAGAAAGCCCGCATAAACCGCAACCAGCAGGGCAAAGGTCAGGCCGATACCCAAAAACAGCACCCGGCGGAACCGCGGGTCTCCGATTTGCCCAAGGGCCTTGAAAAAGGCGTTGAAGATCATTCGGATACCCAGGTTGTCAGGGCCTGGATGTCGGGGCGGGGGCGTTCGGGCGGCTGCACCGTCTCGGTCGCGATGTGGATGAAACCTGCAACACGCTCATGCGCCTCAAGGCCCAGTCCCTTGCGCCCGAATTCTTCATCGAACGAAACCCAGCCAGTCAGCCAGTTTGCGCCCCAGCCATCCGCCAGAGCGGCGTTCAGCAACGCCAGACAGGCGGCACCCGCGGAATAGGTCTGCTCCAGCGGCGGCACCTTCGCGGAGTCTTTCTGAACCTCGATCACGGCCACGGCCAGGATCCCCTGATCGAACTGGCTGCGTCCCTTGGCGATCTCCTGCTCGGACATCCCCAACGCGGCGCCGCGTTCTTCAGTAAGGGCGGCCAGACGGGGCATGGCACCTTGCTCCAGAACGATGAAGCGCCAGGGCTCCAGCTTGCCGTGGTCCGGCGTGCGACCGGCGGCGGTCAGCAGCGGCAGAAGCTGGTCCCGATCCGGACCGGGGGCGGTCAATGTCTTGGCCGGGCGGGACCGGCGCGACAGCAGAAATTCAAGAGCGGATGGATTGCGTTCAGGCATATGTGAAAACCTTTTACATCTTTGTGGCCTATGTCGGCCTTCCGGACCGGGGTTTCAACCCTTGTGACCGGGATTTCGGTGCTGGCTATCGCGGACATCTGTCATGTCGGACCGAGAGTTGCTGTCAAGGATCTAGCCGAGGCCCGTGAAAGTGATCAACCCTCTATGGCGTCGTCCCACAAAACCGGGCAACACTGGGGAAATGGGAAAGCCGAAAAAGAAAGACCTGCCGGACCTCAGCGCGCTGGCCCGCAAGGACGCCGCCATCGAGGTCCGTGTCACCCCGGGCGCAAGGCGCAATGCCATCGATGTGGCGGACGGGACCCTGCGGATCTATGTGACTGAAAAGGCCGAGGCCGGGCGAGCAACGGACGCGGTGCAGGCCCTGCTGGCCACAGCAATGGGTGTGGCGCGGTCAGATCTGGTGCTCAAGCGGGGCAGGACCTCGCGTGAGAAGCTGTTTGTCTACGAAGGGTCCTGACGCAATTGATAGACGCCCTCAGGCAGATCCAGCGCCACCGCAAGATCCTGAAGCTGTTCGGGGGACAGGGTGATCTTGGCAACCGTATCCGTGCGCGGATCGTATTGTTCAAGGGTCACACATTCCGCGAAAGAGTTGATGGTCACGTCCTCCAGAAGGGGCTTTTCGCCCTCATCGACAAGCGTGATCACCGTGGAATCGAATTCGTGCTCGATGGTAAACATGGTTTCAGCTTGCGGCGCGGCAGGCACTTTGGCAAGCCTTGGAACTGCTGTGATGGTGCTGAGGAAAAAAGGATAGGGATCTGTTCGTGAAGAGAAAAGCGCCCCTCACACGTGGCTTGATCCGGTCCCTGTTGTTTGGCCTGCCACTGCTGCTTTCGGCCTGTGCGGTCAGCGTGCGCCCGGTGTCTGCACCCGAAACGATTGAGAAGCTGCCCGATGTACCGGTGCGCCGGTTGCGTCCTGAAACGGGGCTCGCCGAGTTTGCAGAGGCACGCGCCCGGATCGAGCCGCTGGCCGAAAAGATCTGCAAGGCGCAGACCAGTGGCCTGAACTGCAATTTCCGGATCGGTATCGACCCGACGCCGGACCTGGAGCCAAACGCCTTTCAGACACAGGACCGTCTGGGGCGCCCCCTGATCATTTTCACCAGCTCCATGCTGGGACAGCTGACCAACAACCATGAAATCGCCTTTGTCATGTCCCATGAGGCAGCGCATCACATCCGCGCGCATCTGGTGCGCGAGTATCTGAACGCGCGTCAGGCCGGGGAATCTCTGGCCCGCAGTGCTGCTGAAATCGGGGCCGATGCCGAGCAGATCCAGAAGGCCCGCGAAGTCGGGCAGTTTGTCGGCGCACGCGTCTATTCCAAGGCGTTCGAACTGGAAGCGGATGAGCTGGGCACGATCATTGCGGATTACGCGGGTTACGATCCGCGGGTCGGGGTGCGCTTCTTCTATCGGTTGCCTGATCCCGGGGATCTTTTCCTGGGCTCGCATCCACCGAACGAAGACCGTATTCAGGTCGTCAAACGCACGATTGAAACCTATGGGCTGAACTGAACATGCCAAAGTTGCATTGCATGGGAGTGATCCTGACGGATCGCGGGTCGAAATACGCGGTCACCGGCGCATCCGTTACCTCGCGGGCCGAAGTCGATCAGGTTCTGGCCGAGCTCAAGACCGACCGCGCCTATGCGAAAGCAACCCACAACACCTGGGCTGCGGTGCTGCCCACCGGAGCGCTGAAGGCCGATGACGGGGAATCAGGTGCCGGCATGGTGATCCTCAGGATGCTGGAACGGGCCGGGTTGCAGGACCACGTGGTGATCGTAACCCGTTGGTACGGTGGCAAGAAGCTGGGCGGAGACCGGTTTCGCCGGGTGCAGGACGCGGTGCGGGCCTATCTGGAGGATCGCGGCTTGGGCTGAGGTCGGTTGACTTGCATCAAGGCCCTTTCGGGGCCGTGCGGTAAACTGGTTGGCGTGACAGTCAGACCGGAGGACCGCAGGGTGACAGACCGTTCACAACTCAAACATCACGCTGGACTGGTGGACCGCATGGCCGCGCTGCAGGGGATCGACCTGCAGGAAGAGGCCGTGCAGGGCACGCTCAGATTTGACGATATTGCCGATATGGTGCTGCGCTGTGCGGGCTGTTCCAATCCCGAACATTGCCAGAGCTGGATGCGCGAACACGTTGAAGGGGCAGATAAATCCCCCGGATACTGCCAGAACCGGGAATTGTTCGCGATGCTGCGCAGCGGGCGCGGGATCTGAAGGGGGGACGTCAGGATGCAGAAGCTGGGCGATCCGATGACCCATGTGCGCCTGATGACGCAGATGGGGCGCAACACCGGGGTGGATCTGGTCCGTGCGCAGGCCGAGGGGCTGCTGAGTCAGGAAGATTGGGCCGATCTGGTCCAGAGCTGCCGGGCGTGCGATTGGGGCGCACGCTGCGACGACTGGCTGGCGCAGAACCCCGAAGCAGAGCACGCGCCGGACACCTGTCCGAACCGAAAAACCTTTGCGCGCCTGCGCGCAGCACTCAAGGAACGCGACAATGTCTGATATGAGCTTTCGCGGCCCACGGCCGTCTCCCTTGGGAGATATCGAGCGGCATTTCTGGCTGAACCGCTCCGTGGCCCGTGTCATGGGCGTGAACCTGTCCGAAGCCATGGCCGAAGGGCGGCTGAGCGAGGCGGAGTATTCCGCCCTGATCACCCGCTGCCGGGCCGGGGGCTGTGCCGTGATGTGCGAGGCCTGGCTGGCGACGCAGACCGGTGAGGTGCCCGAGGCCCCCTCACACTGCGCGAACGCCTGCGCGCTCAACAATCTGCGTCAAAGCTGACCGTCACAGCTTGGAATGGCTGCCGTCGCACAGCGGCTGTTTCGAGGAATGTTTGCACCCGCAGAAGAACACTTTCTTGTCGGCCTCGGCCGTGTATTTCACCGGCGCGAAGTCGCTGCCTTTGTGGGACCCGTCACAGAACGGCTGTTTCGAGGACTGGCCGCAGGAGCACCAGAAATAGTTTTTGCCTTCGGTCACTTCGACCGCGATCGGGCTTTTCTGGGCAATGATGGGGGCGTCGGACATGCTGGCTTCCTTTGGCTTGCATCTGTGTGTTTCACAGACTTGATGCTCGGGGCGCGTTGGTCAAGGGCGGCTTGCGCGCGCCAATGCCGGGATTCCAGGCTGACGATCGGACTGCGGGCCTGACTCTGGGTTGGGGGGGAGCGATGTTGTATTTCTTCAAACGTCTGAAACTGCGGGTGATCTGGAGCTGGGCCGGATGCCGGGACGCCTGGCGCAATGAGCACTCCTTTCGCAGCTGGGTCTGGGCCAATCTGATCTCTGCTGCGTTCGCGCTCTGGCTGCCACTGGAGACCGGCGAGCGCGCCCTGATCCTGGCCCTGGGGGTGCTGGTTTTGGCGGCGGAGCTGTTCAACACCGCCATTGAGCGCGCCGTGGACTACATCTCAGAAGAGGACCACCCCCTGGCCGGTAAGGCCAAAGACGCCGGAAGCGCCGGAGTCGCCGTCACCGCGATTGCGGCGGGCGTGGTGTGGGTGGTGTTGCTGGTGGGGTTGGTCTGAACCACTATGTCCGGCTTTGCCGGACAGCGCCCGACCCTCCCCCCGGGAGGGCGCTTCGCACCCACCCAGGGTCAGGCGCTGGGGTTGCAACTTATTTGAACGGCATTCTGTCTAGCCAAGAGTCCCAGTTAATTGTGCCATCGTCAAATCCGATTTGCTTCAGGATTAGCAAGCTAACGAGCCTTTCAAATGGGTCATAAAATGTAGACATCTTATAGGCTTCTTGAGTCGCTTTGCAAAATGCCTCAAGTTCACCATTGTGAAAACACGCATTCCGTAAAGTAGTGTATGTCCGTGCTTGGCGAAAGGGT
>JALEGX010000118.1 GCA_022763485.1 Paracoccaceae bacterium | reverse complement strand
GGTCTGAGCTTTGCACCGACGCTGGGCGATGTCGGAACCACGCTGTCGCATCCTGCGTCGTCGTCGCATCGGGCGCTGACGCCCGAGGATCGCGCCGCACGGGGGCTGTCCGAAGGGTTCTTCCGGGTGTCTGTCGGATTGGAGGATCCACAGGCGCTCTGCGACATTTTCGGCAGAGCGGTGGCCGCTGCCACATCATAGTTACGTTAATGCGCGATGAGGGGGTTCGCGCAGAAAGGGAGGAGCAGAATGGACGAACACCTTATGGCTGATTTTCTGGAAGCTGTTCCGCTTCCGACGCTCCTCGTTGATCAATCAGAACGTATCATCGGCGCCAACGCGGAGGCGCTGACCCTGTTGGGCCAGCAGATCCGCGGGCGCCATTTCGCAACGATCCTGCGCCAACCGCAGGTCATCGAGGCGATCGAGACCTGCCTGCGCGAGCGCGATCCACGCCGGACACGGCACCTGGGCAATGATGGCGCGCAGGACACCACCTTTGACGTGACCTGCCGCTATGTGCGGGGGATCGGTGCAGTGAAGGGGGGCGCGGCGATGCTGTGCTTCCGCGACATTACCGACCTGGAACAGGCAGGGCAGATGCGCCGCGACTTCGTGGCCAATGTCAGCCATGAGCTGCGCACGCCTCTGACTGCCCTGATGGGGTTCATCGAAACTCTGAGGGGGGCCGCGCGCGAAGACCCCAATGCGCGGGACCGGTTCCTGTCCATCATGGAGGGCGAAGCCAACCGGATGAACCGGCTGGTGGGGGACCTTCTGTCGCTCAACCGGGTGGAAAGCGAAGAACGCGTCCGGCCGCGTGAAGAGGTGGACCTGAAAGCACAACTGGAAAGCACGCTGCATTCGCTGCAACCCGTGGCCGACGGAATGGAGACCGAATTGGTTCTGGCCGCGCCGGACGACGGCGTGCCAATCACTGGGGATGCGGACCAGCTTCGGCAGGTGTTTACCAATCTGATCGAGAACGCGATCAAATATGGCAGGCGTGAGGGTCGCGTTGTCGTGCGCCTGACCTGCAGTGATCGTGATCCCGCGGTCCGGGGGCCGGCGGCGCGCATCCAGGTCACCGACAATGGGCCGGGCATTGATCCGCTGCACCTGCCGCGCCTGACCGAGCGGTTCTACCGGGCCGACAGCCACCGCTCGCGCGAGCTGGGTGGAACCGGGCTGGGTCTGGCCATCGTGAAGCACATCGTCAACCGTCATCGGGGTCGGCTGCGGGTGGAAAGCGAGCTGGGGCAGGGATCAACCTTTACGGTCATTCTGCCCCGGTAGGCAGAGTCATACACAACCCATGGATGTTGCCGCTTCTGCGCCGCAGAAAAATTTAACCTTCGGTAACGATTTTATGGCCTTTGTCATACAGCTGTTACATAGCTGTCACAAAAGCCACATGCAGCCTGACTAGGACGGGCGCAAGATCATCATGGGGGTGATCGTACTTTTCTTTATCCAAGGAGACAGACATGTCCTTTGTGAAACTGACGGCCTCTGCACTGGCCATCGCAGCCGTTTCTGCCACCACCGCTTCCGCGCGTGACCAGGTCCAGATTGCAGGTTCGTCGACCGTTCTGCCTTATGCAACCATCGTTGCCGAAGCATTTGGCGAAAACTTCGACTTCCCGACCCCGGTTGTCGAAGGTGGCGGTTCCGGCGCAGGCCGCAAGAAGATGTGTGAAGGTGTTGGCGAAAACACCATCGACATCGCGAACTCGTCCTCGCGCATCAAGCAGTCGGACATCGACCTGTGCGGTTCGAACGGCGTCAGCGAGATCATGGAAGTCCGCTTCGGCTATGACGGCATCGTCTTCGCATCCGACATCAACGGCCCGTCCTTCGCCTTCACCCCGGCGGATTGGTTCAACGCTCTGGCCAAAGAAGTCGTCGTAGACGGCAAGCTGGTTGCAAACCCGAACAAATCCTGGGCCGACACCAACGGGTCGCTGCCCGCACAGGACATCCTGGCCTTCATCCCGGGCACCAAGCACGGCACCCGTGAAGTGTTCGACAAGAAGGTTCTGGAAGCTGGCTGTAAAGCAACCGGCGCCTATGACATCTTCCTGGCTGCTGCCGAAGGTGAAACCGACAAGAAAAAGAAGAAAGCCGCCAAGAAGGCCTGCCACGCGCTGCGCACCGATGGCGTTTCTGTCGACATCGACGGTGACTACACCGAAACCCTGGCCCGTCTGGCAGCGAACTCCAACGCCATCGGCGTGTTCGGCCTGTCGTTCTACCAGAACAACACCGACAAGCTGGTTGTTGCCACCATGGACGGCGTGACCCCGTCGACCGAAACCGTTGCATCGGGTGAATACCCCGTGTCGCGCCCGCTGTTCTTCTACGTGAAGAAAGCGCACCTGGGTGTGATCCCGGGTCTGCAGGAATACATCGACTTCTTCGTCTCGGACGACATGGCAGGCCCCGATGGCCCGCTGGCCGAGTACGGTCTGGTTTCGGACCCCGAGCTGGCCAAAACCCAGGAGATGGTTGCTGCTGGCGTCGCAATGGGCCCGCTGAACTAATCTGACGAACCGGGTGGCGCCTGTTCCGGGCGCCACCCTCTCTTTCCACGACTTCCGCGTTGGAGACCCCATGAGCGCCGGTCTTGTCATCCTTGCCGTAATCGCAATCGCGATTGGCGGCTTTTTCATTGGTCGTTCGCGAGCTCTCGGCTCCGTTCAGGGCGATGTTCGCAAACTGCACTCGCTGCCGAACTACTACGGTCAGACCGTTTTCCTGTTCTCGGCAGTGCCTGCGCTTCTGGTAACCTTTGCCTGGCTGCTGTTGCAGCCGCTTTACGTTGAAAGCCAGGTATCCGGCATGATCACCGCCGCGGATGTGCCCGAAGGCGGATCCATGAGCCTGGTGCTGGCCGACGTGCGCCGCATCTCCAGCGGTCTGGATATCGCGATCACCTCTGGTGCGCTGACCGAAGATCAGCTTGCCACCATGAGCGCGGATGAAACGGATGTCCGGGCTCAACTGGCCGAAGTGGGCATCGCTGTCGCATCGGAAGTGCGCCAGAACGTTTTTGCTGCCGCCAAGGAATATCGGGACATCAACGCCGGGCTGAAGATCACGTTGACCATTGTTGCCCTGGTTCTGGCGCTGGGGGGGGCTGTCTATGCCATGTCCCGTATCACGCCGGACTTCCGCGCCCGCAACGTGGCTGAAATGGCGATCAAGGCGCTGCTGATCCTGTCGTCCACCGTGGCCATCCTGACCACCATCGGCATTGTCTTCTCGCTGCTGTTTGAAACCTCGAACTTCTTCCGGATGTACCCGGCCAAGGATTTCTTCCTGAGCCTGACCTGGAACCCGCAGTTCACCGGTGGGTCGGACCTGGGCATTGCGCCGCTGCTGTGGGGCACGCTGTATGTGTCGTTCGTTGCGCTGGTCTTTGCTGTTCCGATCGGTCTGCTGGTGGCGGTTTTCCTGTCTGAATACGCCTCCAAACGCGTGCGCTCGCTGATCAAGCCCGCGATCGAGATCCTGGCCGGCATCCCGACCATCGTTTACGGTCTGTTTGCGCTGATCACGATCGGTCCGCTGCTGCGGGACTATTTTGCGCAGCCGCTGGGCCTGGGCACCTCGTCCTCCTCCGTGCTGACCGCGGGTCTGGTCATGGGCATCATGCTGATCCCCTTCGTGTCGTCGCTGTCGGATGACGTGATCAACGCGGTGCCGCAATCCATGCGCGACGGCTCTTATGGGCTGGGCGCGACCCAGTCCGAAACCGTCAAGCAGGTGATCCTGCCGGCCGCTCTGCCGGGCATCGTGGGCGCCGTTCTGCTGGCCGCGTCGCGCGCCATCGGTGAAACCATGATCGTGGTCATGGGGGCAGGGGCCGCCGCCAAGCTCAGCCTCAATCCCTTCGAAGCCATGACGACCATCACCGTGAAGATCGTCAGCCAGCTGACCGGGGATACCGAATTCGCAAGCCCCGAAACGCTGGTCGCGTTTGCTCTGGGCCTGTCCCTCTTTGTCGTCACCCTGGGCCTGAACGTTCTCGCCCTCTACATCGTTCGCAAGTACCGGGAGCAGTACGAATGACCGACGCAACCTCTTCGAACGTGCCGGGCGAACGCTCGGGCAAGACGTCGCTCTATGCGCAGGACGCGCGGACCAAACGCCGCAACGCCGCCGAAGCCCGCTTTCGCGCCTATGGTATCGCGGCCATCGTGGTCGCCATCCTGGCCCTGATCGGGCTGGTCAGCTCGATCCTCTACAACGGGTCGTCGGCCTTCCGTCAAACCTTCATCACCATGGACATCTACCTGGACCCGGCAAAGCTGGACAAGGATGGCTCTGGTGACATCGAAAAGATTGCCAAAGTGTCGACCTTCGGCTATGCGCCGCTGATCGCCAAGGCCTTTGAGGCTGAGTTCGAAAAGCCCGGCATCGGGGTTGAAGGGCTGACCGCCAAGAAAGCCGCCAAGATGATCTCGAAGGAAGGCCCGGCCGACCTGCGCCGCTTCGTTCTGGCAAACCCGGACAAGATCGGTGAGACGGTGACCTTCAAATTCCTGGCCTCTGGCCGGATCGACGGCTACTACAAAGGCCGCGTCACCGCAGAAACCGCCAAGCTGGACAAGAACGTTTCGCCCGAGCAACTGCTGCTGGCCGACCAGCTGAAAGAGGCCGGTGTTCTGAAAACCACCTTCAATTTCGGCTTCCTGACCAACGCCGACGCGTCCGAAAACCGGCCCGAGGCGGCAGGTCTGGGCGTGGCCATCCTGGGGTCGTTCTACATGATGCTGGTGGTTCTGTGCCTGACCCTGCCCATCGGGGTTGCGGCGTCGATCTACCTGGAAGAATTCGCGCCGAAGAACTGGATCACCGATATTGTTGAGGTCAACATCTCGAACCTGGCGGCGGTGCCCTCCATCGTCTTCGGTATTCTGGGTCTGGCGATCTTCATCAACTTCATGGGTCTGCCGCAATCGGCGCCGATCGTGGGTGGTCTGGTGCTGACGCTGATGACCCTGCCGACCATCATTATCGCCACCCGCGCCTCGCTGAAGGCGGTTCCGCCGTCGATCCGCGATGCGGCACTGGGGGTTGGCGCGTCCAAGATGCAGGCCGTGTTCCATCACGTGCTGCCGCTGGCCGCACCGGGCATCCTGACCGGCACCATCATCGGTCTGGCTCAGGCGCTGGGGGAAACCGCACCGCTGCTGCTGATCGGCATGGTGGCCTTCGTGCGGGAATATCCCGCGGGCCCGCCGGAAGGGTTCTTTGACCCGGCCGCCGCTCTGCCCGTCCAGGTCTACAACTGGACCCAGCGCGCGGACCCCGCCTTTGTTGAACGGGCCTCTGGGGCCATCATTGTTCTGCTGGTATTCTTGTTGGCCATGAATGCCATTGCAATCATCCTGCGCCGTCGCTTCGAGCGCCGCTGGTAAAGGAAGGGCTGACCATGAACGACATGAGCTTTGTGGAGAGAAACGTGGATACCAAGAACATCAAGATCGCCGCAAAGGACGTACAGGTCTACTATGGCGACACGCACGCAATCAAAGACGTGAACGTCAACATCGAAGACAAGACCGTCACCGCCTTCATCGGCCCGTCGGGCTGTGGCAAGTCGACCTTCCTGCGCTGCCTGAACCGAATGAACGACACCATCGACGTGTGCCGGGTCAAGGGCGACATCCTGCTGGATGGCGAAGACATCTACGACAAGAAGGTCGATCCGGTGCAGCTGCGCGCCAAGGTGGGCATGGTGTTCCAGAAACCCAACCCGTTCCCCAAGTCGATCTATGACAATGTGGCCTATGGCCCGCGCATCCACGGTCTGGCCAAGAACAAGGCCGAGCTGGATGAGATCGTCGAGAAGTCGCTGCGCCGCGGGGCCATCTGGGACGAGGTCAAGGACCGTCTGGACGCGCCGGGCACCGGCCTGTCGGGTGGTCAACAGCAGCGTCTGTGCATCGCCCGCGCTGTCGCGACCGAGCCCGAGGTTCTGCTGATGGATGAGCCCTGTTCGGCGCTGGACCCGATTGCCACCGCACAGGTCGAGGAGCTGATCGATGAGCTGCGCGAACGCTATTCGGTGATCATCGTGACCCACTCGATGCAACAGGCCGCCCGCGTCAGCCAGAAGACCGCGTTCTTCCACCTGGGCAACCTGGTTGAATTCGGAGAAACCGGCCAGATCTTCACCAACCCCGAAGATCCGCGCACCGAAAGCTACATCACCGGCCGTATCGGCTGATCTGCAGGGACCGACAGACATGACAGAGCAACATATCGCATCCGTTTTCGATCGGGATCTGGAGGCCATCCAGGCGCACATCATGAAGATGGGCGGTCTGGTGGAGGCCGCCATCATGGAAGCCGCCCGGTCGCTGGAAACCCGCGACGAGGAACTGGCCGAGAAAGTGCGCGCCGGCGACAAGGCCATCGACAAGCTGGAAGAGCTGATCAACGAGGAAACCGCACGGCTGATCGCGCTGCGCTCGCCCACCGCCGGCGACCTGCGCCTGGTGCTGTCGGTGATGCGCATCGCCTCGAACCTGGAGCGCATCGGCGACTATGCCAAGAATATCGCCAAGCGGACCGGTGTTCTGGTGCAGGTGCAGCCCGTCAATGACAGCGCCGCCGCGCTGCGCCGCATGGCACGCGAGGTCGAGCTGATGCTGAAGGACGCGCTGGACGCCTATATCCAGCGCGACACCGAGCTGGCCACCGACGTGATCGAGCGTGACCACGAAGTCGACCAGATGTACAACGCGCTGTTCCGCGAATTCCTGACCTTCATGATGGAAGACCCGCGCAACATCACGCCCTGTATGCACCTGCATTTCATCGGCAAGAACATCGAACGCATGGGCGACCATGTCACCTCGATCGCCGAGCAGGTCGTCTATCTGGTGACCGGGGATCGTCCGGATGAAATCCGCGCCAAGGGCGACACGACCTCGGTGACGGCACTGGAGCACTGAGCGATGTCTGCTGATCAACCCACAGTCCTGGTCGTCGAAGATGAGCTGGCGCAGCGCGAAGTGCTGGCCTACAACCTTGAGGCCGAAGGCTTTCGCGTCGTCCGCGCCGAAAACGGCGAAGACGCGCTGCTGCTGGTCGAAGAGGACAATCCGGACATCATCGTGCTGGACTGGATGATGCCGAACCTCAGCGGTATCGAAGTGTGTCGTCAGCTGAAAAGCCGCCCGGAAACCCGTTCCATCCCGATCATCATGCTGTCGGCCCGTTCGGAAGAGGTGGACAAGGTGCGCGGGCTGGAAACCGGGGCAGACGACTATGTGGTCAAACCCTACTCGGTGATCGAGCTGATGGCCCGTGTCCGGACCCAGCTGCGCCGGGTGCGTCCGGCCACCGTCGGTCTGCGCCTGGAGTTCGAGGACATCATTCTGGATGCGGAGACCCACAAGGTGTCGCGCGGGGAAAACCCGCTGAAACTGGGCCCGACGGAATTCCGTTTGCTCAGCACCTTCATGGAGAAGCCGGGCCGAGTCTGGAGCCGGGAGCAACTGTTGGACCGTGTCTGGGGCCGGGACATCTATGTCGACACCCGCACCGTGGACGTCCATATCGGCCGTCTGCGCAAGGCGCTGACCCAGTTTGGTGGCGCAGATCCGGTGCGCACTGTGCGTGGCGCAGGCTACGCGTTGGGATAAGCGCCGGGCAGGACGCTCATCACGATCAACAGCGACGGGCAGGGGGAAACCCTTGCCCTTTTGCATTTGGGCTCAGCGCGGGAGCGGATCCTCCGGCTGGGCCTGACCGGCCAGCCAGTCGCGGAACTTGATCAGCGCGGGCGCCCGCGCCTTGGACTCCGGCCAAACCAGATAATAGGCCCCCCGCGTTTCTGAAGGGGTCTCAGCGAGCGCGATCAGCCTGCCGGTGGCAACGTCCTGTTCAACCAGGTAGTCGGGCATCAGCGCCACGCCCAGCCCATGCAGCGCCGCCTGAGTGATCGTTGCGAATTGGTCATACATCGTACCGGACAGGTTCTTGGTTGCCGCAACGCCATGCTGCTCGAACCAGTCGGCCCAGGCCTGCGGGCGCGTCTGGATATGCAGCAGGGGCAGGGACAACAGATCCGAAGGCTGCGCAACCCGTTTGCGGGCCACCAGATCCGGGGCGCAGACCGGGATGACCTGTTCATGCTTCAACAGCAGCGACTGCGTTCCCGGCCAATCCGCGGACCCGAAGTGGATCGCCGCATCGAAGGGTTCGCCGGAAAAGTTGAAGGGCACCAGACGGGTCGACATGTTGATCGTCACCTCCGGATGCAATTGCGCAAAGCGCGGCAAGCGCGGCATCAGCCAACGCATCCCGAATGCAGGCAGAATTGCAAGGTTCAGCGTGCCCGCCAGCGGTGCGGTCTGCACCCTTAGCGAGGCGCCCGCGATCTGGTTCAGCGCCTCGCGGATCTCGGCGGCATAGTCCTGTGCTGCGGGCGTCAGGCTCAGCCGTTTGCGATCCCGATGCACCAGCTCCGTGCCCAGCTGCGTCTCCAGCGCCTGCAATTGACGGCTGATTGCACTTTGGGTCAGCGACAGTTCTTCGGCAACGGCAGAGGCGCTGCCAAGCCGATCCAGCGCTTCGAGCGCCAGAAGGGACGGGATGGAGGGCAGGAAACGACGAGGAGCGATCATGTATGACTTTTACTCATGTTTATGTGTGAAAGTCTCGCTGTTTTTTGTCGCGGCTTCCACCTAGGTTCGGCACAAACCGGAACACAGATGATGTCAGGAGATCCTTGATCATGAAAGACAACGCAAAACCCGAACTGCGCGCCAAGGATGCGCCGGACCTGGGCCGCTTCAACTGGGACGACCCCTTCCTGCTGGATCAGCAGCTGGAAGAAGAAGAGCGCATGGTCCGCGACAGCGCACACGCCTATGCGCAGGAAAGCCTGATGTCGCGTGTCACCGATGCCTTCGCCAAGGAAGAGACCGACCCCGAGATCTTCCGGGAAATGGGTGAAATGGGCCTCTTGGGCACCACCATCCCCGAAGCCTATGGCGGGATTGGCGCCGGCTATGTGGCATATGGCCTGGTGGCGCGTGAGGTCGAGCGTGTTGACTCCGGCTATCGTTCGATGATGTCGGTGCAATCGTCGCTGGTGATGTACCCGATCTATGCCTATGGCACCGAAGAGCAGCGGATGAAGTATCTGCCGAAACTGGCCTCCGGCGAATGGATCGGCTGCTTCGGTCTGACCGAACCCGATGCGGGGTCCGACCCGGCCAGCATGAAGACCGTGGCCAAGAAGACCGATGGCGGCTACGTGCTGAACGGATCCAAGATGTGGATCTCCAACGCGCCGATCGCGGATGTCTTTGTGGTCTGGGCCAAGTCCGAAGCCCACGGCGGCAAGATCCGCGGCTTCGTTCTGGACAAGGGCGCGAAGGGCCTGAGCGCCCCCAAGATCGAAGGCAAGCTGTCGCTGCGCGCTTCGATCACCGGTGAGATCGTGATGGACAACGTCGAGGTTGGCGAAGACGCGCTGCTGCCGCATATCGAAGGCCTGAAAGGTCCCTTTGGCTGTCTGAACCGCGCGCGCTATGGCATCGCCTGGGGTGCCATGGGTGCGGCCGAAGCGTGCTGGCATTCCGCCCGCCAGTACGGTCTGGACCGCAAGCAGTTCAACAAGCCGCTGGCGCAAACACAGCTGTTCCAGCTGAAGCTGGCCAACATGCAGACCGAGATTTCACTGGGCCTGCAGGCCGCACTGCGTGTCGGTCGCCTGATGGACGAAGCCAAGGCCGCGCCGGAAATGGTGTCCATCATCAAGCGCAACAACTGTGGCAAGGCGCTGGAAATCGCCCGTCACGCCCGTGACATGCACGGCGGCAACGGCATCAGCCAGGATTTCCACGTCATCCGCCACATGGTGAACCTGGAAACCGTCAACACCTATGAAGGCACCCATGACGTGCACGCCCTGATCCTGGGCCGCGCACAGACCGGGCTGCAGGCGTTCTTCTGATCCAGCTGGACCTTCGCTGACACGATGGCGGCCATCCCTCCGGGGTGGCCGTTTTCCTTTTGCAAAAGGGTTTTCATTCCGCTGCTCCGTCATTATATGCAAAAAGATGAATTCATTAATGCGGGGCAGCCCAATGCAGGATCAGACCATCAGCACACGGATCAAGGCCCGGTTCCCGATCCTGACCTGGGGACGTGCCTATGACCGGCAGGATCTGAACGGTGACCTGGTCGCGGCGGTGATCGTGACAATCATGCTGATCCCGCAATCCCTGGCCTATGCGCTGCTTGCGGGGCTTCCCGCGCAAGTGGGGATCTATGCCTCGATCCTGCCTCTGGTCGCCTATGCGATCTTTGGCACCTCGCGCGCGCTGGCGGTCGGCCCGGTTGCGGTTGTTTCGCTGATGACGGCCTCGGCGCTGGCGCCACTTGGGCTGCAGAGCGTCGCCGATTACACGGTGGCTGCGGCGCTGCTGGCGTTGATCAGCGGCGCAATGCTGCTGGTGATGGGATTGCTGCGTCTTGGTCTGATCGCCAACTTCCTGTCGCACCCGGTCATCGCGGGCTTCATCACCGCATCGGGGCTGCTGATCGCGGCCAGCCAGGCCAAACATGTGCTGGGCGTGTCGGCCCATGGGCATACGCTTCCGGATATCCTGACGGCGCTCTGGCACGCCCGGGGGGACATAAACCTGATCACGCTGATGGTTGGGGCAGGGGCGCTGGGGTTCCTGTTCTGGGTGCGCCGCTCCATGTCACGGGTTCTGCAGTCCGTGCTGGGGCTCTCTGCTTCGATGGCCGGCACGCTGACCCGCATTGCCCCGGTGCTGGCGGTTGTTGGAACCACGGTTCTGGCCTGGGTCCTGGCGCTGCCGGACATGGGCGTGGCCGTCGTGGGTGAAGTGCCGACCGGCCTGCCATCGCTGGGCCTGTCCGGGCTGAACTGGTCGGTGATCCCGATGCTGTTGGGTCCGGCGGCGCTGATCTCGATCATCGGCTATGTGGAAAGCGTTTCGGTGGCACAGACGCTGGCCTCGAAACGACAACAGCGGATCGAGCCGGATCAGGAGCTTATCGCGCTTGGGGCCTCCAACATCGCGTCGGGCCTGTCGGGCGGCTATCCGGTGACCGGCGGCTTTGCCCGCTCCGTGGTGAATTTCGACGCAGGGGCGCGCACGCCTGCGGCCGGGGCTTTCACCGCTGTCGGGCTTTTGCTGGCGGCCATGTATCTGACGCCGCTGCTCTACTTCCTGCCCAAGGCCACGCTGGCCGCGACGATCATCGTGGCGGTGCTGTCGCTGGTGGATCTTGGGATCCTCAAACGGGCCTGGACCTACAGCCGGGCAGATTTCGCCGCCGTCTTCACCACCATTCTGCTGACGCTGGGGGCAGGGGTCGAGCTTGGGGTGGCCGCCGGGGTGATCCTGTCCCTGCTGCTCTTCGTCTGGAAAACCTCCCGTCCGCATGTGGCAGAGGTCGGTCTGGTCCCCGGGTCCCAGCACTTCCGCAATATCCTGCGTCACAAGGTGATCACCGATCCGTCCTTCGTCACGCTGCGGATCGATGAAAGCCTGTATTTCGCCAATGCCCGCCGGATGGAGGACATGATCCTGGCTCGTGTTCACCGCAACAAGGAGGAGCTCAAGCACGTGGTTCTGATGTGTTCCGCGGTCAATGAGATCGACCTGAGCGCGCTGGAATCCCTTGAAGCGATCAACCGGCGTCTGCGCGATTTGCACATCCAGCTGCACCTGTCCGAGGTCAAAGGGCCAGTCATGGACCGCCTGTCGACCTGTCATTTCCTGGATGACCTGACGGGCCGAGTGTTTCTGTCACAGTATGATGCCTTCAATGCACTGCGAAATCAGAATGAAAAGAGCGCGGCATAACACACTGTGGTCGATGCAAAAATCAGCATTCTTAAACCACACGTTAAGCGAGCGGAGAGGTGGGTCATCGCTCCAGGTACCTTATTGCCGACTGAAATAATAAGAATATTCTGGCTTCCTTCCATATTTCCGACTATAACACTTGGAAAATGAGCTGTGTCGATCAGCCATGCCACCTGAAGGAAATCGGAAATGATCGTCTGTCACTGCATGAACATCAAGGATCACGAAATCCACGCCGCCATCGACTGGATGCGCGCTTCGGACCCGTCGACGATCATCAGCCCCGGCAAGGTGTACCACGCGCTGGGCAAGGCCGCGGATTGTGGAGGGTGCATGCCCTTGTTCCTGCGCACGATGCGTCAGAACGACAATCTGGCCGTCCCGGTGGAGCTTCGTGGACTGCGACCGGCAAAGCGGGTCAGCTCAGCCTCAGCCTGAACCAGTATTGGGATGCCCCGGCGGGGCAACATATCCCAAACTTAGAATAATTCTAAAAATAACTTGTGTTGCTGCGCTGAACCCTTAGCTTGGAGGCAGGAGCACATTCAGCTCGACCAACCCTCACAGAAAGGAACCAGCTATGAAGGGTGATCCAAAAGTCATTGAATATCTCAACAGAGCGTTGCGGATTGAACTGACCGCCGTCAGCCAGTTCTGGCTGCATTACCGTCTTCAGAAAGACTGGGGCTACGGCAAACTGGCCAAGAAAATGCGCGAGGAATCCATCGAAGAGATGGAGCACGCAGACAAGCTGATCGACCGGATCATCTTCCTCGAAGGGCATCCGAACCTGCAGACGCTCGATCCGCTGCGCATTGGCGAAAACGTACGCGAGACGCTGACCTGCGATCTGGACGCTGAAATGGAAGCGGTGAAGCTGTACTCCGAAGCGCGCAAGTTCTGTGCCGAAGCGGGCGACTATGCGTCCATGCATCTGTTTGAGGAACTGATCCTGGACGAGCAGGAGCATATCGATTTCCTGGAAACCCAGATCGGCCTGCATGATGAGATCGGGGCACAGAACTACGGTCAGCTGAACGCGGATCCGGCCAACGCCGAAGACTGATCCGTCACACATTGAAACGCCGTGGAGGGCGCGATCTTCGGATCGCGCTCTTTTTCTTTTCCGGACGGGCGCAGCATTGGGGCGACACAGAGCGGAAACCGTGAGCCACAAACCGGTGTTTGGAATGACGGAATACCGCGTCCTTGTGCGGCAGGTAGGCCAGATGTCAGATCGATACATTAGTCGTGTAATTGGTATTATGTTAATATATGAGTGCCGCCGGGTAACATTTGCGAAGCAAAATACCCCTTGTTAGGGTCTATTTGCGCACAGGGATCGAGCCAGTAAGACCTGAAAGATCACATTAGGTATCTAGGTTAGATGCGTAATATCAGGCAGTTGAAACCCAGTCTTAACTTTAACTTCGGTGCGGTTTCTGCATTGACTTAGATGAACCTGATAACACGTTGAAATTAAATGAAGGTAAAAACGTCCCGCTGGTTTGAAACCCAGCTGCGGACATCACCAAAGGGAGAAGTCAGAGGTGGACGTACAGGGAAAGATCGCGGTGGTCACCGGCGCGGCAAGCGGCATCGGCAAGGCCCTCGCCCATGCATTGAAGCAACATGGCGCGACGGTTGTCTGCGCCGATCTGAATGCAAAAGGCGCCCAGGCAGTCGCCACTGAAATTGGCGCGGTGGCACGCGCCTGCGATGTATCGCAAGAAGCCGACATTGCCACGCTTGTGGACTGGACCGAAGAAAACGTCGGTCCGATCGATCTGTTCTGCTCCAATGCCGGTATTCTGGTTGCGGGCGGCGTTGAGGTGCCCGATGAGCAATGGCAACGCATCTGGGACATCAACGTCATGTCACAGGTCTGGGCCGCGCGTCATGTGGTGCCGCGGATGGTGGAGCGCGGTGGTGGCTACCTGCTGAACACGGCCTCGGCCGCCGGGCTGCTGAACCAGATCGGCGCCGCGCCCTATGGCGTGACCAAACACGCCTCTGTCGGCCTGTCTGAATGGCTGGCAATCACCTATGGCGATCAGGGCATCGGTGTCTCTGTCCTCTGCCCCCAGGCTGTGCGCAGCGAAATGACCCGCGGGCTGGAGGATCATGTGGCAAGCATCGACGGTATGCTGGAGCCCGAGCCGGTGGCCGAGGCCTGTATCCAGGCGATAGCTGAGAACCGCTTTCTGGTGCTGCCGCATCCAAACGTGCTGGACTATATGCGTGCCAAGACGCAGGACTACGACCGCTGGCTGGGCGGCATGCGCAAGCTGAACCGGCAGTTCGGACCGGTCTGAAGCTTAAGCCTTGTCCAGCGGCCGCATCAGGCCTTCCTGGGCGACGCTGGCAACCAGTCGTCCGTCGCGGGTGAAGATGGAGCCACGGTTGAACCCTCGGGCGCCCCCGGAAAACGGGGCGTCCATGGCATAGAGATGCCAGTCTTCGAAAGCGATCGGTCCGTGGAACCACATGGCGTGATCCAGGCTGGCGGTCATGGTGCTGCGCTGGAACCAGTTCAGCCCATGCGGACGCAGTGCCGATCCCATCAGCCCGTAGTCGGACACATAGGCCAGCAGCACATGCTGCATCTGCGGGCTTTGACCAGCGGCGGCCTGCATCCGGATCCAGACATGGTTGATGTCATCCACCGGCTCCGGCGTCATTGGATCGCGCGGCGCAACCTCCCGCATTTCGATCGGCCGCGGCCGCAGGATATCAGGATGAAACACACCCGGGATCCGGTCCATGTGTTTCAGGTTGTGCTCATGACGAGAGATCAGCGTCTCCGGCGCCGGAACATCCGGCATTGTATGCTGGTGCTCCCAGCCCGGTTCCTGGATATGGAAGGAGCACGACAGGTTCAGGATCTGCTTGCCGTTCTGGATTGCCACCACCCGGCGCGTGGTGAAGCTGCCGCCATCGCGGGCGCGGTCCACGTTATAGATGACCGGCATGGCCGGGTTGCCCGGACGAATGAAATAGGCGTGCAAACTGTGGCAGAGGCGATCGTCGGGCACGGTGCGATAGGCCGCGGCCAGCGCCTGGGCAATGACCTGTCCGCCATAGATGCGGGTCGGGGTCTCACCCCCTGCCCCTGTGCCGCGGAACAGGTCCTTGTCCAAGGGTTCCAGATCCAGAAGATCAAGCAGTTCCTGTGCACCATCCGCCATTTTCGGCTTCTTCAGCAGTTCATTCGATCCCGAGCATAAGCGACGAAGAAATCGAAACTTTCGGGATTGCTCATTGAATCCCGGTTGACCACTTTCGTCGGGTCGGCCCCGAGTAGCAGCTTTTTCACCGGCACTTCCAGCTTTTTGCCGGACAGCGTGCGTGGAACATCCGTGATTGCATGAATTTCATTCGGAATGAAGCGCGCCGACAGCGACGCACGCACCGCACCGTTGATCTTCTGCTTCAGCGCATCGTCCAGCGTCACACCCTCGGCCGGGACAACAAACAGCGGCATGAAACTGTCGCGGCCCAAAAATTCCAGATCGACCACAAGCGAATCCAGCACCTCGGGCAGCGCCTCGACCGCGCGATAGATCTCGGACGAGCCCATGCGCAGGCCCTTGCGGTTGATCGTAGCGTCCGAGCGCCCATAGATGACCGAACTGCCGTCCGAGCCGATGCGGATCCAGTCGCCGTGCCGCCAGATGCCGGGATAGGTGTCAAAGTAGCTGTCGTGCAGACGGCTGCCGTCCTCATCGCCCCAGAAAAAGAGCGGCATCGACGGCAAGGGCCGGGTGCAGACCAGCTCGCCAACCTCATCATAAATCTCCTGACCTTCGGGATCGAAGGCCCGGACCGAGTTGCCCAGCAAACGGCATTGCATTTCACCCGCGCGCACCGGCAGCGTGACGTTGCCGCCGACAAAGGCGCCGCACAGGTCGGTCCCGCCCGAGATCGGCGCCAGCCAGATGTCGGCTTTGACGTGCTCATACACCCAGGCATAGCCGTCATCGGTCAGCGGTGATCCGGTGGTGCCCAGAGACACAAGCGCGCTCAGGTCCAGTTCGGCAGCAGGCGCAAGCCCAGCCTTCTGGCAGGTGGTCACATAGGCCGCGCCCACGCCGAAATAGGTAACGCGTTCTTCTGCGATGTAACGCCAGACCGACATCAGGTCCGGATGGTTCGGTGCGCCGTCGTGCAGGATCAGCCGGGCACCCTGCCCCAGCGCCACGAATTGCGCGTTCCACATCACCCAGCCCGAAGAGGTCAACCAGCAGAACCGGTCACTTGCGGAGATATCCTGATGCAGCGATTGCTTGCAGCCCTCCAGCAGGATGCCGCCATGTCCATGCACTATGGGCTTCGGATTGCCCGTTGTGCCAGAGGAATAGACCACCCAAAGCGGATGGTCGAAGGGGACCTGCGCATACTCCGCAGTGGCATCCCCCTGCAAAAGCGTTTGCCATTCCAGCGCCCCGGCGGGCAGATCGGAACCGGCGGTGACCGAAATGCGCTGCACAACTGACGGCAGCGCCTCGGCAATCATTGCGTTCACGTCACTGCGGTCCACTCGTTTGCCCGCGTGCAGATAGGCCTCCTGTGTGATCAGGATCTTTGGCTGGATCTGCTTGAACCGGTCCAGAATGGCGACATGGCCCATATCCAATGCGCAAAGCGACCAGATGGCCCCGATGCTGGTTGCCGCCAGACAGGCGATCAGTGCGGTCTCCGTATTGGGCAGGATGGCGACGACCCGGTCGCCCTGCCCGACCCCCATGGCGCGAAACCGGTTTGCGACATTGGCCACCTGATCGCGCAGCGCGCGCCAGGTCAGCGTGCTGCGCCCGAAGGTTTCGGAACTGACAACCAGTGCTACCTCATCCGGGGCGACGTCGGCATGGCGCAGCATGTGCTGGGCCCAGTTCAGGCGCGCCCCGGGAAACCAGACGGCACCGGGCAGGCTGTCCTGTGCCAGAACCGTTTCGGCCGGGGTGCTGGCCTGCAGGTCGAAATAGTCCCAGATCGCCTGCCAGAACCCCGGCAGATCATCGACGCTCCAGCGCCAGAGATCATTATAATCGTCGAACTGCTGCTGGCGTTCGCTGTGAAGCCAGCGTTCGAAGCTCTTGATCTGACTGCCTTCTATCCGCTCCGCAGAGGGCGTCCACAGGATCGGCGCGCTCATGCAACCATCGCCGCGTGCACCAGCGCCTTCAGCTCGGAACGTGAGGGATAGGAGGACGAGGGCGACAGCTGGGTGAAGAAGACCACGGACATGTCCTCTTGCCGGTCGATCCAGAAGAAGGTCGACGCCATGCCACCCCAGCTGAAGTCTCCGACGGAACCGGCGCTGCGGGCGCGACCGGGATCCAGCACGACCGCACCACCCAGCCCAAAGCCCATGCCCTCCATGGGTTGTTCGGCAAAGCTCTGCGGGCCCATGCTGGCAATATCACCGGGCAGATGGTTGCGCATCATGAAGTCCAGCGTTTTGGGCGACAGCAGGCGCCCGCCGTCACAGGTGCCACCCCGCCGCAGCATTTCCGCAAACCGCATGTAGTCATCAAGGGTGCCGACCAGGCCGCCCCCGCCGGAATGCATCTTGGCGCTCTCAAACGGTGACTGACCGTGTCGATCCGTCAGCCGCAGGGTTTCCCCTCCGGTCCGGGCCGAGTTCAGCGCCATCGCGTCCCCTTCAAGCGGGGTGTAAAGCGAGGCAAAGCGATCGCCGGTGCCAGCGGGCACGGCAAACGCCGTTTCGGTCATGCCAAGCGGGGCAAAGATTTCCTGCTCAAAGAAGTCGGCAAGGGATTTGCCGGACACCACCTCGACCACGCGGCCCAGCACGTCGATACCCACCGAGTATTCCCAGCGGGTTCCGGGCTGAAAGGCCAGCGGGTAGCCCGCCAGCTTGTCGACCATGGCGCCCAGGTCGCCCTGGTTGGGTTTGAACAACAGATCCTCTTGGTCCATTGCACGCGACAACACCCCGGGATTGAAGGGATAACTCAAGCCCGAGGTGTGGGTCAGCAACTGGTGCAGGGTCGGCGACACGCTGGGTTCGGTCTGATCAATCCGTTCCGCCCCCGGCACCAGCGCTTCCATGTCGGCAAAGCCGGGAATGAAGGTGGAGACCGGCGCGTCCAGATGGAACAGCCCCTTTTCGGCCAGCATCATGATCGCGACCGAGGTGATCGGCTTGGTCATCGAATAGATGCGCACAGAGGTATCCCGCGTGAACGGCAGATCTTCCTCGATGTTGCGCGATCCCACCGCGTTAAAGAACGCCTCATTGCCGTGGCGGTGGATCAACACGGAGCTGCCCGCATATTTCCGTTCATCTACATAGCGTTGCTGCCAGGTCCTGATGTTTTGCAGTCGTTCGGGGCAAAATCCGTTGATCAAATCGCTCACCTGTCACTCTCCTGAAACTTGGGCCTTGCCGCGCTTGGTAGCGCTGTCCCGGCCTCGGGCAACGCTCTCCATTGAGACGCTACCCGCCATATGCGTATCAAAAACCTGCGTTTCCCGTTTGAGCGCCTCCGGGCGCAGCAGGTCCGCACCTTCGATGATCAGCCCGCGGATCCGACGCATGGTTGTCGGATCGGTCTGGGCAATCAGATGCGCCAGTTCCTTGGCCCGCGGCAGCAGGGTTTCGGCCGTGGTGACCTCATTGGCCAACCCCCAGTCGCAGGCACGGGTTGCGTCCACGAACTCACCGGTCAGGCTCATCTGCCGGGCGCGGTTCAGGCCGATCAGACGCGGCAACACCTGCGTCATGCCCCAGGACGGGGTGATCCCGACACGGGCATGGGTGTCCGCAAAAACCGCCTTGTCCGAGGCGATGATGAAGTCGGACAGCATCGCCAGTTCCAGCCCACCGGTGATGGCAAAGCCGTTGACCGCCGCGATGATCGGATGCGGACAGGCATGGGCGATGGCGAACAGGCTGTCGGGACCATGCCAGGCAAACCCTTCGATGGCGCCATCGTCCTGCGACATCTCCCGCAGGTCCACGCCAGCACAGAACGCGCGACCCGCACCGGTCAGGACAATGGCCCGCAGGCTGTCATCGGCGGACAGACTGCGCAGTGCCTCGCTCAGGTCAGCCACCAGCGCGCGCGACAGCGCGTTCAGCGCATCGGGACGGTTCAGGGTGAGGATCGCAATGTCCTCTTCGCGTTCGATCTTCAGTATCGCGTCCATCTTCGCCTCCTCTCAGCCAATCATCTTCTGCATGGCTGCGCGGGTTTCTGCGCCGAACCAGCCGCCTTCGGGCGCATTGCCGCCCGCCGCCATCGCAGCGTTAATCTTGGCGATGACCTCATCGCGCAGCTGCGCCTTGATCGAGGCATATGTCTGGGGCGGTAGCTGCGCCAGCTTGCGCGCCTCCGCCAGCGCCGTGGGCAGCACCTGTTCGGTGCTGGCAACCAGCACATCCACCACGCCTGCCTCGGCGGCGGTGGCCGCATCAATGGGCTGACCGGTCAGCATCAGGCGGCGCTGCATGTCATAGGACAGCGTGGCGCGCGCAATCTCCAGCGGTCCGACCGGGAAGTTGGCGCCGACGCGCACCTCCGCCAGGCCCAGGCTGGCCTTGGGGCCTGCAACCCGCAGATCAGACGCCAGAACAAAGAACAGCCCTCCGGCAATCGCCGCGCCCCCCACAGCCGAAACAACAGGCTTCGGACAGGCAAACTGTTCCAGAAAGCCGACATTGAGCCCTTCAACAATGGCGTGCTGTTGCGCAAGATCGAAATCCTGCGCTTCCTTTAGGTCCAGACCGGCAGAGAAGACCTTGAACTGGCTGGACAAAACGATGGCTTTGACCTGATCGTCCCGGCCCAAGCTGCGCATCTGCTCGGCAAAGTCCATCAGGAATTCCGGGCTCAGCGCGTTGACGGGTGCGCGCCCCAACTGCAGCTCGGTGATACCGTCGGGATGATCCACCCGGTTCAACCAGTTCTCGGATGCCATGATTACCTGCTCCCCATTTTCCTCTGCGTCTACTATGCGCGGCGCATCAAGGCGCGTCGAGCGTTACGCGATACGTAGAACCACGCATCGGCCTCGTGTCGTCACGTCATAGGGGCGATGGTTTGACTTGGCCAAATTCACGCCCCTAGGCTCGCACCAGAGGATTGGGAGGAACAGGATGAAGCTGTATTACGCGCAAAACAGCCGGGCCGTCCGCGTCGCGTGGCTGCTTGAGGAACTGGGCTTGGAGTATGAGATCGAAAAGTTCGATCTGGGCAGCCGCAACATGCGTGCGCCAGAGTATCTGAGCGTTCATCCCATGGGACGGGTTCCGGCGCTAAAGGACGGGGAAACAACGATTTTCGAATCCGGCGCCATTGTGCAGTACATCCTGGCCCGCCATGGTGACGGCCGTTTGCAGCCCGCGATTGATGACCCCGAATACGCCAACTACCTGCAGTGGCTGCATTATTGCGAAGGCATGATCATGCCGCCGATCAACACCATCGTGGTGGAAACCATCCTGCTGCCGCCGGACCGACGCAATGAGGTCAATGTCAAACGCGCCACCAAGCTGCTGAACCAGATGCTCCTGGCGGTCGAACAGCACATGGAAGGTCGCGAGTATCTGGCCGGGGCGTTTTCAGCGGCAGATGTGATGACCGGGCATTCCGTCATCATGTCCGGACGGTTGGGCGCGGATATGGACGACAAACCCAACCTGCGCGCCTATGCTGATCGTTTGCTGGCGCGACCCGCCCTGCAGAAAGCCTGGGCGCTCTGATCCCACAGGTTCAGGGACGCAGGCTCAGCAATTGGGCCGCGTCCTTCAGCGCCGGCGCGTAATGCGCCTCCAACTGGTCGGTCTGCACATGGAACGACGGGCCGCCCACGTTCAGGCCGAAGACCCGTGATCCATTCAGTGAAAACACCGGCACGGCAATGGCATTCACGTCTTCGCGCCAGTCGCCATAGCTGGTGCAATAACCCCGTTCTTCGAATTCGGCACAGGCGTCCTTGTAGATCTGTTGCCGGTCTTGGGATCCCTCCGGGTCCAGCCGGTCTGCGAAGTCAAAGGCCTTCTGCCGCTGCTCCTCGCTCAGCCCGACCAGGATCGCCCGCCCGATTGCAGTGCGAAACAGCGGTAGGCGCGAGCCGACGCGCATCGACAGCGACACGTCCTCGCGCGAGCGATGAACGGCGACATAAGTCACCTCATCGCGATGGGCTTCTCCCAGCGCCGCGGTGATATAGGAGTTCGGGCCGTTGCGCAGGTCCTTGAGCACCTGATGCGACCGGTCACAGACATCCATGCCGGCCAGAACACCAAAGCCAAGCTGCAACACCCCTGCCCCCAGCCGATACGCCCCGCTGCGCGGATCCACCACCAGATAGTCCAGCGCGCAGAGCGTATGGGTCAGCCGCGAAATCGTCGCCTTGGGCAGCCCGGTGCGGTCGGAAAAATCGGTGTTCGACAGCTCAATCTCGCCGCGCCGGAAACACCGCAGAACATCCAGACCCCGCGCCAGTGCGGTCACGAAGTTGCGATCCTTCTCTTCATCGCGCATCAGATCGATATCCGGATTTTTCATCAAAGCGTTCCTTCCCCGGAAACCCGTCAGTTCTTCAGTGCATCCAGCCCGTGCCGCGCAAACAGAGGGACGAACTGTCCCAGCTGCATGGCCCGTTCGGGATTGGAAGCATTCCCGTCCAGCGCCCGTTTCAGCACACCCTGGATGATTGACGCCATCCGGAAGAAGCTGAACGCAAGGAAGACGCCGAAATGGTCGATACCCGACAGGTTCCGCCGTTGGCAATACGCCTCGATGAATGCGGCATCCGACGGCAGGCCAAGTGCCTTTCGATCGACCCCGGCCAGGCCACGGCCCTCGTCCCCCGGCGGCATCTGCCACTGCATGATGACCGAAGCCAAATCCGCATAAGGATGTCCGATGGTGGACAGCTCCCAATCCAGCACCGCCAGGCACGCGGGCCCGTCCTTGGCAAAGATCATATTGTCGATCCGGTAATCCCCGTGCACCAGCGTGCGCTGCCCGTCATCTTCGGGAAGCGCTGCGGTCAACGCGGTGATCAGCTCATCCATCTCGGCCACCTGTTCGGTCTGGGCCGCGTGGTACTGTTTGGTCCAGCGCCCGACCTGCCGTTCCAGATAGTTGCCCGGCGGGCCATAGTCCGACAGACCGACCGCATCGATATCGACCATGTGCAGCGCCGCCAGAACGCGGTTCATCTCATCGATCACCGCGCTGCGCAGGTCATTGTCGGCACCCTGCATTGTCGGGTCGGTGAAGTTGCGCCCGTTCACGTGGTCCATGATGTAGAAGGAGGACCCGATAACGCTGTCTTCTTCGCACAGCAGGTGCATCCGGGCGACGGGCACGTCACTGTCGGCAAGCGCCTTTTGAACACGGAATTCCCGGTCTACCGCGTGAGCGGATTTCAGCAGCGTTCCCGGTGGTTTGCGCCGCAGAACGAAGTTGCCGCCCGAGGTCTGCAACAGGAAGGTCGGATTGGATTGTCCGGTGGCGAACTTCTTGGCCTCGATCGGGCCGGAGAACCCGGGCAGATGGTCGTTCAGATAGGTTTCGACCGCCTCCAGATCCAGGGTTTGCGTATCGGTGCTCATCAGGGTCTCCGTTCAGCTGAAGCTCATCAATTCGGCCCGATCGGCATCGGCGAAATGAGGGGTCGCGTTGAATTCATGCAGGAAAAAGGCCCGCTGGGTGAAGATGAAACGGGTCAGGGAAGTGTTCTTGACCTGCAGGTTGAGGGCGATCATCTGCTCAGGCGATGTGCCAAGGGCGCTGGCCACCAATTGTCCGATGACCCCACCCGAGCTGACCACCAGCACCCGCTCCGCGCCCTGGCGCGCCGCATGATGGCGCGCGGAGTCCACGCGGGTGGTGAACTGGGTCCAGGTTTCGGCAACTCCGGGTACCTGATCCTGCTGCCACTCCCGCAGCGTGCTGCGCAACGCCCGGAAATGGGCCTTGCGGTCCTGTTCGACATCCGTCGGCAGGCTGCCGGAAAACCGGGCAGTCAGCAGGTCGTGGAAATCATATTCGTTGAAACCCGCATGTTCTTCGGGATCCAGCGAAAATCCCATTTCCGCATAGGTCTGGTGATGGCGGGTCAGCGTGCCCGTCACAACGCGATCCGGCACCCATCCCAGGCCCCGCAGCGTGTCGCCCAGGGCGGCGGCCTGTCGGTGACCAAGCTCCGACAGGCTGTCATAGGACCCGGCATCGGCAGCGCCGAACCGGGCCTGACCATGGCGCACCACCAGCAGTTCCGGCATATGTCAGCCCTCCAGGAACTCAGCGGCCAGCTTGGCACCGGCTGCGCGATATTCCCGGTCCATGCGGTCCACCAGTTCCGCCGCAGAAACCACCGATTTCACAGCGCCAATTCCCTGACCGGACCCCCAGATCTCTTTCCAGGCCTTGGGCTTGGATGATCCCTGTCCGAAGTCCATCGACGTGGCATCCGCCGTCGGCAGATTGTCCGGATCCATCCCGGCGTTCCTTACGGATTGCTTCAGATAGTTCCCCCAAACTCCAGTAAACAGAGAGGAATAAACGATGTCATCTGCCGATCCATCGACGATCATCTGCTTGTAGGCATTCTGGGCATTGGCTTCATGTGTAGCGATGAAGGGCGATCCCGCATAGCCGAAATCGGCGCCCATTGCCCGCGCCGCCAACAGGGACTCCCCGGTCGCGATCGCACCCGACAAGGCCAATGGCCCATCGAACCAGCTGCGAATTTCACGGATCAAGGCGAAGGGGGATTGCACGCCGGCATGGCCACCGGCCCCGGTGGCAACTGCGATCAGGCCGTCAGCGCCCTTTTCGATCGCCTTCTTGGCGAAGGTGTTGTTGATCACGTCGTGCAGGACCACACCACCGCAGGAATGCGCCGCCTCGTTGACCTCGACCCGCGCCCCCAGCGAGGTGATCCAGACCGGCACCTTCCACTTGGTGCAGATCTCCAGATCCCGCTCCAGCCGGGCGTTCGAGCGGTGAACGATCTGGTTCACCGCAAAGGGCGCGGCCGGGTTGTCCGGGTTTTCCTGATTGTGACGGTCCAGCTCTTCAGTGATCTGCTTCAGCCAGGCCTCCAGCAGCGGCGGTTCGCCATCGGCTTCGCGTGCGTTCAGGGCAGGAAAGGCCCCGATGATCCCGGCCTTGCACTGCGCAATGACCAGGTCCGGCACGGAGATGATGAACAGGGGGGACCCGATCAGGGGAATGCGCAAGCCCCGAAGCGCCTTGGGAAGGTGTTCGTCCTTCCGGCTCCAGCTGACGTCTTTCATGTGGTAGTCTCCTCGCCTCACAGGGCTTTTTCAAAGATGTTTTGGCCGGACATTACATTGATTCCGCCTGAAACCGGAATGATGGCACCGGTGATATAGGCCCCACCCCGACCACAAAGGAACAACATGCAGCCCGCGATGTCTTCGGGTTCACCAACGCGGCCCAGCGGCACGTCCGAGCCGACTTTGGCGCGCTTTTCCTCATCCAGTGTTGCAAAGGCCGTCATGCGGGACACGAACGGTCCCGGTGCCAGCGCGTTGACCGTCACATGCTGTCCGGCCAGCTCCTTGGCCAGAATACGAGAGGTGTGCATGACCGCGGCCTTGGAGGCGGAATAACTGTAAGCCCCGTAACCGATCGGGATCTCCCCCATGACCGAACCCACATTGACCACGCGGGCCGGGTCCTCTTGTGTGGACGATGCAATCAGCATCGGCAGAAGTTTCTGAGTCAGATCGAACACGCCCGCGACATTGATCGACATAACCCTGTCCCAATCCTCATGAGGGAACTTTCCCAAGGGGGCGCCTCTGGTGATGCCAGAGTTGTTCATCAGGATATGCAGCGTGTCGGTCCGGGACTGGACCTCCTGTACCAGCGCATCAATGCCCGCTTCGCTGCCGACATCCCCGGCAAACCCTTCGGCCTGACCGGGCGCATCCAGCGCGTTCAGCTCATCCGCCACGGCGGAACAGGCGTCCCCCTTGCGCGAGGCGATCAGCACCCGTGCGCCCGCACGAACCAATGCCTCGGCCGCCATCCGGCCAATCCCGGTCGCGCCGCCAGTGACCAGAGCCACCTTGCCATGCAATGAAAATAGGACTTCAGGTGTCATGATTAAGCCTCTGCTCCCCAACGTAAATTCGCGACCACTGCCGCATGATGTCCGTAGTCGCCCAACCATTCGGCGGCGACCCGCGCGCGTTTCATGTAGAACCCCATGTCAAAGGCATCGGTCATACCGATCCCGCCGTGCATCTGCACGCCTTCCCGCACGGTCAGCTGTGCCGTATCGGTGGCCCGCGCCTTTGCGAGCGAGACCGCAAGCGTGGCATTCTGCGGATCTTCATCCAGCTTGCGTCCTGCGTGCAGCACGGCCGAGGCCGTGACCTCGCTTTCGCACCACATATGGGCGGCGCGATGTTGCAGCGCCTGGAACATGCCGATCTGCACACCGAACTGCTTGCGTTCCTTCAGGTATTCAACCGTGCGCCCAAAGGCCCCCGCGGCCAGCCCGGTCAGCTCTGCGGCCAGGGCCGCCTGCCCCGCTTCCAACGCGGGTTTCAGGACGGTCAGCCCGTCGTCAATATTGCCGACCACGTCATCGCCGGTGGCCTCAACCGCGTCGAACTCGATGTCGGCCGCATCACGGCTGTCGATGACGGAACGCGCGGTGCGGGTGATCCCGGCACGGTCCGATGGAATGTCGAACAGCGTCAGCCCATCCTGCGAGCGGGCCAGCACCAGCAGACGATCCGCCTGCCCCGCATCGACAACAAAGCGTTTGGAGCCGGACAGTTTGAACCCATTGCCCTCCTGGCTAGCCTGCAGCTCCACCGCGTCAGGGGCAAATTTGGCCCCTTCATCCACCGCCAAAGCGTAGGTCACGCTGCCATCGGCAATCTGGCGCAGTGCGGCGTTGGCACGGTCATCCGACACTTGCCGCAAGGCCGTGGCGGCAATCACCGCGGTTGAAATGAAGGGCGATGTAACCAGCGTCCGGCCCATCTCCTCGGCCAGGATGTTGGCAGCGGCGTGCCCCATGTCCGAGCCTCCGGCCGCTTCGGGGACCAGCACCCCGGTCCAGCCCATGTCGGCCATGGCCTTCCACAGCGCCGGATCATGGGTCCGGCCCTCATCCCGCAGCCCGCGCAGATGCGTGATGGGCGCCGCTTCGTCCAGAAATCCGCGCGCGGCATCTGCCAGCAGGGTTTCTTCTTCGGTTCGTACCAGTGTTGTCATGTCGTTTACCCCGGCAGACCCAGAACGCGTTTGGAAATGATGCTCAGCATGACCTCGGATGTGCCCCCTTCGATGGAGTTCGCCTTGGAGCGCAGCCAGGACGGCGCATCCGTATCAACCCAGTTCAACGCATCCGACCCGCCAGCGGACATCATCACCTCCAGCCGGCGTTTGTTCAGCTCCGTCCCCATGTATTTCAGCATGGCCGAGGCATCACCGACGCTGCCGCCGCCTTCGACCTGATCCTTGTAGCGTTCGATGGTCAGGTTGACGGCCAGCCCGTCCACCTCGGCCCGCATGGCATCAGCACGCAGGACAGGATCGGAAAGCCCGGTTTCGCTGCTGGCGATCACCTCACCCAACGACCGTCCGCCACCCATCAGGGCGCCACCGGCGCTGATCATCTCGCGTTCGTGGGTCAGTAGGTATTTGGCAACGTCCCAGCCGCGGTTGATGGTGCCGACCACCTGGGTCTTCGGCACTTCGACATTGTCAAAGAAGGTTTCGCAGAACGGCGAGGCCCCGGAAATCAGCCGGATCGGACGCGTGGACACGCCCGGCGTGCTCATGTCGATCAGGATGAAGGAGATGCCCTTGTGCTTGGGCGCGTCCCGGTCGGTGCGCAGCAGCGCAAAGATCCAGTCGGCCTTGTCCGCATAGGAGGTCCAGATCTTCTGACCGTTGACCAGCCAGTGTTCTCCCTGATCTTCGGCCTTGGATTGAACACCTGCCAGATCCGAGCCCGCACCAGGTTCGGAATAACCCTGACACCATCGGATTTCACCGCGGGCAATGGGCGGCAGATATTCCAGCTTCTGCTCGTGGCTGCCAAATTGCAGCAAGGCCGGGCCCAGCATCCAGATCCCGAAGCTCTGCAAGGGCGTGCGCGCATTGATCCGCGCCATTTCCTCGTGAAAGATCTTCTCCTGATCGCGGCTCAGCCCGGCGCCACCATAGGCTTTGGGCCAGGTCGGCACCGTCAAACCGACGGATGCACAGCGCTCCAGCCAGGTTTTCTGGGCACTTGACGTAAAGTTCCAGTTCTTGCCGCCCCAACAGATGCTATCCTCTGACGTATCACCGTCGCGCATCTGTTCCGGGCAGTTCTCTTCAAGCCAGTAGCGGATTTCCGTCCGGAAGCTGTCCAGATCCGAGATGTCCTGCACTCTCTCCTCCCAAAGATCGTTGCGTCACTGTTCCGCATAGCAGAATTGCATTTCGCATTTTTGTTCGCAACACTCGTGGCAGGACTTGGACTTAACGTCACAAACAGAACACGACGGAGGAAACTGCAATGAAGGCCATGCTGAGCACGGCGCCCGGTGGACCGGAAACGCTGGAATGGACCGACCTGCCCGACCCGGATCCGGTCAAGGGGCATCTGCTGGTCCGGGTCCATGCCGCTGGCGTGAACTTTCCCGACACGTTGATCATCCGGGACCTCTACCAGATGAAACCACCCCGCCCCTTTGCCCCCGGCGGTGAAATCGCTGGTGAGGTGATCGCGGTGGGCGATGGGGTCAGCGGCTATGCCGTAGGGGACCGTATCCTGGCGCTGACCGGCCATGGGGGCTTTGCCACGCATCTGAACGTGCCCGCGACCTCAGCGGTGAAGATCCCCGAAGGGATGCCTTATGAGGATGCGGCCTGTTTCATCTTTACCTATGGCACCTCCCATCACGCGCTGAAGGACCGGGCACAGTTGAAGGCCGGGGAGTCCCTGCTGATCCTGGGGGCTGCGGGCGGCGTCGGCGCAGCTGCGATTGAGCTGGGCAAGGCGGCGGGCGCAAAGGTGATCGCGGCGGTGTCTTCCGAGGAAAAGGCGGCCTTCTGCAAATCGCTGGGCGCGGATGAGACGGTGGTCTACCCGCGTGCGCTGGACCGCGACGCGCAAAAGGCGCTGTCGTCCGAGTTCAAACGCCTGTCAGGCGGTGAAGGCGTAGATGTGGTCTATGACGCCGTGGGCGGCGACTATGCCGAACCTGCCATTCGCGCGCTGGCCTGGACCGGGCGTTTTCTGGTGGTGGGCTTCCCTGCCGGCATCCCCAAGATCCCGCTCAACCTGACACTGCTCAAAGGCTCGCAGATCGTCGGCGTCTTCTGGGGGGCCTCAGTCTTCCGCGATCCCAAAGGGCACGCGGAAAACGTGGGCGAGCTGTTCCAGATGTATGCCCAGGGGCGCATCAAGCCGCGCATCAGCGCCAGTTACCCGATGGACCAGGCCGCTGAGGCGCTGAACCTGATGCAGGATCGCAAGGTGATGGGCAAGGTCGTCCTGACCGCGCCCTGAGCGATCACAGATGCGCGCAGTCGTTGAACCCGCGAATGGTCATGGTTTCGCCCTGGATCACCAGGCGCGAAACCGATCCATTGGCCGCACCGTGAAAGGCGAAGGGATCGGACGCGCTGGCCAGCGCCATCGCCGCCCCGATCACCCCGCCATGCACAAAGGCCGCGACCAGCTGATCCGGGTGGTTTGCCGCGATACGCAGCAACCCGCGGCGCACACGTTCATGCAGCGCGGCCGTGGTTTCGGCCCCCGGCAGTTCGCCCCATTCGCGCAGCGCCTTGGCACGTTGCCAGATCGGGTCATTGTTCGCCGCCCGGATGCGATATTCCCCGCCGTCCCAGTCGCCCAGGCAGATCTCACGCAGATCCGCCTCAACTGTCGGGGTCAACCGCAGCTTGTCCACCAGCGGCGCCGCGGTCTGATGGGTGCGCTGCAGTGTGGTCACATAAACGGCCGCGATCGGGGCATCTGCAAAGCGGCGTGCAACCGCTTGAGCCTGTTCATGGCCATTGGGATGCAGTTCCGGGTCGCCGTGCCCGTCCTTCATCGGGAAGCTTTCGCCCGGACGCGCGCCCGCGCTTTGTCCGTGACGGATCAACAGGATGTCAGCCGCGCCCGGCGGCGGCGCATAAACAGTTTGATGATATTCGCGCGTCATTGAAAAACCTCAGGTTTTGATGTCCCGCGCAGCTAAGAGAAAGTCCAGCCAGATGACAACACGCAAAATGGAAACCGGATCTGATCATTTGCTTTGCACGGTTGAAGCACATGTTGCCACGATCACCATGAACAACCCAAGTTCGCGCAACTCGATGAGCGAACCACTGGTGGCGGGTCTGCGCCGGATGCTGGCCGAACTGGCCGAGGATCCGGATGTGCGTGTGCTTGTGCTGACCGGTGCGGGCGGCGCCTTCTGCTCGGGGGGCGATATTTCGTCGATGTCCAACACTTTGGCCGGTGGAGAGACCCCCGATATCGACATCATGATCGAGACGCTGCGGCAATCGCAGAATGACATTTCGAAGCGTCTATACGACTTCCCGAAACCCACACTGGCCGCCCTGCCCGGTCCGGCGGCGGGCGCGGGCATGTCTCTGGCGCTGGCTTGCGACATGCGTATTGCCTGTGACAGCGCCTTCATGACCCCGGCCTTTGGCCGCATTGGCCTGTCCGGGGATTTCGGCGGCAGCTGGTACCTGTCGCAGCTGGTTGGACCGGCCCGCGCCAAGGAAATCTATTTCCTCAGCCAGAAGCTCAGCGCATCCGACTGCGCCGAGCTGGGACTGGTGAACCGGGTGGTGCCGGATGCAGAGCTGGCAGAGGCCACCGCCGCGCTGGCCGCGGAACTGGCCGAACAGGCCCCGCTGGCGCTGCGCCACATGAAAGAGAACCTCAACCTGGCCCGCGAAAGCGGCCTGCAGGCCGCGATGGATCAGGAGGCGGACAGCATGATCCGCACCATGCTGAGCCAGGATCACAAGGCCGCCGCCTTGGCATTCATGCAAAAACGCAAACCCGTCTTTCACGGGAAATGAAGGAGACACCGATGAAAAACCGTGAGATCCGCGTGGCGGAGCTGCCGCAAGCAGAACTGAAACCCGAACACTTCGCCCTGCACGATGCCCCGATGCCCGATGTGGCCGAGGGCGAGGTGCTGCTGCGCACGCGGCTTATGTCGATCGACGCGGCCAACCGGTCCTGGATGAAGGGTGCAACCTACCGCGAGGCGGTCAAGGCTGGCGATCCGATGCCCACCTATGCGGTTTGCGAGGTGGTGGAAAGCCGCTCGGACCGGTTGGCCGTGGGCGACATTGTCGCCACCGAAGGCGTCTGGGCCGATTACATCGCCCGCAAGGCGCATCGCTGTCAGAAACTGCCCAAGGTGGAGCCGCTGACCCATCTGATGTCGGTCTATGGCATCGCGGGCAAGACCGCCTTTCACGGGCTGATCCACGTTGGCCAGCCGGTTGCCGGCGAAACGGTGCTTGTCTCGGCGGCGGCCGGGTCGGTCGGTGGCTTTGTCGGCCAGATCGCCAAGGCGCTGGGCTGTCGGGTTGTGGGCCTCGCTGGCGGGGCCGAGAAATGCGACTGGGTGGTCAATGAGCTGGGCTTTGATGCCTGCGTCGACTACCGCGATCCCGGCATGTTCAAGGCCCTGCGTAAAGCCTGCCCAAATGGCGTGGACATCTACTTCGACAATGTCGGCGGCGCTATTCTGGAAACCGCGCTGTTTCTGATGAATGAACGCGGCCGCGTCGTGTGCTGCGGTGCAATCAGCCAATATGACACCGAAGGCGCCAGCGGCCCGCGAAACCTGCCCGGTCTGGTCGTGGTCAAGCGGCTTCGGATGGAAGGCTTCATCGTGATGGATTTTGCCGACAAGGACGCCGTCGCTCTGCGCGCTTTGCAGCATTGGGTGGCCTCAGGTCAGATCAAGGTGTTCGAGGACGTGGTCGACGGGTTGGAGAACGCCCCACAGGCGCTGATCGGGCTGCTGGCCGGTGACAACCGTGGTAAGCGGATGGTGCGTCTGTAAGGCATCTGGCCGGGGGTCGCCCCGGCCAAACATCGCCCCGTTCGGCCAAAATCGAACGCGCCTAGCCCAAGTTGTATCGAATTCGATACATATCTTTCGGGGCGTGTCGCACTGCAGCATCAAAGTTGCCCAAACTTGTAGCAAACGCACTGGACAGGAATATCATTTCACGTTTATGAAATTCCTCGTATGGGGAAATCGTAATGAATAGTGTTTTGGTTCTGAACGGGCCGAACCTTAATCTGCTGGGCACCCGGCAGCCCGAGGTTTATGGCTCAACAACTTTGGCTATGGTCGAACAATCCTGCGCCGCGCATGGGGCGGCGCTTGGGCTTGATGTCCTGTGCCTGCAATCCAACCATGAAGGCGCGCTGATCGACGCCATTCATCAGGCCAAAGGTGTGCATCAGGGTATCATCCTGAATGCAGGCGCATATACGCACACCTCTGTGGCCCTGATGGACGCGATCGCATCGGTAGAGCTGCCGCTGGTCGAAGTGCACCTGTCGAACATTCACGCCCGTGAACCGTTCCGTCACAAATCCTATATCGCCCCGGTTGCCCTGGGCCAGATCTGTGGCTTTGGCGCGCATGGTTACATTCTTGCTTTGGAGGCGCTCCGAAAGCACTTCGACGAAGGCAAGGCCAAATGAACCTGCGGGAATATCTGAAGGTCATTTCATATTCCAAAAGTCTTGAAGAACTCTGGGCGGTCCATTCCGAACAGATGGCAAGCTATGGGTTTGACCGCCTGCTTTACGGCTATACGCGCTATCGGACGGAACATTCGCTGGGCGATCCCGAAGACTTTGTCGTGCTCAGCAACCATGATCCAGATTATGTTTCCGGGTTCATTCACAGCGGGCTGTATTTCCACGCCCCCCTGATGAACTGGGCGCTGGAAAACGAAGGCGCGATCAGCTGGCGCGCGATTGCCGGGGCGCTGTCCAACGGACCGCCCAAGCCCGAAATGATGCGTGTGCATGAGTTCAACCAGAAACATGACGTGACCGTTGGCTATACAGTGGCCTTCACCTCGCTGTCGGCCCGCTCCAAAGGGGCCATTTCCATGGCTGCGGAACGGGGCATCACCCAGGATCAGATCGACGCGGTCTGGGACGAGCACGGCGAAGACATCCTGCTGATGAACAACGTGGCGCACCTGAAGATCCTGACCATGCCCTATGTGCCGCCGAACCGGGGCCTGACCAAACGCCAGCGCGAAGCGTTGGAATGGGTGGGCGATGGCAAGACGACTCAGGACATCGCAATGCTAATGGGCCTGACAACGGCCACCGTGGAAAAACACCTGCGCCTGGCCCGCGAGGCTCTGGCGGTGGAAACCACGGCCCAGGCGGTTCTGAAGGCCGCACTGCACAACCAGATGTTTGTCATGGAGGCCTGAAAAACAGGCCTTTCGCCCCGTATGTGACAATTTTGTAAATTTCAGTCATCTTTACAAAGTTTGTCCAAATCGTCAGTTGATTTGTGCAAAATTCCTTAAGGTAAGGAATACATGACTTTCGATTCTGCGGGTCCCGGTGCACAGTAGCGTCATGTTCCGTGAGTGGTGGCTTTGGCCTGGGAGCAGCGGGAAAAGATCCCTGTTATTTCGGGGCTCTCTGACCTGTCCGGTTCGGGTGTGTATTTATCCACATTTGGACCGGAGGAATTGCAAGACCTATCCATCCCCATTGAGGGTCTTCAATTTTTCGGGGTCGCGTCTATCCGATGCGACCCCGTTTCCTTTTGCAGCACATCACCCCGTCTTTACGTTGTGCCCTGCCCCGCGCGGCCGTCAAGCGGTCTACAATGAGAGAAGTCCCGACACGCAAAAAGACCGCCCCGAAACGTCGGAGCGGTCCTGATATCTGTGCAGTGCCGTAGCGGCCCTGCAAAACCTGTAAGGCGATTAGCCCTGAGCGGCCTTGGCAACTTCGGCTGCGAAGTCCTCTTTTTCGACTTCGATGCCTTCGCCAACTTCCAGACGCACGAAGCCGGTGACTTCTGCACCTGCTTCGGCAGCAGCGGCGCCAACGGTCAGGTCGGGGTTCACGACGAACTGCTGGTTCAGCAGGGTCGATTCAGCAACGAACTTCTTCATGCGGCCTTCGATCATCTTCTCGATGACCTGCTCCGGCTTACCGGATTCGCGCGCGATGTCCATCTGGACCTGCTTTTCTTTCTCGACCACGGCCGGATCCATGTCGGCTTCGGACAGAGCGGCCGGGTTCACGGCCGCGATGTGCATCGCGACCTGCTTGCCCAGTGCTTCGTCGCCGCCCTTCAGAGCGACCAGAACGCCGATTTTGCCCATGCCTGCGGTGGCGGCGTTGTGCACGTAGGTCACAACGGTTTCGCCTTCCAGCGCGGCCATGCGGCGCACCGACATGTTTTCGCCGATGGTGGCGATCTTGTCGGTCAGCACGTCTGCAACGGATTTACCGCCCAGGTCAGCTGCTTTCAGAGCCTCAACGTCTGCAACGCCCAGTGCGGCAGTCGCGATGCCCGAAACCATTTCCTGGAATTCGCCGTTTTTCGCAACGAAGTCGGTTTCCGAGTTCACTTCGACAGCGACACCCTTGCCACCGTCAACAACCACGGCAACCAGGCCTTCTGCGGCGGTACGGCCGGATTTCTTGGCAGCTTTGGCCAGACCTTTGGTGCGCAGCCAGTCAACCGCGGCTTCCATGTCGCCATTGGTTTCGGTCAGTGCCTTCTTGGCGTCCATCATGCCGGCGCCGGTGGAGTCGCGCAGTTCTTTTACGAGTGCAGCTGTGATTGCCATTTTTTGGCTCTCCTCAAATCGAAACGGATTTGGGGCAGGTCATACCCTGCCCCGCATGTCAAATCTGTGACAGGTCGGATCAGGCCTGGGCTTCTTCAGCCACGGCTTCTTCGACCGGCGCTTCTTCCATCGCGCCCAGGTCAACACCGGCTGCGCCCAGCTGTGCGGACATGCCGTCCAGAGCAGCACGAGCGGCCAGGTCGCAATACAGCGCGATCGCGCGCGACGCGTCGTCGTTGCCGGGGATCACGTAGTCAACGCCATCGGGCGAGCAGTTGGTGTCGACAACAGCCACAACCGGGATGCCCAGCTTGTTGGCTTCTGCGATGGCCAGTGCTTCTTTCTTGACGTCGATGACGAACAGCAGATCAGGAACGCCGCCCATCTCACGGATGCCGCCCAGAGACGCTTGCAGCTTCTCCTGGTCACGCTCCATGCCCAGACGCTCTTTCTTGGTCAGGCCTT
>JALEGX010000117.1 GCA_022763485.1 Paracoccaceae bacterium | reverse complement strand
TTCGCGGCAGAGGTCGCGCGCGAGATCGCTGGCGCCGAGCGCGTGGTCGAAGATGCAGGTCCCGAAATGGGGGCCGAGGATTTTGCCTATATGCTGCAGGCCCGTCCCGGTGCCTATCTGTTCATGGGGCAGGGCGAAAGCGCCGGGCTGCATCATCCGAAATATGACTTCAACGATGAGGCCGCGCCCTATGGGGCCTCATTCTTTGTGCGTCTGGTCGAACGGGCGCAACCGGTACAGGCAAAAGCCGCAGGAGGAGCATGAGATGGCGCTGGAAGATGCCAAGAACATGATGGATCACGCGTTCACGCGCGAAGATCTGAAAGGGCTCAGCTATGAGCTGACCTTTGGCGGGGCCACATCGTTCCTGCGCCGCAAATACACCAAGGACCTGACCGGCGTGGACATTGCGGTCACCGGTGTGCCCTTTGATCAGGCGGTGACCAACCGGCCCGGCACGCGGCTGGGTCCGCGCGCGATCCGCGAGGCCTCCAGCCTGCAATCGCCGGATGAACCCTATGGCTGGCCACATGCGCCGCTCAGCAATCTGGCGATTGTGGATTATGGCGATGTGGCCTTTGACTATGCCAATATCCCGGCCTTCCCGGATACGCTGACCGATCACATCCGCGGGATCCTGAACGCCGATGTCGCCTCTGTCGTGCTGGGCGGGGACCACTATATCAGCTTCCCGATCCTCAAGGCCTATGCCGAGAAATACGGCCCCATCTCGTTGCTGCAATTCGATGCGCATACCGACACATGGGCCGATGATGACATGTCCCGCGTCGATCACGGCACCATGTTCTACAAGGCGGTGAAATCGGGGATCGTGGATCCCAAGCGGTCGGTGCAGGTGGGCATCCGCACCACCAATGATGACACACTGGGCGTGAACATCATCGACGCGCCCACGGTGCATGAAATCGGCCCCGTCGAAACCGCGCGCCGCATCAAGGAGATCCTGGGCGATCATCCGGTCTACCTGACCTTCGACATCGACGGGCTGGATCCGGCCTTTGCGCCGGGAACCGGCACGCCGGTCTGGGGCGGGCTGACCTCAGCGCAGGCGTCGCGCATCTTCCGTGAACTGGCCGGGATCAACATCAAGGGCGGCGATATCGTCGAAGTGTCCCCGCCGTTCGACACCACCGGGGCCACCGCCATTGCCGGGGCACATGTCGCGACCGAGATCATCTGCCTTCTGGGGTGGAACAAACTCACCTGACCAAACCACGGCGAACCTTGATCTCTGGAGTGCTGAAAAGAGTGCCATATCAGGGTGTTGTGGGGTGAAGTGACGGCTACGCATCAGGCGTGGCCGCGTCAGAAAAGAACACGGGAACAGGACAGGTCAGATGACGGAATACAACCAACCCCTTGGCGGCAATGAACTGGCCCGGTTTTCGGGACCCAACACCTTCATGCGCCTGCCGCAGGCCGAAAGCGCCGCCGATCTGGACGTGGCGGTGCTGGGCATTCCGATGGACATCGGCGCGTCCTGGCGGTCCGGGACGCGGTTCGGGCCCAAGCAGATCCGCGCCGAAAGCGCGATGATCCGGCCCTACAACATGGCCACGGGGGCCGCCCCCTTCGACCGGATGCAGGTGGCGGACATCGGGGATCTGCCGATCAACACCTTTTCCCTGTCCGACAGCCTGCGGATCATCCGGGAAAGCTATGAAGCGATCCTGACCCATGATGTGATCCCGGTGGCGATGGGGGGCGATCATTCGATCACCCTGCCGATCCTGCGCGCCATCGCCAAGAAACACGGACCGGTGGCGCTGGTGCATGTGGATGCCCATGCCGACGTCAATGACGAGATGTTCGGCGAGCGCGAAACCCATGGCACCGTGTTCCGCCGCGCGTGGGAGGAGGGGCTGATCATCCCCGACAAGACCTTCCAGATCGGCATCCGCGGATCGGGCTATGCCGCCACCGATTTCACCGAGGCGCAGGGCTGGGGCTTCCGCCAGTTCCCCGCCTGGGACCTGTGGCACAAATCCCTGCGGGATCTGGGTGCGGAAATTCGTCGCGATATCGGCGATAGGCCTGTTTATGTGACCTATGATATCGATAGTCTCGATCCAGCATATGCTCCGGGCACGGGGACGCCGGAAATCGGCGGTCTGACCACGCCCCAGGCGCTGGAATTGATCCGGGCCCTCAGCGGGCTCAAGATCGTGGGCTGCGATCTGGTCGAAGTGTCTCCGCCCTATGATCCATCGGGCAATACGGCGCTGACCGGCGCCAACCTGCTTTACGAGCTGATCTGCGTGCTGCCGGGAGCGGCGGCATGAGCAGCAAGACGGTAACAAGACAACAGTCCGGCCTGCCAGCGGGCCGCCTGGCACAACAACAGCAGGGGCGGTTCACCTGACGCAAAGTCATGCGTGTGTCGGTCCTCTGCGGTTCCTAGAAGAGGCGACAGAGAAACCGGATGGGACGCATTATGACCGTGTTGATGATCTGCCTTGCCGTGGTTGTGGTGGCGCTTGGCTATATCCGCCTTGCCCCCAGTGATCCCAACGTCTGGCACAAGCTGCCCGCCTTTGAGGCGGACAAGCAGTTCAAGGCCGGGGTGATGCGGGTGGTGCAGGCCGGACCGGACGGGCTGGCGCGTCTGGATCGCATCATTCAGGCGGCGCCGCGGGTCAAACTGCTGGCCGGTTCCGTCGATCAGGGCATGATCACCTATGTCGCACGGTCCAAGGTGATCGGCTTCCCGGACTACGTCACGGTGAAACAGGAGGGGGACCTGCTGAAGGTCTATTCCCGGCTGCGATTCGGTCGTTCAGATCTGGGGGTAAACGGCAAACGACTGCAGGGCTGGCTGAACGCCCTCTAGGGGGCTCAGCCGTGAGGACAGGCAGCCATCCTGAACTTCGCGCCACATGGGCACGTTCAGCGACATCTGGCATTGCGCCATGAAGGCCCGGCCATCGACGAACATGCAGATGGTTTCGCCCAGCTCAACCCGGCCGCCAGAGGTGTCGGTGCAATAGCAGTCGATCACCTTGCCGCCGGGGCCGATCACATCCGCCGATGCGGCGCTTGCGGCGATGGTCAGTGACAGTGTCAGCACAAGATTGCGCATGGTGTCCTCCCTTGCCGTCAGGCTAACACAACTGCGCCTCTTGACCAAAGCGTCACGATGTCGGACACCGCAGAAATGATCCCAGAAGAACGCCTTGAACAGATCACGCAGCGGTTTCAGTTCCTTGAGGCCGCGATGGCCGATGGGGCCAGTGGCGGTGACATTGCCAGGCTGGCCAAGGAATATTCCGATCTCCGCCCCGTGGTCGAACAGATTACCGCGTTTCGTCAGTTGCTTGCCGATATCGCCGAAGCGACGGAAATGATGGATGACCCGGATATGCGGGCGCTGGCCGAAGAGGAGCTGCCCACGTTGAAGGCCGCCTTGCCCGACGCCGAGCAGGCGCTGCAACTGGCGCTGCTGCCCAAGGATGACGCCGACACGCGGCCTGCGATTCTGGAGATCCGTCCGGGCACCGGTGGCGATGAGGCGGCGCTGTTCGCTGGCGATCTGCTGCGCATGTACCAGCGCCACGCCGAGGCGCAGGGCTGGAAGTTCGACATCCTGCAAGAGCAGATGACCGAACTGGGCGGCATCAAGGAAGTCGTGGCCCATATCAAGGGCGAGGGCGTGTTTGCCCGGCTGAAGTACGAATCGGGCGTCCACCGGGTCCAACGGGTGCCCACCACCGAAAGCGGCGGTCGGATTCACACCTCCGCAGCAACGGTCGCGGTGCTGCCCGAAGCCGAAGATGTGGACATCCAGATTGACGCCAACGACCTGCGGATCGACACCATGCGCAGCTCTGGTGCGGGGGGGCAGCACGTGAACACCACCGACTCCGCCGTGCGCATCACCCATATCCCTTCGGGCATCGTGGTGACGAGCTCTGAGAAATCCCAGCACCGCAACCGCGAGATCGCGATGCAGGTTCTGAAGACCCGCCTCTTCGATCTGGAGCGGCAGCGGCTGGATGATGAACGCTCGGCAGAACGGGCCGGGCAGGTCGGGTCGGGGGATCGCTCGGAACGGATCCGGACCTACAATTTCCCGCAGGGGCGGATGACCGATCACCGGATCAACCTGACGCTCTACAAGCTGGATCAGGTGATGCAGGGAGATCTGGATGAGGTGATCGACGCCCTGATCGCCGATGGACAGGCGCGGCTTCTGGCCGCGATGGAGGCATGAACGGTCCGATGACAGCGGCGCAGGCGATGGTCGCCGCCACCGCGCGTCTGCGGGCGGCAGGTGTGGCTGATCCGGCCCGTGATGCCCGCGTTCTGCTGGCCCATGCCGCGCGGATCGAAGCCAGCCGTGTCACCCTGATCGCGCCCGAGGATCTGGCCCCTGACATTGCCGAACGCTATGAACAGCTGGTGTCGCTGCGGGCGATCCGCGTGCCGGTGTCCCATCTGATCGGCGAGCGCGCTTTCTATGGCCGCCAGTTCAAAGTCAGCGGCGATGTACTGGACCCGCGCCCCGAAACCGAAACCCTGATCGAGGCGGCCCTGGCGCAGTCCTTCAATCGGGTGCTGGACCTTGGGGTGGGCAGCGGCTGTATCCTTGTGACGCTCTTGGCGGAACGGCCGCAGGCCACCGGCGTGGGCATCGACCTGAGCGAGGCCGCCTGTTTGCAGGCTTCGGCCAATGCGGTGTTTCACCGGGTCGAACCGCGCGCCGATATCCGGCAGTCCGACTGGTTCGAGGCTGTTGAGGGCCAGTTCGACCTGATCGTGTCGAACCCGCCCTATATTGCGCTGGAAGAAATGGATGGCCTGTCCGAAGAGGTGCGCCGCCATGAACCACGCATGGCGCTGACGGATGAGGCGGACGGGCTGGAAGCCTATCGCCGGATTTCGGCAGATGCGGCACGTTTCCTTGCGCCGGGTGGACGCCTGCTGGTGGAGATCGGACCAACCCAGGGCCATGATGTCGCAGCACTGTTTTCGCAGCACGGTCTCAGCGATGTGCGGGTGGTGCCGGACCTGGATGGCCGCGACCGCGTGGTGTGTGCCAAACTGGTCTGATTGGTGCAATTGGTCGTGTGAAAATGCGCCAATTTGCCGTTGAATCGTGGAAAATGTGTTTCGACCCCTTGTGCGCCAGCGCTGGACGTGTTTACTCAGGGGTGTCGCAGCGAGCGAGGCCATATCGCCTCCGCAGTGGCATTAAGCCCCAAATTGGCTATGACCCCATGCACGCAGCGTTGCTTGTGCCTGTCGGGATCAACAACAAAAGCAACAAGGCTGACGTTAGGTATATGAGATCGTCCAAATCCCGCTCGCGGTCGAAATCGAACCGCAATCGTCCTTCTGGCGGCAACGTCATCAACCGGGTGTTCGACAGTTCGGGTCCCGAAGGCAAGGTGCGTGGAACACCGCAGCAGATCATTGACAAATACAACCAGCTGGCCCGCGATGCGCAGCTGGCCAATGACCGTGTCGCGACCGAAAACTTTCAGCAGCACGCCGAACATTATATGCGCCTGCTGAGCGAAGCTCAGCGCGAGATGGATGCCCGCCGCGAAGAGCAGGAACGCCAGAACCGTGAGCGTCAGGCCGAACGGGACCGCGAACGCGCCGAGCGTCAGGAACGCGAAGCCGCAAGCCGTGCTGACGATCCCGCCAGTGCGCCGCAGCCGGATGTGCTGGACCTGAACGGCGGTGGGTCGGATGATGAGGCGACTGGCCTTGTTGAGACCCCGGAAAGCCAGGACAAGCCCGCGGAGCAGAAAAAGTCCCGCCGCCCGCGCGCCCCGCGCAAGGCCCCTGAGCAGGCAGCGGATGCCGGATCTGACGGTGACGCCTCGGCCGAGGCCGCCCCTGCGGCAGAAGATGGCGAGAAACCCAAGCCCAAGCCGCGGACCCGCAAGGCGCCCAGCCGTGCCAAGCCGAAGTCCAAGGATGACGCTGCCGATGCGCCGGCAGAGGGGGACAAAGACAAACCCGAAGCCGCGGAATAATTCTCGCCGACCGGTAGAAACCAAAAAACCCAGATCCGGTTGGATCTGGGTTTTTCTTTTTGCGCGCTATCCTGTGCAGAGGCGGGACGATCAGTGGCCCAGCACCTTCAGGTAGCGTTTCACCGCCTGCGGGAAGCCCAGCATCAGCGCATCCGCCGTCAGCCCGTGGCCGATCGACACCTCGGCCAGGTCCGGGATCGCTTCGCGCAGGGCGGGCAGGTTGTCCAGCGTCAGGTCATGCCCCGCGTTCATCATCAGCGGCGCCCGGCCTTCGGGGCTGTTGTGGCCGGTCTGACGGGCGTTGTCCGCCGCAGCAGCCAGCCGCGCCAGCTCGGTCTTGCAGCCGTGAATGCCCGCGTCATTGGCGAAGGGGCCGGTGTAGAATTCAATCCGATCCGCACCCGCGTCCCAGGCTTTGGCTGGCGCATCGGCGTCGGAATCGACGAAATAGGACACCCGCAGGCCCGCATCGCGGAACCGGGCTGACATGCTGCGCAGCATGTCGCCGTCCGCCTCCAGATCCCAACCATGGTCCGACGTGGATTGCTCTGGCGTGTCGGGCACCAGCGTGACCTGATCGGCCTTCACCGACAACACCAGATCAATGAAATGATCGGTCGGATAGCCTTCGATATTGAACTCCGCCTCGGGGTATTCCCGGTCGATCAGCTCGGCCAGGTCGGTCACATCGGTGAAGCGGATATGGCGTTGATCGGGGCGCGGGTGGACGGTTATGCCATGCGCCCCGGCGTCCAGGATGGCGCGGGCAATGTCCAGCAGGTTGGGCCAGGGCACTTCGCGCCGATTGCGCAGATAGGCGACGGCATTGACGTTGACGGAAAGCAGGGTGGGGTTTGACATGGAGACCCTCCAACAGTCGGGAAATCAGGATTTTGCGAGTTCGCGGGCCAGGGCACAGAAGGCTTCCAGCGAAATCTGTTCGGCGCGTTCGGTCGGCGGAATTCCGGCCGCGTTCAGATGGTCCTCGATCACCGGAGACACCGATTTGAGCGAGGCGCGCAGCATCTTGCGGCGCTGGTTGAAAGCGGCGGCCACCACCCGCGACAGGATCGCGGCATCCGCCGGAAAGCGCGGCTCGGGCAGGGCTTGCAGGTGAACCACGGCGCTGGACACTTTGGGCGGCGGGGTAAAGGCACCGGGCGGCAGCGACAGCACGATGCGGGCATCGGCGCGCCATTGGGCCAGGATTGCCAGGCGCCCATAGGCCTTGGATCCGGGCTGGGCCACGATGCGTTCGGCAACTTCGCGCTGGAACATCAGCGTCAGGCTCTGCCAGAAGGGCGGCCATTCCTTGGGGGTCAGCCAGCGCACCAGCAGCTCTGTGCCGACGTTGTAGGGCAGGTTGGCGGCAATCCGCACCGGGGGGGTCAGATGCTCCAGCGGGTCAATCTCCAGCGCGTCCCCGTTGATGATCTGCAACTGGCCGGGATAGGCGTCGGCGATCTCTTGCAGCGCGGGCAGACACCGGGTGTCCTTTTCCACCGCCAGCACCCGGCGGGCGCCCTCGGACAGCAGTCCACGGGTCAGGCCACCGGGACCGGGGCCGATTTCCAGCACGTCGCATTCGGTCAGATCCCCGGCCTGGCGGGCGATCTTGGCGGTCAGGTTCAGGTCCAGCAGGAAGTTCTGGCCCAGCGACTTGCGGGCCGACAGCTGATGGGTCGCGATGACCTCACGCAGAGGGGGAAGGGTGTCTATGGCGCTCATGATGTCCGATGGTGGGGGATACGGCGGGGAGTCGCCAGAGGGGAAATGCCCCTGACGCGCAAAATTTCGGCAGAGACGGGGGTCAACGGCTGTGTGCCATCCGCTGTGCCATGGTCAGGGCGGCGATCAGGCTGCTGGGATTGGCCAGCCCCTGTCCCGCGATGTCGAAGGCGGTGCCATGATCGGGCGAGGTTCGGATGAACGGCAGGCCCAGCGTGACATTCACCCCATTGTCGAAGTCCAGCGTTTTGATCGGGATCAGGGCCTGATCATGATACATGGCAATAGCGGCGTCATAGCGGCGGCGGGCGGCGGCATGAAACAGCGTATCTGCCGGGTGTGGCCCGGTCAGAACCATGTCGTCGCTCTGCGCCATCTCCAGCAGCAGGGCGTTGATCCAGTCCAGCTCCTCCTGTCCCATGGCACCGCCTTCCCCTGCATGGGGGTTCAGGCCGGTCACGGCGATCCGCGGGCAGTCTATGCTGAACTGATGGCGCAGCCCTTCGGCCGTGATCTCGATCGTGCGGCGCAGCCGGGCTGGGGTCAGCACGCGGGGCACATCGGCCAACGCAATGTGGATCGTCGCCGGAACCACCCGCAGCTGTTCGCTGGCCAGCATCATCACCACATCCTGCACACCACCAAGGGCGGCCAGAAACTCGGTATGGCCAGGGTGGGCAAAATTGGCGCCGTCGATCAGCGCCTTCTTGTGGATCGGAGCGGTGCAGACGGCGCTGGCCTGACCTGCACGGGTCAGCGATACGGCGGTTTCGATCGCCTGAATCACCCCCTTTGCATGGGCGGCCTTGGCCTGGCCCGGTGTGGCATCAGATCCGAAATCCAGCGGCAGAACGGGCAGCGCATCGGGGCAGATCCCCGCCGTGTCCGACAGATCGCGGACCTCCTGGAACCGGCTTCCGGCAGGCAGATGCCGTGGGTCGCCGATCCAGACGAAAGGACAGCGCTCGCGCAGCTGATCCCATGCGGCCACGGCGATTTCCGGCCCGATGCCCGCAGGTTCGCCGCAGCTCAGCGCGATGGGTGCGTTCATTTCTCGACGATGATCGCCTCGGCGCGAAGCTGGGCAACCTTGCTGTTGGAGAACGCGCCCAGACGCTGTTGGGTCAGGGCATTGGTGATTTCCTCGCGGGTGGCGTCACCGGCCAGTTCGCCGGTGCGGCCACACATCATCAGCAGGACCAGCGTCTGACCGTTGTTGCGGGTCAGCGCGGTAGAGATTTCGTCATTGTCCAGCTTGGCCAGCTCGATGGCGATATCCTGCGGCAGCTCCGACGGCTTTACGCTCTGGCGTTCCAGAACCTCGGCCGGTTGATCCTTGGCGATGCCATACAGGTCATCGCAGGTGTCGATACTGTCGGAAATCCGCTTGGCCGTGGCCAGCGCTTCGGGGCTGCGCCCGCCGGGGATGAAATAGGTCGCATATTCGATGGCGGCGTATTTCGGCGCCGCGGCGGCGACTTCGCGGAGGTCGCGCATCTGGAACAGGGCCACGGCGTTCTGCAGCGAGATCGGCGAGGTGACTTCACCGGGGGCCAGACCCAGCAGGGTGGCGCGCAGGGCCGGCGGCAGTTGCGACAGCGCCATCCAGTTCAGACGTCCGCCATTGTTGCGGCTATCCGCGGCGGAGAATTGCGTGGCAGCGGCCGAAAACGCGTCAAAGCTGGTCAGCTGGGACACTTCCTGCGCGATCTCTTCGACCTGCGCGGCATTCTGCGGCGTGATCGGCATGATCAGCTCGGACAGCAGCACCTGCACGCTGCCGGATTCGGTCTGGCCCATGGCACGGTCGATTTCAGCATCGGTCGGACGGGCGCGCGACAGGTAGGTCGACGCGATGTATTCGCGCCATCCAAGGCCCACGGTGATGAAATCGCGCAGCGTCTGTGGGGACACGCCGTTCTGTTCCAGGATCCCGGCAAATTCCTCGCCCGACAGGTTGGCCCGCTTGGCGAATTCCTCGATCCCGTTCTTGATCATCTCCTCGGTGACTTCGATCCCGGCCTGCTTGTAGGTCTCTTCCTTCAGGCGGTCGTCAACCAATTCCTTGCGGGCCACCTGGGCCGGATCACCGGGAAAGCGCAGCAGTTGCAGCAGCAGGACCCGCTGCTCAAGCTCGAAATTGGTCACCACGGAATCGTTGACCACATAGGCGGGCGAGAACAAGCCCTGCGCCTGTCCCGCAAGAGGGGCTGCCGCCAGCGCGGCGGCCACAGCCAGGGGCGCGACGGCCCGGGTCAGGGCTTTGGTCAGGGGGGTCAGGTATGTCTGCATGATCGCTTGTATTCTTCTGTTCCGCTGTCAACGGCAAATCCGTTGAGTGAAATGGTAAAGCCGAAATCGGTCGAAGGCTCAACACTTGTCGTCGACGTATAGCGACGGTTGAGCGACAGGTCGACCGTGACACATTCATTGTTGTACACAAGTCCGACACCTGCGCGGCGGGCTCGGCTGTCGGCAAAGTCATAGCGCAGGTTGGCGCTGGCGGTCCAGTTGGCTGACACCTGATAGCTGCCATCGAACCACAATTCGGACACTTCCGCCGTGCGGCCCTCTGCCGGATCAATGCCCAGCCACAGATAGGTCGATGACAGGCTGGCCTTCTCGGAAATCCAGTCGCCGCGCAGTTCGGCCTTGGACAGGTCAAGCGAGCCATCCATCAGGCCGCGCGCGGTGATCGCCAGCCCCTTGGTCAGCTTCAGCTGACCGGCCAGCAGCAGGTTCGAAGAGGTGCCCGCCAACCCCGAGGTGGTCGAGAAATTGGCATTGGAGTTCTCGCGGAACACCTGACCGATCGTGGCGTTGGCCTGCCAGCCCTGCGCCGCGTAATGCGCCCAGTTCAGGCCATAGACAAAGGTCAGCCCGTCCTCACGCACGTCATTTGCCGGGAAGCGGGACAAGTCCAGAAGGCTGCCCTGATCAAATTCGACAAAGCGGCTTTCGTCATTGGGGACGGGCGTGTTGGAGACGTCGCTCCACCCCAGCTGTGCAACGGGTTCCAGGAAATGCGTGCCGCCGCCGGGCCCGCGGCGGGTCATCGGCAGGCTGAAGGTCAGCGCAGCGCGCGGAGTGGTCCGGTTGATCCGGCTGGGGAAGCCGGAATCATCGTAGATGCCAAAGGTATCAATGGCGGTGCCGATTTCCCAATCGGTGCGCAACCCGTTGGTGGCAATCCAGTTGCGCTGCCAGCTGACATCCACCGTCGCCCGGCCCACGTCGCGGCCGGTGACATCCGCTGCCGAGGTCCGGTGGTGGGCATGCAGGAAGGCCGCCAACCGCAGTTCCCCGCCGATAGCAGAGGGGAACAGCCGCCGTTCGTATTCGGCGTCGAACACGGTGGTCGGCAGGATGGATTCGTCCACCCCGTCCCGCAGCGAGTTGTAGTCGATGACGGCCAGCCGGATCGCTTCGTCCCGGCGATAGCGGCTGAGCGCGATTTCACTGCGCAGACGGTCAGGGTCTTCCAGTCCATAGTCGGACAGATAGGCATTGTCGGACACCGTCTTGAGGTTGAATTCCAGCTGGAAATCGCGCCCCACGTCGAACTGGCCGAGCGCATAGAAATAGCCGCGGTCATTGTTGGGTTCCAGATCGTCACGCGTATAGGCCCCTTCGAAGGTGATCCGCCCGGTGCGGAAGGCCTGACGATAGCGGAAGTCCAGCGTGCGGGTTTTGGGCGACAGATAGGGCGACAACGTCAGGTCGGCATGATCGCCCAGCCGGAAGAAATAGGGCACCTTGATCCCGGTGCTCAGCTGCGAGGTGGTGCGGATCGACGGGATCAGAAAGCCGGTCGCGCGCTCCAGCGTCGGATCGGGCAGGCGCATCGCAGGCACATAGAACACCGGCACGTCCATCACCATGAACTGCGCTTCTTCGAAGTAGAGCTGCCGTTCCTGTTCGTCATGGGTGATCTTGCGGGCGCGGATCTGCCAGAGCGGCGGGCGCCCGTCGTCGCACACATCACAGGAGGTGACGGCGGTCTTGAAAAGCTGCGAATAGCGGCCCTGAACGCGGGTCATTTGCAGCGCGGCAAGCTGCAGCTGCTGCTGGAAGACCATGCGCGCACCGGTCAGCAGACCATTCTGCAGCCCCGGATCCAGCTGCGCGGCATCGGCCAGAATGGTCACGTCGCCGCGTTGGTCGATCCGGATCGGCCCCTCGATCTGCAGGCTGCCCTGGGTGCGGTCAAAGACGATCCGCTGGGCCTTCAGACGCACATCCCCCTGGAACGCTTCGACATTGCCTTCGGCAATTAGCTTGCGGTCGCGGGTGATGAACACCTGATCCGCCACCAGCGTGGCCGGGGTGCTCTGGGCCTGGGCATCGGCGGGTGCCTGCTGCGCCTGCACCGACGTGGGCAGAGCGGGCAGCATCGACAGCGGAATGGCAGCCGTCAAAAGGAGTAGGGCACGGTTCATCTTATCCGTCCTCGGCATGTAGCAGCAGACCCAGCGTCAGCAGGATCGATGCGATTGGCGGCGCCCAGGCCGCAAGTGCGATTGGAATTTGCCCGTTTTCCCCCAGGATCTGGGCAAAGTTCCGAATGAAGTACAAAGAGAAGCCCAGCAGCACCGCCGCCAGAACGGCAACGCCGGTGCCGCCGAAGCGTGTGTGCCGCATGGTGAAGGCCGCGCCGACCAGCACCATCGCCATCAGGAACAGCGGGCGGGCCAGTTCGACCTGATACCAGACCTCATAGCGTTTGGTCGAAAAGCCGGCGGCGGCCAGCTCGCGAATGGTGGCGGGCAGGTCATAGACCGAAATGCCCGACGGGCGGCCCAGGCTGTCGCGGATCCGGTCCTGCGTCAGCGTGGTGGGCACGCGCAGTTCGTCATGCAGCGCGGCGTTGGCTTCGGGGTTCAAACCCGCCGCCAGCGGCCAGACCTTGGCATTGGTCAGCACCCAATCGTCGTCCCGGAGCTGCGCAACCTCGGCGCGGATCTGACGCACCGGACCGCCTTCGGGCGCGTAGCTTAGGAAGGTGACGTCATAAAGCTTGATCGCCGCCGTGGCCCCGCCATAGCCGCGGGCATGGATCACCGACTGGCCCATCGGGCTGCCCTGACGCAGCCACAGACCGTCGCCCGTCAGCGACAGAACCGAAGGCCCGCCGTTGCGATAGGTGTCCGCCAGCTCCTGTGCCCGGTTGGAGGTCGCGGCCACAATGGGGTTCAGCGTGGTTACCGTCAGGATCCCGATCAGCACGGACACGGCAACGGGGGCCGCCAGGGCGCGGATGCCGGAACGGCCGGTCGCGCGGGTGACCACCAGTTCACTGGACCGCGCCAGGCTGACAAACAGCAGAATGGTGGCCAGGATCATCATCAGCGGCAGGATCTCGCTGATCGCGGCGGGGGTGTTCAGCAGGGTCAGGCGCAGCAGCTGGCCCATCGACACGTTCACGCCCTCGAACCGGCGGATCTGTTCGATCATGTCGACCAGCATCAGAAGCGCCAGAAAGACCAGCCCGATCATCAGGAGCGATTGCAGGAACCGGCGGGCGAAATAGAAATCCAGCTTCATGCCGCGGCCCCCGTCTGGCTGGTGCTGCCACGTCGGAACAGGGCAGAGATCGGTCTGGCCGAAATTTGCAGGAACAGTGCCGCCACCCCGACACCCAGCAGAGTGGGCACATAGGTCAGGATCCACAGGTCGGGGTTCTTGATCACCGGCTCTGTCACCACGCCGCGCAGGGCCTCAAGGATGATCAGCAACAGGAAGGCCCCCAGTGCCTGGCGCCAGACACCGAAGCGGGAAAACCCGCCGACCAGCAGCGCCGAAAAGCCGATCAAAGCAACCGCAACGCAGATCAGGGCGCGGGCAAACCGCAGGTGCAGCTCCTGCACCAGCTGCCCTTCGGTATAGCCTTCGGTCTCATGAATGGTTGCGCGGTCGGTGATCAGCTCGGGCGTGGTGATGGCGCGGATATTGCGGATCGAGCTTTCGTCCTTTTTCAGCACCGAGGCGATGTCATAGGAGAAATCGGAAAACACGGTGGTGGACATGGTCTGGCTCTGCATGTCCAGACGCTGCGCCAGCCCGTCCACCATGATCAGGTTGGCGCGCTCGCCATCGCGGACCAGAAAAGCGCGGGCCCCCGTGTAGATGACGCTTTGTTCCGGATCGCGGTTGTCGGACAGGAAGACGTCGCGCAGCGTGCCATCGGCATCAATCTGCCGAATGTAGAAGGTCACCCCATCCGCCGGATGCAGAAACGCCCCTTCGGTCAGCAGGCGAGCGGTCACATTGCGCGCGATCTCGGATTCCCGCTCGGCCAGCTGGCTGATCGAGGCAGGCAGCAGCACATGGGTGAGAATCGACATCATCCCGGCGGTGATCAGACCGAAGACCAGCGCCGGACGGGCCAGCCGCCAGGGGCTGAACCCGGTGGCCTGCATCACGGTCAGTTCGCTTTCACTGTTCAGGCGGTTGGTCACCCAGACAGCCCCGGCAAACACCGCCATCGGCAGCACCATCCTTACCAGATTGGGTAAGGTCAGCGCCGTAAACTCCAGAAAAACAAGGGCAGATTGTCCGTCGCCGATCAGCCGGTCAAACAGCACGACGGCGCGGTTGATCCAGAACACCGCAACTAGGATAAGCGCAAAGAAGCCGAAAAACAGCAGATATTGCGACAGGACATATCTGTCGTATCGTGACAACTCGATCCCCCCAGATCCTGCCATCTTGGTTTTTTGTGACCTTAGAGCAATTGCTTGGCGGGGAAAACTGCTATCTGGTCAACCGGGGCCTGTCGCGTTACCTCTGAGCGGACAATGACCCATAGAGGCCGCAACAGGAGAGCCACAGCATGACCCAAGCAACCCCGATCCGATTTGTGCCGTTTGTCCCGTCGGATGTTCTGACAGCCAAGGGCCGTGTCGCGCTGATCGTGCCGCCCGAGGGGACCTTGGATCAGGCGTGTCGGACGGTGAACCGGGTGACCAAGGGCGGGCTGGCGCGCCTGCTGGAGAGCGACAGCTTTGCCAAGGCCAAATCCGGTCAGGTCTTCTCGCTGGCCTGGCCTGCGGGTCTGGAGGCCGAAGCGGTGGATGTGGTTGTGTTGCCGCGCCGTGCCACCGAAACCGAGGCCCGCAAGGCCGGTTCGGCACTGGCCAAAGTGGCGGGGGGCAAGCCGGTGACCGTCATGGCGGCCTCAATGCTGAAAACTGCGGAATTCGCACTGGGCATGGCGCTGCGCGACTACGCGTTCGAACGTCACAAGTCGGCCGAGGCAGAGCCGCGCGGTGAGGTGGTGATCGCCCACAAGAAACCCGAAGAGGCAGAGGTGGCTTATGCGCCGCTGGCCGCTGTGGCCGACGGGGTCCACATGACCCGGGATCTGGTCAATGAACCGGCCAACGTGCTGACCACCTCCAACTTTGCCGAGCGTCTGGTGGAGATGACTGAGCTGGGGCTGGAAGTCGAGGTTCTGGATGAGGCGCAACTGGAAGAGCTGGGCATGCGCACGCTGCTGAGCGTCGGGCAGGGATCCGACAGCCCCTCCAAGGTCGTGGTGATGCAGTGGAAGGGCGGCACTGAAGGCCAGGCCCCGCTGGCGCTGGTCGGCAAGGGCGTGGTCTTTGACACCGGCGGTATCTCTCTGAAACCGGCGGCGGGCATGGAAGACATGACCATGGACATGGGCGGCGCCGGTGTGGTTGCCGGAACCATGCGCGCGCTGGCTGGGCGCAAGGCCAAGGCCAATGTCGTGGGGCTGGTCGGGCTGGTGGAGAACATGCCCTCGGGCAATGCCACCCGTCCCGGAGATGTCGTGACCTCGATGAAGGGCGACACGGTCGAGATCATCAACACCGACGCCGAAGGGCGTTTGGTGCTGTGCGACGTGATGTGGTACGCGCAGGATCGTTTCAACCCGGCGGGCATGATCGACCTGGCGACGCTGACCGGCGCGATCATCATTGGCCTAGGGCATGAAAATGCCGGTGTCTTCTCTAATGACGACAGCCTGTGCAACGCCTTCCTGAAGGCGGCCGAGGCCGAGGATGAGGGCGCATGGCGGATGCCGTTGGGCAAAGCCTATGACGACCAGCTGAAGTCGCGCATCGCAGACATGAAGAACGTCGGCGGCCGCCCGGCGGGCTCGATCACCGCGGCGCAGTTCCTGCAGCGCTTTGTCAAGGACGGCACCCCGTGGATCCACCTGGATATCGCCGGTGTTGCCTCGGTGACCGCAGACACCAGCTATGCGCCCAAAGGCGCGACCGGCTGGGGCGTGCGGGCGCTGGACCGTCTGGTGCGCGACAGCTTCGAGGCGGAGTAAGCCCTTGGGCGCGGTCTACTTCTATCACCTGACCCGGCGGCCTCTGCATGAGACGCTGCCGGTTCTGCTGGACCGTGCCCGCGCGGCCGGCTGGCGCGTGGCGGTGCGGGGTGCGGATCCCGATCGGCTGGCCTGGCTGGACGAAAAACTGTGGCTGGGACCGGATGAGGGGTTCCTCGCGCACGGGGTGGAAGGTGGCCCGCATGACGCGCTGCAACCCATCCTGCTGACGATGGCCGCAAAGCCCGCAAATGGTGCGCAATGCGTGATGGCCTGCGACGGCGCTCCGGTCACACCCGAAGAGGTGACCGAGCTGGACCGCGTCTGTATCCTGTTCGACGGTCTGGACCCCGAAGCCGTGCAACACGCGCGCGGCCAGTGGAAAACCCTGACCGACGCGGGATGTTCGGCCCAATATTGGTCCGAAGAATCAGGCCGTTGGGAGAAGAAGGCGGAGCGTTGAGCGAAGCCGGATAAGGATTGGGTTCACCGATCCAGAACCAGTGTGTCCCCCTGAAAAGACACCGAGGACCAGCGTTGCAGGTAGCTCATGCCGAGCAGCGATTGTTCCAGCTCGCCACCATTGACCCAGGCGCCAACACGGTGGTCCACGAAGGGGCCAAGCGCCACGGCGTCCAGGCGCACGGGGGCGGTGCGGACCTCGCCATTTGCGGTCATGGCAATGCCTGAAAAGATCATGTTGGCGGGATCCAGCCCGGCGCGTTCCGCGTCTTCGCGGGTCAGCACGATCTGGGTGGCACCGGTGTCGACCAGAAAGGGAATGGGCTGATCGTTGATCATCAGGGTCAGCCGGAAATGACCGTCGCGGCTGCGGGGAACGGTGATCTGCTGGCTGTCGGCGTGCACGGTCTGCCGGGGCGTGACAGTGGTGCGGATATCGTCCCAGACCCCCACGGCGGCAATGACGCCCACGAAGATCAGCACCCAGATCAGCGCCTGCTGCGCGACCCGACCCAGGGACAGCCGGTTCTGGGCGATGAACCACACCAGCACGGCACCGCCCAGGATGACGAGAAAAAGCGCTTCTCCGAATTGGTCGCCGGTCATGATGATCCTCGTTTGCTCAACTTATCATGTAGGCGCGCAGGGCTGGAATGTCAGGGGGCAGGCGTCAGACCGGACCGGCAAATCCGAAATCGCGCAGCCCGTCCAGGATGAACTGCACCGACAGTGCGGCCAGCAACATGCCCAGCAGGCGGGTGACGACATTGATGCCGGTCTTGCCCAGCAGCCGTTCAAAAAGCGGCGCCAGCAGGAACATCAGCAGCACGCTGCCCAGCACCGCCAGCATGATCGCGATGACCAGCGCCAGCCCCTCGAAACCGGGCCGCTGTCCAGCCAGCAGGATCACGGTGGCAATGGCACCGGGACCGGCGATCAGGGGCATGGCGATGGGAAAGACCGACGGATCGGGAAAATCATCTTCGGCCTGACCTTCGCGCCGCTTGGTGCGCCGTTCGAACAGCATGTCGAAGGCGGTCAGGAACAGCAGGACCCCGCCGGCGACCCGGAAGGCCGGCATCGAGATCCCGACAAAGCCTAGAACCGCCTCGCCAAACAGGGCAAACATCGTCAGCAGCACCGCCCCCACGCCGCAGGAGCGCAGCGCAACCGAGCGGCGTTCCGCCGGGGTCATGCCCTGGGTCAGCGCCACGAAGAGCGGCATCAACCCGATGGGGTCGACGATCACGAACAGCGTGACGAAAGAGGTTATGAGAAAGGCGGTGTCTATGGGTCAGCCCTCTGCGGTTTCCAGCTTTTCAAGCGCGTCCATCCAAAGCGCCTCGGCCTTGTCCAGCGCCTCGATCACCTCGGCGTGTTTGCGTTGCCAGACCTGCATGTCGGCCTGTTTGCCCGGTTCATACAATGCCGGATCGGCCAGCTTCTCGTCCAGCTTTTCCCGCATCTCGGTCAGTTTCTCGACCCGCGCCTCGGATTTGCGCACGTCGGACCGCAGCGCCAGGAGGACATCCCGCGCGGCGCGTTTGGGCTTGTCGGTGGCGGCGGGGGCCTTGGGTTTCGGCGCGGGTTTGTCGCGCTCCAGCAGGAAACTGCGATAGGCCTCCAGATCGCCCTCATAGGGGTTCACCGTCCCGGCCGAAACCAGCCACAGCCGGTCGGCAACCAGGCTCAGCAGGTGCATGTCGTGGCTGACAAGGATCACCGCGCCGGAATAGGCGGTCAGCGCCTCGACCAGCGCTTCGCGGCTTTCGATGTCCAGGTGGTTGGTCGGTTCGTCAAGGATCAGGATATGCGGCGCGTCGATGGTGGCGATCAGCAGCGATAGCCGGGCTTTCTGGCCGCCCGACAGCCGTCCGACCTCTGTTTCGACCTGGGCAGACCCCAGCCCGAAGCCCGCAAGGCGCGACCGCCAGCGGGCCGGGGCCTCATCCGGCCGCAGCCGGCGCAGGTGGTCCAGAGGCGTTTCGTCCACGTGCAGCTCATCAACCTGATGCTGGGCGAAATACCCGATGCGCAGTTTCGAGCTGCGGGTCATCTTGCCCGCCATCAGCGGCAGCCGGTCGCTCAGCAGTTTGGACAGGGTGGACTTGCCCTGGCCGTTCTTGCCCAGCAGGGCGATGCGGTCATCCTGATCGATCCGCAGGTTCAGACGCTTCAGAACCTCGGTGTCGCCGTAGCCCGTGATGCCTCCTTCGATCTGGATGATCGGTGGGGACATCTCTTCGGGCTCGGGGAAGGTAAAGGCCCGCAGCGCGGCCTCCTGAGGTGAGGAAATCGGCTGCATCCGCGCCAGTGCCTTGATCCGCGACTGGGCCTGTTTCGCCTTGTCGGCCTTGTAGCGGAAGCGGTCCACATAGGATTGCAGATGCGCGCGTCGCGCCTCCTGCTTCTTGGCCATGGCTTCGGCCTGGGCCAGCCGTTCGGCGCGCTGACGGGCGAATTGGTCGTAGGGCCCCTGGTAGAGGGTCAGCTTGCGGTCCTCAAGATGCAGGATCGAGCCGACCGCCCGGTTCAGCAGACCGCGATCGTGCGACACGATCAGCACCGTATGCGGGTATTTCGCCAGATAGCTTTCCAGCCACAACGCGCCTTCGAGGTCCAGATAGTTGGTTGGTTCGTCAAGCAGCAGCAGATCGGGCTGGGCAAACAGAACCGCCGCCAACGCCACGCGCATCCGCCACCCGCCCGAGAAATCGGCGCAGGGTCGTTGCTGGTCGGTATCGTCAAAGCCCAGGCCCTTCAGGATCGAAGAGGCGCGCGCCTCGGCCGACCAGGCGTCGATATCCGCCAGCCGGGTCTGGATTTCGGCGATCCGGGTCGGATCCTGCGTTGCATCCGCTTCGGCCATCAGGGCGGCGCGCTCGGTATCTGCGGCCAGCACCGTGTTCAGCAGCGATACATCTGACGCCGGCGCTTCCTGCGCAACGCCGCCGATACGGGCCTGCGAGGGCAGGGACAGCTGACCGGACTCCAGCGACAGCTCCCCCCGGATCAGCCGGAACAGCGTGGTCTTGCCCGTGCCGTTGCGACCGACCAGACCGACCTTGTGACCGGTCGGGATGACGGCGCTGGCGCCTTCGAAAAGCGGACGGCCTTCGACCGCATAGGTGATGTTCTCGATCCTCAACATGGATCGGCTCTTAACAGAGCGCCCCATGCCCTGCCAGCGAATTGAACGGGGATCGGTGGCCGAAGGCAGGAGCGCGTGCTAGCTGTTGCCTCAAGAGTTCTTTTGGAAGTGTTTTCCCATGCGCCCCGCCCAAAGCCCGCCGCATATCATCACGCTTGTGTTTGCTTCGGCGCTGGCCGTGCTGTCGCTGAACATGTTCCTGCCGTCGCTGCCGCAGATGGCCGTGGATTTCAGCACCGATTACGCCGTCGTCAACCTGTCGGTGGCGCTGTATCTGATCGTGTCGGGGGTGTTGCAGCTGATCATGGGGCCGCTGTCGGACCGGTTTGGGCGGCGGCCGCTGATGCTGGTGTCGCTGGCGATCTTCGCGCTGGCCTCCATCGGTTGCGTGTTGGCGGAAACGGTTTGGGTCTTTCTGGGCTTCCGGATGTTGCAGGGCGCAGCGATTGCCGGGCAGGTGATTTCGCGCGCGGCGATACGGGACATGTATGACCCCAAGGAAGCCGCCAGCAAGCTGGGCTATGTGACCATGTCGATGGCACTGGCTCCGATGCTGGGGCCGATGCTGGGCGGTCAGTTGGACATCCTGTTCGGATGGCGCTCCAGCTTCGTGCTCTATGCGCTCATGGGACTTGGCATGGTGGTGCTGCTCTGGGCCGATCTGGGCGAGACCAACACCACGCGCTCTGCCACCTTCGGCGCGCAGATGCGGCAATATCCGTTGCTTTTTGCGTCGCGCCGCTTCTGGGGCTACGCGCTTTGCGCCTCCTTCTCGATCGGCGCGTTCTATGCCTTCATCACCGGTGCGCCGCTTGTGGCCGCGTCCTGGTTTGACCTGAACCCGGCACAGCTGGGCTTGGGGATCGGGATCATCACCGGGGGCTTCATGCTGGGCAATTATGTCACCGGCCGGATGGCGGCCCATGCCGGGCTGACCACGCTGATTCTGTTTGGCCGGATCGTGGCAACGCTGGGCCCGGCCGGCGGGCTGCTGTTGTTCTGGAGCGGTGCCGGATCGGTCTGGGTGTTCTTCGGCTCGGCCATCCTGGTGGGGTTCGGCAATGGTCTGACCGTGGCCAATGCCACCGTTGGCGTGATGTCGGTGCGGGCGGGGCTGGCCGGCAGCGCCTCTGGCCTTTCGGGGGCGCTGACCGTGGCTTTGGGGGCGCTTCTGACCACGGCAACCGGAACGCTGGTACAGGCCGCGAACGCGCCCTACCTGGTGCTGGGCATGATGGCCGCGGCCAGTTTCCTGGGGTTGGTCTGCATTCTCTACGTGCGCTGGCTGGACCGTCACGCCCCCTTGCCCGATGCGATCTAAAGGCGAAAACGGGGATTAGCCATCAAGACACTTTTCTTGCGACGCAGACCGTGTTAGGCGGCGCGCAATTGTTTACGGCGCGGGCTTGGCCCCAAGCCATCAGACCAAGGAGAGGCCACATGGCACTGGAACGTACCTTTTCGATCATCAAGCCCGATGCAACCCGCCGCAACCTGACCGGCAAGATCAACGCCAAGTTCGAAGAAGCGGGCCTGCGCATTGTTGCTCAGAAGCGCATCCACATGACCAAGGAACAGGCCGGCAAATTCTACGAAGTGCACGCCGAGCGTCCGTTCTATGACGAACTGTGCGAATTCATGTCGTCGGCTCCGGTCGTCGTTCAGGTTCTGGAAGGCGAAGGCGCCATTGCAAAGAACCGTGAAGTCATGGGCGCAACCAACCCCGCAGACGCAGCCGCCGGCACCATCCGCGCCGAGTTCGCTGAATCGGTTGGTGAAAACTCGGTCCACGGTTCCGACGCTCCGGAAACCGCGGCTGTTGAAATCGCCTACTTCTTCTCGGGCATCGAACTGGTCGGCTAAGCCCGATCCGATCCCGGACACAGAGCCGCCCGCTGAGATCTCAGCGGGCGGTTTTTCTTTGGGTGCCGAAATCTTGCAAAGATTTCGGGCCGTTTTCTTTGCAAGAAAACGGGGCGCGCGCGGGCGTCAGCTGCTGGGCAGGATGACCTTGTCGATCACATGGATCACACCGTTCTTGGTCTTGATGTCGGCGGCGGCCACATTGGCGTCATTGATCATCACGCCATTGTCCAAGTCGATGGTGATCTCACCACCCTGAACCGTCACGGCCTGCATGTCGTCCTTCAGGTCGGTCGACATCACCTTGCCGGGGACCACGTGATAGGTGAGAACCGCGATCAGCTGGTCCTTGTTTTCCGGCTTCAGCAGGTTCTCCACCGTGCCTTCGGGCAGCGCGGCAAAGGCGGCATCGGTGGGCGCGAAGACTGTGAACGGGCCATCGCCTTTCAGCGTGTCGACCAGACCTGCGGCCTGTACGGCGGCGACGAGGGTGCTGAACCCTTCGGTGCTGGCGGCCGTGTCAACGATGTCCTTGTAGTTGCCGCCGGCGAAAGCGGTGGTGGCCATCAGGGTTGCGACGGTTGCAGTTGCGATGCGAAGCATGTGGTCTCACTCCAGAATAAGGTTCGGGTTTGCCGATACCTGATTGGTATCTGTGAGCTGTTACGCAGGCCCGACCTGTCTGGATGCCCTGCGTTTTAGACCTATGCGGCCTTGAACGACGGCGCGGCCAAGCTAAGCCCGGGCCCCAATTGCTTTCAAGAAAAAACCTCGTGACCCGATGTGATCCCGCGTGAGGCAAAACCCCACAAAACCCCCAGCCTCATCAGGGCCGGGCGATCACGCCGATTTCGTTCATCGCCTTTTCAAACGCGCACAGCCCGGGATCGGACATCTCTGCCTTGAGCGCGTCGAATGTCTTGCGCAGGGCCTTTTTCTCTTCCCCCTGGCAATCGTTCCAGGGACGCCCCTGCAGCGCCATGACCAGCACGTAGTAGCCGATGAAATGTGGGCGGGTCCCGTGGCGCAGCAACTGGGCATAGGCCGCATCGGCCCCCAGCGCGCGCAGCTCTTCGGCGCTGTGGATGCCGGCGCGTGCACAGCTCTGTTCGAAGGCCGGGCCGAGGTTGCGGATGGATGAAACGGGTGTCGCCATATGCCGACCCTAAACCGTCAGCGTGACAGTGTCACCACGGCTTCGCGCGGGCTGTGGCACAGTGCTTGTTCACACAGTCGTGATAGGCTACTCCCGTCGTGGAAGAGGGGGGATTTGGCGCCATGAGTGTGTTCAGACAGCTATTTTACAAGAACCGAAAATATTACGACGATGATTTCGATTGGGACAACTACACGCAGGACAGCTATCACCGGCGCCTGCAAAAGGATGTCGAAACCGAATATCGCGCGATCTCGACCGAAGGTCAGTTGACCTTTGACGCCTCCACCGGTCACGTGACCTCCCACGGTGCCCCGATCCATCCCAATCAGCAGCTGATCCTGGAAATGGTCGGCCAGTTGCAACCGGAAACCGTGCATGAGGTCGGTTGCGGGGGCGGCGACCACATCGCCAATGTCGGCGCCCTGTATCCACAGGTCATGGTCAGCGGGGGCGATCGCGGTGCGACGCAGCTTGAGCTGGCCTTGCAGCGGCATCCGGAACTTCAGGGGCGGCTTGGGCTGCAGGACATCACGATGCCGTTTTCGCATCGCTGGCCCAAGGCGGACCTGATCTATACCCAGGCCGTGATCATGCATATTCACACCGCCGTCAGCCATTTCGTCGCGCTGGCGAACCTGGTGCGTCAGGCCAACAAATACGTTCTGCTGGTCGAAAACCAGCAGTGCCACAACTTTGTCCGCGATCTGCAGTCGATGATCGACGGCGGGCATCTGGAGTGGGAAGAGGCGAACCTCTACATGGTCGAAGGATCCGGGGGCGCGCGCGGCATCCTGATCTCACGCGCACCGCTGGAGCTGCCGGTGCTGCGCTCGGATTTGCAGCTGCGCGAAGGCGTCCGGGCCTCTGCCCGCCGGTTGAAACGGTCCGATGAGGACAGCGCCCGTGGCCTGTTCGGCTTCGGCAAGGCCGCAGGCTAAGCCCTCTGAGTTGACCCGAGGGGGCATGCTGGCGGGGCAAAGCCGCTCCGCCCGCACTGCTTTTCATCCTTCCCCCAAGTGAGGTGAGAGTGAAAGTCCGTTTGTCCGGGCCCGGGTGGCGCGAAACACGCCGGTGACGGCAGGGGACGTGGATCGGTTATCCTTGTTCTACAGGATGGTCTTCGGGCTGGTCGAATAGCGGCCGCCGAAGATGTTGCGTGGCGATGCGGTCGGGGGGAATGGCCTTGCCTGCATCAACAAACTCCAGCGGTTTCTCCCCAGCGCTCTGTCCGCTTTCGACCGCGCGACGGACCATTGAGGGTTGCGAGTGATCAGGCGACCCGAAACAGGCGCAGCCAATCCGGGATCCGACCCGCCTGTGCCCTTGTGTTACAAAAGTTTCGTCCAAGTTTTACATATCTGGGATGGTTGCTGGGTGACTTCCAAAATTTAAGATAATCATTTGAAATTTAATCGTAAATTGCGGTTATTGAAGTGACGTCAGGGCGCGCTTTTGCGTGGGGTGTGAACGTGATTTGCGGAGGTCGGGCATAACCCCACGGCAGGTTCAGAAAAACTGTCACAATCGCCTGTTAGGCGGGCGGCGTATTTCGGAACTGTCACCCAAAGGAAATTCTCCGATGACCTATACCCTGCAGCTGCTGCACGCCAACGATCTGGAAGGCGGTGTTGATGCTCTGGACAATGCGCCGAACTTTGCGGCCATCGTCGATCATCTTGAAGACACCCACGCAAACTCGATCCTGGTGTCCTCCGGCGACAACTACATCCCGGGTCCGTTCTTTTCGACGGCGGCGGATTTCTCGATGGGCGGAACGCTGGACGCGGCCTACACGCGCCTGTTCACCGAAGTTCTGGGTCAGGACCTGAGCGGAGTGACGCTGGACATGGGGCGCGGTGGCGGCCGTGTCGATGTCACCATCATGAACATCCTCGGTTTCGATGCCTCGGTGCTGGGCAACCACGAATTTGATCCGGGCACCTCGGCGCTGGCGTCGATTATCCGGGCGGATGGGGCAGGTGGCACCATCGAATGGCCGGGCGCGATGTTCCCTTACCTGTCGGCCAACCTGGATTTCTCGGGCGACGGCAACCTGTCGGGCCTGTTCACCGATCAGATCCTGACCTCGGATCAGTTCAACGAAAGCCTGGCCGATCTGGCCAATGGCGTTCATACGCCGGACATCGCCCCGGCCACCATCATCGAGCGCGGCGGTGAAAAGATCGGTGTGGTCGGTGCAACCACCCAGCTGATCGAATCCATCTCCTCGACCGGTGGCGTGGATGAAATCACCGGTGGCAGCAACAACATGGCGGCGCTGGCTGCTGTTCTGCAACCGCAGATCAACGCGCTGATCGGCCAGGGCGTCAACAAGATCATCGTGACCTCTCACCTGCAGCAGATTTCGCTGGAGAAGGAACTGGCGGGACTGCTGAACGGTGTCGACATCATCATCGCCGGTGGGTCGAACACGCTGCAGGCGGACGGGCAGGACAGGCTGCGCAGCGGCGATGAGGTCGAAGACTCTTATCCCTTCGTGACCACCAATGCCGACAATGATCCCACCGTGATCGTCGGCACGGATGGGGAATACACCTATGTCGGCCGTCTGGTTGTCGACTTTGATGACAACGGCGTCCTGCAGCTGAATAGCATTGATGCAAACGTGTCCGGCGTCTTCGCAACGGATGAACAGGGCGTTCTGGACGTGACCGGAGCTGCAACCCTGGAGGACGCGCTGAGCGGGTCGACCAAGGCGGATATCGTCAAGGACCTGACCGACGCGGTCAGCGCCATCGTGGACGCCGCAGATGCGGTTCTGCACGGCTTTCACGATGTCTATCTGGACGGACGCCGCGGCACCGTTCGGACCGAAGAAAGCAATCTGGGCAACCTGACCGCAGACGCCAATCTGGCCGCGGCGCGTTCGGTTGATGCCTCGGTCGCCGTGTCGTTCAAGAACGGCGGCGGGATCCGCGCGGAAATCGGTGCCTCCACCGACACCGGTCTGGACGAAGGGGACGGTCAGGTATCGCAGCTGGATATCGACAATTCGCTGCGCTTCAACAACGACCTGACCCTGATCACCGTCACGGCCGAGGGGCTGATCCAGCTGCTGGAACATGCTGTTTCCGGAACGGATACCGATGCAGGCGCCACCCCGGGCCGCTTTGCCCAGGTCGGCGGCATCCGCTTCTCGTTTGACGAAAGCCGCCCGGCGCAGCAACTGGCCACCGATGGCAATGGGGACTACATCACTGACCCCGCCACCGGGTTGGTCCAGACCACGACCGCTGGCAGCCGCATCCAGACCGTTGCGCTGGTTGATCCGGTCAGCGGTGCGGACATCGTCATCTACCGGGACGGTATGCTGACCTCTGAGGCACCTGCTGAAATCCGCATGGTCACGCTGAACTTCCTGGTGGACAACAATGGTGACGGCTACCCGTTCCAGGAACTGGCCACCGACATCCAGTATCTGACCGAAGACGGTGGCACCACCATGGACGGCAACGCGCCGAATCTGCTGGGCGAACAGAAAGCCTTTGCCGATTTCATGATGGCAAACCACGGGACCGTAGATGACGCCTTTGCCAAGGCCGAAACCGATGTCTTCAACGACACCCGCATCATCCAGCTGGAGCGCAATGGCGGCCGCGACCTGATCCTGAGCGACGAGCCTGATGCTTCGGTTGAAATCACCCGCGTGGGTCAGCTGGACAGCGGCGAAACCGAGCTGTTCACCGGTGGATCCGAGGTCGTCGCAACCGAAGGCGGCAAGGCCTTCGTCACCAATGGCGCGCAAGACCGCATCGACATCTTCAACCTGAACGACCAGTCCAAGGCGGGCATGATCGATCTGAGCGGCATCGTGGATTACGACGGCGTGCAGTCGGTCGCTGTCAAGAATGGTATCGTGGCCGCGGCGGTTTCGCGCGATGGCGACGCAAACGGCGTGGTTGCGCTGTTCCAGATGGACGGCACTCCGCTGGGCACGATCGAAGTTGGAAACCTGCCCGATATGGTGACCTTCACGCCTGACGGATCGAAGATTCTGGTTGCAGGCGAAGGAGAGCCGACCGACAGCAGCGACCCGGCAGGAACCATCGGCATCATCGACATCTCGAACGGGGTGGCGAATGCCCAGACCACCGTTCTGGACTTCACCGCCTTTGATGGTCAGGAACAGGCCCTGTTTGCGCAGGGTGTCCTGCTGGAGCCGGGCAAATCGGTGTCCGAGGATCTGGAGCCGGAATACATCACGGTTCTGCCGGACGGGAACACCGCCTGGGTGTCGCTGCAGGAGGCCAATGCCTATGCGGTGGTCGATCTGACCACCAACAGCATCACCGCAATCCGCAGCTTTGGCCTGATCGACCGGTCGCAGCCCGGTTTCGAGCTGGACCCGTCGAACCGGGACAATGCGATCAACCTGCAGAACTTCGACAACCTGTTCGGTATGCGTCAGCCCGACGCTATCACCTCGATGCAGATCAACGGTCAGACCTATGTCTTCACCGCAAATGAAGGTGACGCCCGTGACCATACCGAAGATCGCGTGAAGGATCTGACTCTGGATCCGACTGCCTTCCCGAACGCGGACCTGTTGCAGCAGAACGAAAACCTGGGCCGTCTGAAGATCCGCACGGATATCGGTGACACCGACGGCGACGGCGATCACGACCAGCTGTTCCACTATGGGGCCCGGTCCTTCACCGTCTACGACGTGGATGGCAATGTCGTGTATGACAGCGGTTCGACCTTCTCGCGCCTGATCGCAGAGATCCGCCCGGATCTGTTCAACCACGATGACCGTGACTTCGACGATCGGTCCGATGACAAAGGGGTCGAGCCCGAAGCCATCGCCGTGGGCATGGTCGATGATCGTCCGCTTCTGTTTGTTGGTCTGGAGCGCGACAGCGGTGTGTTCGTCTTTGATGTCAGCGATCCGGCCAACCCGGCCTATGTGAACTACATCAACGGAGATCTGCACGGCAACATCAGCCCGGAAACCATCGCCTTTATCCCGGCGGCAGAAAGCACCTCTGGCAAGGCACAGATCCTGATTGCCTATGAAGGTGACGGCAACACGGCGGTTTATGATATCGCCCGCCCTGATGGTGAGATTTTGGTCGGCACAGACAACAATGACGTTCTGGAGGCCGGTGAAGGGCATGATGTGGTTGACGGTCTGGGCGGTCATGACCTGCTATCAGGCAACGGTGGCAATGACACGCTCAACGGTGGTGACGGCAATGACTGGCTCCTGCCGGGCGACGGCAGCAACCTGATCGACGGCGGCGCCGGCCGTGATATGTTGTCCTATGCCGACCAGCCTGATCGTGTGATCGTGGATCTGCTGCACGGTCGGGTGCACAAGGGTGGTGAGGTGGATTTTGTCCGCAACATCGAACGCGTGACCGGCTCCAGCCAGGACGACAGCTTCCGCGGGGGCTTTGGCGACGATATGTTCCGGGGGCTGGCGGGTGATGATGCCTTCCATTTCAGCTACGGCGGCAATGATGTTGCCGATGGCAGCACGGGTCGGGACAGCGTCAGCTATTTCGGCGCGTTCGACGGGGTGGAAGCTTCGCTTCTGCGAGGTCGTGGCAGCCAGGGCGCAGCCGATGGAGACCGCTATATGTCGATCGAGAAGCTTGCGGGAACCATTTTTGACGACAAGCTGACGGGCGCGCGTACCAATGATGTGCTGAACGGTCATGCCGGGGATGACATCCTGATCGGCAACGCCGGGGATGACTATCTGATTGGTGGTCTGGGAACCGACATCGCGGTCTTCAACTTCAACCAGGACCAGTACCAGGTCGTGCGCAATGGCTTTGCCACCACGGTCAGCTACACCGGAATGGGCGCTGGCGACGGGGACGACCTGTTGGCCCATGTCGAAATCCTGCGCTTTGCCGATGGGGATCTGATCCTGTAACCGGATCTGCCCAGTAAAAACGAAAGCGGCGCAACCCGGTTGCGCCGCTTTTTGTTTGATCTTCGATTTCGCCGCAAGGCGCGGTTGGGGGCGGGGACAAAGCTATGTCCGGGCAATACCCCCCTGCCGAGGACAGGTCGATCCAGATGGGGCTCAATAAAGCCCGGCCTCCTTGGCGATCAGCGCCGCCTGCGTGCGGTTGCGCGCGTCCAGCTTGCGGCAAAGCGTGCGCACATGCAGCTTCACGGTCACCTCCTGCAACTCCAGCTCGCGGGCGATTTCCTTGTTGGACAGCCCCCGGCACAGACGTTCCAGCACCTGGTTTTCCCGGCGGCTCAGCTGCTGACCCAGAGGGTGAGTCTCCGGCTCTGGATCTTCGGTCATCAGGGACACCGGAACATAGGGCTCACCGGCGGCCATGAAGCGCACAGCGTTGATAAGCGACTTTGCGCTCAGCGTCTTTGGCAGAAACCCGATGGCGCCTGCATCCATCGCTTCTTGGGCAACCCGGTTCGGGGCAGAGCCTGTAAGGATCGCAGCGCGGATACCGGGCGCGGCGCTCAGAACCTTTTTCAGCCCCTCCAATCCATTCATTCCGGGCATGTTGTAGTCCAGCAAAACCAGATCAAAACCCGTATCCGTGTCCAGGATTTTCAGGATTGCCGGAAGGTCGGAAACGGAAGTCACCGCCGCTTCCCCCTGGTTCTCAAGAAAGGCAGATATGGTGTCGCGTACCATCTCGTGATCATCTGCCAGGAGTACCCGCAATGCGCTCATTTCGTCCTCAAATCGCCTCTATCAAGTTCTTGTTCTATGCGGCCAACAGTTAACGAAAGCGTAAGGTTTACGTCTTCGGCAAGCGCCCTTGGGGAAATGATAACCCGCTCCTATACGAAAGGATAGGTCTGGTGACCAGATTCCACCGTTTTGCCGCCGCTGGTCTGTGGCACAGTAGTTCAGGAGCAGCGAAAGAGTAGAGCCATGAGCTTCAAAATCAAATTGGCAGCCATCGCGCTGTCGCTTCTTCCGATAGGTGCAATCGCGGACACTCTGCCTGCACCCGATGATCAGGTGGTGCTGCGGGTCAGCGGCTTGATCGGCGTAACCAATGACGCTGACGGCGCGGCGTTCGACATGAATATGCTCAAGGATCTGCCCGCGACGGAAATTCGGACTACCACCATCTGGACCGAGGGCGAGCAGGTGTTCCTGGGCGTGTCGCTGGCCGATCTTCTGCAGCGGGTCGAGGCCACGGGCAACAAGATGGATGCCTATGCCATCAACGACTACAACACGGAAATCCCGATGTCGGATGCCGTGAACGGTGGGCCGATTGTGGCGTATATGCGCAATGGTGCAGAAATGTCAGTACGCAACAAGGGACCGCTCTGGGTGGTCTATCCTTATGACGACGATCCGAAATATATGTCAGAGCAGATCTATTCGCGTAGCATCTGGCAGCTCGACCGGATCAAGGTCGTCAATCGGTAGCGCAACCAAAGAGGCATATCATAGACCGGGTCATTTCGATCAAGGCGAAGATTACGATCATTGTGCTGGCCCTGGTCCTGATCGTATGCGTGCTCCAGACAGCGTCTCTGGGGCGCGAAACCTCTCGGCGTCTTGAGATCCTCAAAACCGCTGACAGCGACAACCTGCAGTGGAATATGGCGCAGACCGAGCTGGAGGTGGTGCGCTTCGGGGACATGATCCGGCGGGTGAATGCCGGGGATGTCCAGGACCTGTCCCAGCTGCGCCGCCGGTTTGACCTGTTCTACAGTCGCATCAACACCCTCAAGGAAAGTCCGCTGTACCGGGAGCTGCGCAAGGATGTTCTGATACAGGATGGCCTGTCGCAGGCGCAGATGTTCCTGCAACGCTATACGCCCATCATTGATGGCGGGGATGCGGAGCTGCGTCAGAGCCTGACAGCCATGGACCAAAGCCTGACAGAGCTGCGCGAGGACGTCAGAGAAATGGTGATCCAGGCCATACGCATTTTTGCCCGCAAGGCAGACGCACAGCGCGAAGACCTGTCGATGACGCTGATGCGGCTGGCGGTTTGGATGACCGCGCTGATCAGCGGTCTATTCCTGGCGATCACGGTTCTGTACCGGATGTTTCGCAAGGGGCAGCGCGTGAGCAGCGAAAACCTGCAGGTGCAAAGCCGGCTTGAGGCGATGGTGACCTCTGCGCTGGATGCCATCCTGGTGGTGGATCGTGATGGCCGGATCGTAGAAATGAATGACGCCGCAACCACCATCTTTGGTTATGAGCGGCATGAGGCAATTGGCAAGCCCATGGCGCCGCTGATCGTGCCGCCTGAGCTGCGCGATGCCCACCATGCCGGGATGCGCAACTATCTGACCTCGGGGGAGACCCGTGTCATCGGGGCAGGGCGGGTCCAGCTGACGGGGATGCGCAAGTCCGGCGCTCTGTTTCCGGTGGAAATGTCCCTTTCTGCGGCCATGCATGAGAACCGCGAAGTGTTCATCGCCTATATCCGCGATATCTCTGCGCGTCTGCAGGCCGAAGACGACCTGCGCCGGGCGCGGGATGAAGCGCAGGCCGGAGAGCGGGCCAAGTCCAACCTGCTGACCGTGATGAGCCATGAAATGTGCACGCCGCTGAACGGGATCCTGGGGGCCATCGACCTGTTTGAAAGGGACAATCTGACCAAACGGCAGATCCGGTTCCTGGACGCAATCCGGGTGTCCGGGGATCTGTTGCTGCATCATGTCAACGACGTTCTGGACCTGTCGCGGCTGGATGCCGGGGCGGACGCTCCGGTGCTGTCCACCTTTGACCTGTCCGAACAGGTGACAGCGCTCATCGAAAGCCAGAGCGCGTCGGCCCGCAACCGTGGCAACAGCCTGGACCTGGTCATCTTTGACGCGGCGCGTGGCCCGGTTCTGGGCGACGCCCGCCGGGTCCAGCAATGCCTCCTGAACCTCATCGGCAATGCGATCAAGTTCACCCGCGACGGTGACATCACGGTCGAAATCGAACGTCTGGGCGACTCGGATATGGTGGAATTCCGTATCGTCGACACCGGGATCGGCATTGCCGAGGAAGACCTGGAACGCATCTTTGGTGAATTCGTTACGGTCGACAGTTCCTATGCCCGCGAAAGCGAGGGCACGGGGCTGGGGCTGGCCATCACCCATCGCTTGGCCCAGTCGATGGGCGGTGAGATCGACGCCGACAGTATCGAGGGAGAGGGCAGCCTGTTCCGCCTGACCATTCCGCTGCCGCCCAGTGAGGTGCAGCCGGAGCAGGAGGTTCAACCGCTGGTGTCGCCGGATGCCGCACATGCCAAAGGGTGCCGGATCCTTGTGGTCGAAGACAATGAGATCAACCGCTTCCTGGTCGTGGAGATGTTGCAGGGCGGTGGCTGCGAGGTGCATGAGGCGGAAAACGGGCTGGATGGGGTCCGGCTGGCCGATGCTCAGCACTATGACCTGATCGTCATGGACATCAGCATGCCCGAAATGGACGGGATGGAGGCCACGCGGCGCATCCGGTCGGGGGACGGGGCATCGGCCAAGGTGCCGATCATCGCCCTGACTGCACATATCGCGCAGGATGATCATGCCAAGTTCCGACGGGCCGGGTTTGATGAGATCCTGACCAAACCGGTCTCACGCGACAAGCTGCGCGGGGTGATTGCGCATTTCGTGCTGGGGGAAGAGCCGGAGGTGCCGACGGAAGCCATCGATGAGGATACCGTCCGCGAATTCATCGACATGCTGGGGGAAGACAAATACCGCCAGACCCGTGCGAAGTTCCTGCGCTCGGTTGCCGACTTGTTGGAGCGTGTCAAAGCCGAAGAAGAAGACTTCCGGGCCCTTGCCCATCGCGAGGCCGGCTCGGCCTCTATGCTGGGGATGCTGCGCTTCCTGAACGCCCTGCGGGAGCTGGAAAACCTGCCCGAGGGGGCTGATCCGACCCCCATTGCGGACCGGTTGCGCGGCTTGTTGGCTGAGGCCGAAGACGCCGAAGGCGAGCAGTAAGCCACAGGGATCGCGCCACAAAAGCGCCCGGCAAAGAAAAAGGGACCGAAAAGCTTCGGTCCCTGTTGCCTGTATGGTTGCCTGTGGCTGGTCGGCTCAGCCGCGCCAGGAGCGCACTGCGCCGCAATCCATGTGTACGAAGTTCGAACCGTAGTATTTGCCAACCCCGCCCGCGCGGCAGGAAATGGCGGCATTTGCCATCTGCGAGACGGACCGCGAGGCCAGACGCAGGTCCGCGGCCTGACCTTTCATGTGCAGGGAATTCTTGGCAACGCCGCGCGACCGGCGACGCAGCATGGCGTTGGTCTGCGGGCTGCGGTAACCGGACAGCAGCATATAGGGTTCGTTGACATCCAGCAGGTTGTGGGCGGCGGCCATGATGTCGATCGTGCGCAGGTCGATGGATTTCACGTTGTCGTTGCGCCAGTCGCGCATGAAGTGATTGATCTCTTTGACCGCGTCCTTGATGTAATCGCCATCGATCCAGTAGATCATGTCGATCCGTTCACCGGTGCGACCCGAGTACATGCGCAGCCTGCGGATGTCACCGCCACCGCGCAGGAAGCCTGCTGCTTTGGAGAATGTCGGTGCCGCCGTAAGAGTGGTTGCGGCGAATGCACCCAGTAGGGCCCGCCGG
>JALEGX010000116.1 GCA_022763485.1 Paracoccaceae bacterium | reverse complement strand
TGACCGTGTTCAGATCGGTGATCAGACCGTGCGCTCTGGCAAGGCCGGTCTCAGGATCATTGACCGTGCCAGCCAGCGACAGATGCGCCTGAACCAGTGCAGCGTCAGAACTGGCGTTGACCGTGTTCAGCTCTTCGATTTTGGCGAGGGCTTCGGTTTGACCGGATGTGAACCGCTCGACCCGCAGATCCGCGACATAGACATTGCCCGTTCCACCCGCATTGCGCCGCAGCCAGATCCAGGCCGATTGCGCGCCGGCCGGGGTCTGGATGTCTGCGGGCTGATGGGGGGCCCACGCATGCCCCGAAAGGCTGATATTGCGCTCCACCGCGCTCAGATAGGCACCATCCGCCCCGTAGAACGCAAAGCGCAGCGTGATCAGAGCCGATCCGCTCGCACTAGCCGCTCCAACCAGGCTGGCCCGGAACGTCTCATCGGTGCGGACAGGCACATGTTTGATCGCCGCCGCCCGTTGGGACGCCGCATGCTGGGCCATCTCCAGAACATAAGGGGTCGGCGCATCAGCCAGCGCCGCCGGGCCACCCGCCTGGCGATTGCGCACCAGGAAGGTCGCGGGAATATCCTCCCAGCCGCGCAGGTCGCCCTCTGCGAAGTCCCCATTTGGCAGGATCTGACCGGACCGGACAGCGGCCTCCAGCACGTCGGCCCGCTGAACCAGGGCCTCCAGGTCTTCCCCCTGACCTTCGACAGAAGAGGTCACGGTTTCCAGCGCCCGCGCATTGGCTTCCACGCCGGTTTCAGGGTCCAGAACTTTCCCGGCCACCTCCAGATGCGCCTGCACCAGGGCAGAGGTGGAGCCCAGGTTCACGGTGTTCAACTCGGTGATCTCGCCATGGGCTTGGGCTAGGCCGGTGTCAGGATCTTCGACGTCGCCTGAGAGCTTCAGGAGTGATTGCACAAGCGCCGAGGTGGATCCCAGTTCCACCCGGTTCAGCTCGACAATCGCGGCCTCGGTGGCGCCCAGACGCGCCGTGATCTGGCTGGCCTGTTCCCCCAGCACCCGGTCCTGCTCCGCTCGGACGACCTTTTCTTCGGCGATCGACGCGAAGGCCCCGTCCAGAGCCACGCCCAGCACCGCCCGTTCGGTGGCCTCAGCGAGCAACCCTTCGTCAACACGCGCGTTGATGGCCCGCATTGAAACGGCCAGCTGGCGCCGTTGATCAGCACGGGTTTTGACCGCATCCCACATGCCCGCCAGCGACAGTTCGGAGGCATCCTCCGCGTCCGAACCCTGAATGCGGATAGCCGCGCCCAGGAAATCGGTCCGCTTCGCCTCTGCCTCCAAGCCCTCTTCTGTCTGCTCAACCCGGCCCGTGGTTTCATCCAGGGTCTCGATGGTGCCCTGCAGCGTCTGGTCCTGGTTCTCCAGGTCGATCTGCATCTGTGACAGGATCTCGCCCGTCGCAAGCGCCTCTTCGGCGCGCAGTTGCCCTTCCTGAACAATCCGCGCCTCTGCTGCGCCGATCTGCACCGATAGCTCATCGCGCGCCTGTACCTCGGCCGCGAAGTTCTCATCCACAAAGGCCCGCAGAGACCGGCGTCCGGCGGCTTCCGCCTTGCGCAGCGTGGACCGCCCCAGATGGTTGGCCCAGAGATCCGCAATCGTGGCCTCGCCAAGCGCGTCCTGATCCGACAGCAAGCCCCGCGTGGCCGTCACCGTCTGGCGCAGCTCCGAGACATCGCCCAGCGTCGTCAGGGTCTGCTCCACCCCGTTCAGGCGCTCGACCTCCGCGTCAAAATCTTCCGACGTGACCCGCTGCGTCAGGGCTTCTTCAGCCGCATCGAGGCGCGAGCTGACAGCGACCAGCGACATCTCCGCGCCCTCCACCACGAAGAGGCTGGCCAGGTGGTCAATCCGGCCGGTCTCCGCATCAAGCGTGGTTTCCACCGACCCCAGCCGCAGCGAAATATCAGAGATCACCGGGATCTGGGTTGGGTCGAGGACCGCGTTGGAAATCGCCTCATTGACATAAGCAACTGTCGCGCGCTGGCTGATCTGACCCGACATCGCATCCAGCGTCAGGCCAACCTCGCCCAGGCGGGCGTTGGCCGCCGCAAGCGCCGCGATTTCCACCCGGCCCTGATCCTCCAGGACGCGGATCCCGGCGCGGGCCATGGTGCGCTGCACATCTCCGACCTGGCCTTGCAGCCCGATCAAAAGTTCGAACAGTTCGTCAACCGATCCCGAGGCCGAACGGATCTGCGGGATTTCGAAGTCGAGACGGGCAACCGCAATATCCAAACGATCCGACACAGACACTTCGACATCGAGCGGCCCATAGGCCAGCTTCACACGGTCGATCATCGGAAGCGGGGCAAACAGCGGCCCGTAGGCCTGCGTAAGCAGCGGCACCAGGGGAACCGGCGTGAGCACCCCGTCTTCGCCAAACACCGCATCGCGCATCTCGCCAAGGGTGCCATCCGCCTCCGGCAGCTCCACAAAGTGGAGATCAAAGGCATCGTTGGCGCGCTCATTGGCACCGGTGATTGCGTCGTTGATCGTATCATCCAGATCGCGGGCGCGCAGTCGAATATCGGGTGTCGTGACGTCTATCCAGGCTGTCCAATCGCTCAACTGACGAGACACCAATCGGCACTGAACCTGATAGGTGGTGGCGGCAAGGATGGTGTCAGAAACCGTAGCGTTGCCCGCCTCGATATCCAAAGAGGCCCCCGTGACAATCTCGGAAGGCTGATCCTTCAGGCGGATCTGCCACCGTACCCCGTCAGCCATAACCTCAGGATCCCAGAGGATACGCAGCGCCGGACGGCGGGGGGCACCGTCGTCGCCAATGATCGAGACAGCCTGCACATCAAATCCGGGAACCAACACGGCGACGCGTGACGTGCCGATCGGGGCGGGCGGATCGGGCAACTCAAGATCCGTGGACCAGAGGTAGTCTGCCGGATCCTGCTCCCGCAGGCTGACCTTGCGAATCCCGGTCAGGAGGTTTTCAGTGATCTCCCGAACCGTGAAGTCTTTGTCATCATAGCCGTTTCGGGCTGACGTGTATCCGACTGTGTCAAGCAGCTCGACCGCCGCCGAATCGGGTGGGAGGGAAAACACGTGACGGCGGAACCGTCGTTCATCATCGATCCAGCCTTGCATCAGCCGCTGCACCTGGTTGCCAAAAGGGACTGCCGGGAGGTTCAAATCGGCGGTGCGGCGTCCAAAAGCGTCCCGAGCTTCCCAATCTGCATTGTAGCGGCCCGGGGCGTCTTTTGCCTCATACAGGCTCTCCGGATCGGGATACGACGCGGTCACGCCGTTGTAGGTCTCGCCGATGGTCGGGAATGGGTCATATTCCTGTTCGCTCGACACCAGGATGTCGTCGTCATTGAACGTGTAGACCGGCAGATCGGGTTCCGCGACCAGGACGCGCCAATATCCCCCCATGTCAGCGATGTCAGCAGAGGCGGATTTCAGCAGCTCTTCGGCAATTGCGTTGGGCTCTTCCGTCAGCGCAGCCTCAATCCCAAACCGATACCGGGGTTCCGGGTCTCCCTCAGACAATGCGACCAGCTGGTCGCACTTGTTCATCTGGGAAATCCAATTACCACTGGGCAGCGCCGTCGCGGACACATCGCCTCCCCAGATCTCGCCACCGGGCAAGCGGATGCCACGCCAGATGTTCCACAGGTTCACGATCGGGTTGAGCGACTGCTCCCAGGTGGCTGGATCATGCCAGCGCTGCGATCCGAGCCCCCCGGCCGAGCTATCCTTCCGAATGTCATAGACCGGGATACCGGTCATTTCGAACCTGTATGTTGGCACCTGGGGCAGGATCGATGAGTGATGCTTGAACGTCAGAATCGCATAGCACAACCCCTCGCCCACCATGTCAGAGGTCCAAGGGCGGTCTGGATCATCGCCATACTTGTCGAGCAGCATTGGATCCGCGGCGGTCTGAGACCCGTCGTAATACTTGATCCAAACAAAGTGCTCGTAGTCTCCCAGGACCGGCCGACCGTAATCAGGGTGCTCTGTTTCCCCAATCTCCACGTACTCGTCGCCCAGGATCAGGCGATCAAGTGTGGCGCCCGGCGCGCTGCAGAGTTCGACAACATGGGTCAGATAGTAGTTGGCAGGGCCATGGCTCATCGGTGGGCAGATCGCCTGACCTGCTGTAGCCGTGCGCCCAAGGATAATAGTTTCCGGGTTCTGTTCACCTCGCAGTGTCGCCGAAACAGTGATGCCACCACCGGAAGGGCGAGGTTTGTTGAGTGCGATCTGCAGGGCGCTCAAGGAAACCGTGGTCAGAAGGTTGACAGCCAGCCCCCCCAAGGCCGTGCTGGCGAAGGCCGCGCCTGCGGCCCATCCACCAAATGCAGCGGACCCGATTGCAAAGGAGCCTGCGCCAAACCCGAAGGCTCCGACGACAAAACCGGCTACCTGTGGCATCAGGCTTCTCCTACGCGAAAGAGGCGCAGGACGGGCGCCAGAGGAACCAGGCTCAGTCGGCCATCAAGGCCTAGCACATAAACGGCCTCACCCTGAACAACACCCACCGCATCACCGGATTCCGAAGGCACAATTGCTATGTCTCCTGCGCGTACAGCAAAGACTGGGATTTCCTGAAGAAAGCTTGCGATCAGTGCGACGTGGTCGGAATAACCTGCTTTTCGCAGAATGCGGTATCCTCCTCGAAACGTGCTGTAGCGGCCCCGCCAGGGCGCAGCCAGGTCCACCCCGGTTTCGGCTTCGATGGCCCCTGCCCCAAACAGGCAACAATCATGTTTTCCGGCGATCAATGGCCGACCATCTGACTGCGCCAGAAAGCGTCTGAGACGTGGCTGCCAGTCGGGAAGCCGCGTCAAAGGGGTCTGCACGGCGCTCATCCTCGCCCCCATTTCACTTCGACACGTTCGGCCATCGATGCGTATTGACGAAACTTGTCGTCAGGTGATCGCCCGCTCAGCGAAGCGTGACTGCGTTTACGCCCCAGCGCTCGGGTCAGCGCGCGGGCAGCGGTCGCAATGGTGAGCTCAATCGAACCATCCCGCCCCTCGGCCGGGGTGTTCACTCTGATCCGATCAGTAAATCCTGACAGGCATTGTACTGGCGCATCAATCAGGAGCTCTGACAGCGGATCGAAAAACGCCCGGTGAACTTCCAGCGGCTGATGCCTTGGGTCATAAAGGCGCACCGCTTGCAGAAGCTCAGGCGCGACCTGGCTGAACCGCACTCTCTGAGTTCGCACCTCCAGCCCCGTGCTCAGCTTTACCGGATCCACCTCCAAGATCGATCCGGCACCATAGTAGGTTCTGGTCTCCCCGTTGATCGTGAATTCTGTGTGATCAGCGCCGGTCCAGAACCCAATACGGTGAACCTCGTCAGTTTCCCGGTCCAGCGCGGTAAGCCAGACCAGGAGGTGAACCAACATCGAAGAGCGGGACTGTAGGTGAGCGGAAAGTGTGGGACTGTAGACAAACACGTCGTTACCTCAGGGTTTGGATCCAGTTGAAGGAAACGCCGGTCGTAAGCCTGCCACGGCTGCCAGGGTCGAAAGAGCCAGGCACGATCTTGGCTTTGCAGGCGGCGCGGGTCATTGAGACCGTCGCCCCAACGGCCCAGCCGGGTCGAACGTTTGGACGCACTTCGACCAGACCGGTCTCCCCGCCAGCTCCAACTGTTGCTGGAGCAGACACACGATGCAGAGCAAACCGCTCCGGGTTGGCGCCATAGGAAAAGGCCAGATAGTCGCCTCGACTAAGCTCAAGTCCGGCTGGGAGGCCTGCGATATTGACTGACCGCGTGTCTGCGGAAACGTCGAGGAGTGTCGGAGCTGAGCCAGCCAAGTTGAGCCCTTTCGGGTCCTTGCGCAGCCACGGCCGCTTGACATCATGAACCATGAACGACGCCCCTGGCGAGGTGACAACGTCTATCATCGCCAGAACGTCGGCCTCTTCATCCGTCGTCATCTTGTCCAGAACGATCTTGCCTTGCCAAAGGCGCGTTCCCAGAGCCGCTTCAAGTATTTCACCGCCCGCAGTCTTGGAGAATTCGGCCTGCGACGGCAGATCAAAACCCATGGACTGGATCGGAAGAAGATCAAGGAACTCTGGTCCCAGTGGAAATGAATAAGACATCAGCCTGTCCACCTGTCGTTGACCAGGGTGCGGACGCGGCCTGGTAGAATTTCCCGGTTGAAAAGATCGAACGCCATCGAGATGGCTTGGTGGGTTGCCTCGCGGATTTCCGCGTTGCCGGTGCCATTCACGTTCATCTCGAACACAACCCGGTCCTGACCGTTGCCGTTGGCAGCCACGACACCGGGGCTGCCCGCGTTGATCGCTGGGGCCGGAAGGGAAGAAACATAGCCGCCGGTCTCGTATCCTTTCATCGCACCGCTGCGGATTGCTTCCAGGTTCCTGACCCCGATGCGGCGTGTTGTTACCGCATCGAACACGTACTCGCCCTCATGGACCAAACCGGCCACCTGCTTGGGGTCTGATCCTCCGGTAAAGCCGCCCAAATCGAACCCAGGCAAACCGATCAACCCGCCCAGCCCGGTCAGCAATGAACCTGCGGCGATACCGCCCAGACCATGCTTGGCCCCAAGCCCCTGGATCAGGCCAGAGATCGACGCTCCGAACCCTTCAAGGCCGACGCCCAAAGTTTCGGCCCCGCTGGCGAAAATGCTCAACTTTCCATGTGCGTTGTCGGCTGTCACCCCAAACCGCGACATCGCCTCTTCGGCGGCGCTCAGGCGATGGGCCCATCCATGTGATCCCGCCGGGTTGGCACGGGTGTAGCCTTGGGGCCGTTCAAAGCCGACAAAGGCCTCAGTTGCCGAACGCAGGTCTGGTGCGGCCATCAACTCACGAAGCGCCCGGTTCTCGGATGTCAGCAATTCGTGCCAGGCAAATTCGAGCTGTTTCCCGATGTCACCAAGATTGCCCTTACCACCAATGTGCTGGAACAGGTCGGGTGCGCGATCATTCCATTGAAACAGGCCATGCGCAAATCCACCGTCACCGACGGCCAGCGGGTTGAAACCGCTTTCGGCCGAGACGTTTCCCATGATTGCCGCAACCTGATGCGGCGCGAGACCTTTATCGGAAAAGAACTGCCAGACCTGATCCTGCACCGATCCTTGCCCGATCAGACCTGAGGCCCCAGCCTGTCCGGCAATCTCGCTGACCCCTCCGCTGGCAAGAACGGAGGCCGGAATGCCGTTGATGTTTGCTGCATTGAGCATGACCATTGGTGTCGTGACGGCCATGGACGCGGCATTTGCCGCTGCAAGAGCGGGCTGAAGTTCGGGCGTGGCTTGCCCGCTAATCCGACCAAGAATGCCGCTGATCCCGCCGACGTCGGCCAATGTCGGAAGATCGGTGCCGAGAAGCAAGTTCTTCACAGGGTTCTTCAGGGCGAGCTCGGACATAATCTGTTCCGCCTCGTCAATCAGGCTGTCCAGGACGCCACCGAAATCGCCATCTAGCAGAGCATCGATGGTGCCGTCGATTGCGCCTTCCGCAGCTGATTGAACCTTGTCCCAGGCTTCGGTCTGCCGTGTCAGTTCTTCCCGCAGCTCTGCCGCCGCCGCCGCCTGCTCTCGGATCTGGTCGGCAAAGGTGCTGTTCACTTCAATTCCGCGTTTCCGAATTTCGACTTCAGCGCGGAAGATGGCGAGGGTGCGGCGGCGGATCGCTTCGCTTTGACCAACCAGGTCGACTTCGAGCTGAAGCTGAGCCAGCGTTTCGGCCTGCCGGGAAAGCATATCCTGGGCAGCGGCAAGCCGCCCGAACGGATCTGCGCTGTTAAGGCCTTGCGTGATTTCCCATTGGGCGAGCAGCTCTGCCTTGCTTTCCTTCGACACCGTGAGCGTTTTCAGGTGTTCCTCAAATTCCTGGCGCGCTGCCTGGATCTGGAGTTTCTTAACCTCCAGGCTGTTGCGCCCGTGGGTCAGGATGGCGTCAGAGATCTGCGCTTGCTGTTGAAGATCCGCCAGCAGCCGCGCCGCGTCGCGCTCGGATGTAAGACGACGCATCTCAGAGGTTGCATCCAGAAGCTGTTCGGCCTTTGCAACCTGCTCAGACGTTGCGCCCAATTCCTGCAACTTCAGGCGCAACGCCTTTTTGGCATGCTCCAATCTCAGAGCGTCAACTTCCAAACTCTGTTCACCATGGGTCAGGATCTCGCGGCTGATCGCCAGATCCTGCGCAAGCGGAGACAACACCCCGTCGAGGGCCTTGCGCCGTTCTTCAGTGTTCCTGGCGTTCTCAACCGCCTGCTGAGCCTCAAGAGCGTTCAACGCCCTTGTTCGCTCAGCGCTGTCCTCCGCAACGCCCATCTCCTTCAACCGGGTTTCCAGAGCATCCCGGGCATGTCGGTTCCGGACTTCCTCAACTGCGGCGCTGTTTTCGCCATGAGCAAGAATGGCACGAGACAGTTCCGCCTGGCGGTCATAGCCAACAACAATGTCGCCCACCTGCTTTTGCAGGCGTTCGGCCTGCGCGGTGCCGTTCCACATCGCTTCGATGCGGGCGGTTTCGATTCCGGCTTTGGTCAGGTCCGCCATCAGCGTTTTGAGCTTGTCAGACATCCCGGTGAATACACCATCCCCCGACATTGCCTGTTGCAGCTCCAGGAGCTTGCCAACGACGGCCTCAACATCTCCGGATTTGGCGAGCTCCTGGATTTCGTCGGTGCGGGCCCGGAAATCGGCATAGCTGTTTGCCGCCCCCAGATCGCGATAATTGCCCGCTATATTGCCGTAGCGCAGATCTTCCCCGATTAGGCCGGAGTTGATACCGGCCCCAGGACCACCAACCGCGCTGCCTCCGATCTTGAAGGATCGACCCAGCATCTGGAAAACGCTTTCATCGACCTCTTCCCCAACGAAGGTGTCAGCAACCGACTGGATCTGCTTCAGCTCGGTCGCCCGGTCAATTTCAAGAAGGCCCGCTGCCAGTCCGCGAACGTCACCAGACAAGTTGCCGAAGGTATCCCCGAGACGGACGTTCTCCAACAATTCAAGGTTACTTCGCATGCGGCCCAGCGTGTCGTCCAGGTTCTGTAGATGTTCACCGAAACTGACGGTTTCAGTCTTCAGACTGCTGAGCGCCTGGATGCCAGCCGCCCCAAACCCGATGATGCCAATCGTCGCCAGGCTAAGCGGGTTGAGCATGGAAGTCAGGCCGCCGATGATGCCGGGCAGCGCAGCCTTGAGCCCCCCTTGCTGCTGTACGAGCTGGTTGACCTGCGTCCCCTGTTGCAGCGCAAGAATGGCCGGGTTCTGACCCATCGCAGCCATCATTGCGATGTCATTAAACTGGGCGAAATAGTAGGCGTTTGCTGCGCCTGCACCACGGGCCAGCTTTTCGTTTTGGGCCAGCTCCTGATTGATCGGGGCGATGATCTGGGCGGCGCGGTCTCTGGCCTGTGCGGCTTCCCGCGCTGAAATCGCGCCCAGATCTTCGGCCTCCTGGATGCGCCGAAGTTGCTGTTCGTATTGTTGGGAGGCTGCGAAGATTGGATTGAACTGAGCCCGAACCTGGGCGAGCTGGTCACGCCAGGCCGCGTGAGAGCGCTCGACGGCCAGCATCTCGTCCACTTGGTCCGCCATGCTCCTCGTCAGACCCGTCACCCCGTTCTCGACTTGCGCCATCGCGGTGGTGGCGCGCGAAGCAGAAGCGTCAAGAGCATCGAACCCTGACCCCAATGCGGCGCTTGTGGCTGCTGCTTGAACCATTTCGAGATTGGTCGCTCCCGCAACTTCTGCCAGAGCACCAAAACCGCTGCCCCCCTGGAGGGACTGCTGGTTCAGAGTCTCGGCCTTGCCGTGCAGCCCGACCAGGGCCGATTGCACGTTGGCAACCTCGCTTTGAACCTGACTGGCGTCGGCCCGAAATGTCAGAAGGTAGTCCATCGACTTGTTGGTCACGACTTTTCCTCCGCGAACGTTTCAAGGGCCGAGGTCTCCATTTCCTGCAACCCGGCGAAAACATCGTCGCCGAACTGCAATCGCCGGAGGACCACATCGACCCCGGCGTAATTCAGCCCGAGCCAACTCAAACCCGAGAACCCTGCGACAGCCTGCCATTGGGTTTCGCAGGCAAGAAATGCACAGACAATTTCCCAGTTCTCGGGCATCACTTCGAAGCCTTCTGTTTCCACCTGGGGCGTCTCCTCTACGGAGACCTCGACCCCCATGGCCTGAAACTGCCGGGCGATTTCTGCATCAATCCTGACAGGTTCACGCCCATCCACGCGGCCGAGCCGGGCCAAGGCCCAAGCCCGTGCCGCGTCCCTCAGTTTCCCAGGAGCGTGGCGCCACCTAATTGCGACTCGTGGTAGGCTTTCCACGCAGGTACGATTGCCCAGGACTGGCGCAGGAGCCTGTCCAGGTTCTCCGAAGTGAACTCCACCGGGGCTTTGTCCGGGCCGACGACGTCATCCCACCCCTTGATGACTTCGGCCAAGGCGTCACGATCAGCGGCGATCTGCTGCGGGCCGTCCTTGAGGCCCAGGATGCGGTCGCGGACGGATTTCTCCTCCTCGCGATCGCGGGGTTCAAACAGAAGCTTGAACGTCTGTTCGATGAATTCACCTGGCTGGTCGTCATTCGGAATTTTGACCGTGACAGGCCACCAGTAGCGCGGGGCGTCGGCAAGAACGAACTTCATGTGCGAGTGTCTCCGTTTTGTGAGTTGTCGTGGTGGCTGGGACCTCAAATGGCGGTCCTCGGGTCTGATTCCTGGCCATCGGCACCCGCCACCCCGGTGCTCTGGCTTGCCCTGCGTTCCACTCACCCGAACGCTGGGCAATCCCCATGGAACGGGTCTAGCGGACGGTGATTGTCATCTCGTCCAGCCCGGTGTTCGGACAAAGTGCGAGCGGGAGCGAGTAGTTGACCACGTTGTTCTCCTGTCCCTGAGAAGGTGCGCCGATCTCAACGGCCGGGGCGGCAATCTCCACGATATTGCCGGCACTCGTTCCGTGCTGGATGGAGAGCGCGCCACGCGTGCGGGCGCGGGCAATCGCAAACCAGTTTTTGGTTGCCATCGACTTGGCGTCCACCACCGCGGTTCCTGTCGATTTGCGATCAGTGATGCGGACGCTTTCCTCGCCTATCTGAAACCGGGGCGTAAGTGTGTTGCCCAGGTTCAGCGACAGGCTTTGAGCCACCGCGTCCCAGCCATGCAGCGACATTGTCGTGTTGGCCTTGCTGACCGCAACCGGGGTGACCCAGCCAGCATCGGTCACCGAAGGCAAAGCGACGTCCGTCACCGATCCCAGCAGGCCGGTCAGGGTGAACCGAAATTTCGGGATGCGCTTTGCGGTGAAGCCCGGCTGGACGTTGGCCTGTCCGCCGACAAAGACATGCTGCGTGCCGTCCGAGTTGAAGTAGATCGTGCCGCTCTCGACGCCGTCCTCAACAATCGAGTAGGTCACATCCGTGCCGGCCGTGACCGTTTCGGCCAGACCACAGACACGCAGGAGAGAGCCGTATTTCGGGACGGAGCCCGCCGCACCAGCACCCGCGATCTCGACATCGAATTCGATCCGGCCATGTTCTTCGGTCAGGATAGCGCCCTGGTTGCCCATATAGGGCAGCAGCCGGTCCCGCATTTCTTCGTTGGCTTGCAGCGGGGTGAAAGTGATGTTGGAAGCAATGATGGCATCAGCCGCACTCGGCCCGATGTCCGTTCCATAGACGGCCTCAATCTTGTGCAGAAAGGCCAAACGATTCCAGCGGCGCACACTCATGAGCGCTCTCCTTTTTTGGCTTCAGGTTTGACGGCAGGGGCAGGCTTTTCCGATACCGCGTCAGTGGGTTCGCCCGGCTGCGGCGCAGGTTGGGTCGGCTTTTCCTCGATGTGCAGCCGGCCGTTCTCACCGCGCACATGACGCCCCCCGGTCTTGGGCAGGTTCTTCATGTCATTCTCCTCTCAAGAAACGGGTCGTCGCCCAGGTCTGGACGTAAATGCTGACACCTGTGGAAATTGGACTGGTCTCGCCTCCAATGAGCTCACACGGGGTGTCAAAGCCGGGTATCGTCCATCCGGCCAGGGCAGCCTCCAGGCCACTCTTGAGCGTGTCCATGCGGGTCGCGCGTTCAGCTCCAGCCCGGTCAGAAAAATCACGTTGCACGATCCCGGTTGCAAACTGCACTTCGACTGATTGAAGGAAGCCGCCCGTCGCCCGCTCATTGGGCAACCCACGCTCGCCCCAAGGCATCACAATTACCGTGGCATCGTCGACGGTCCCCGCGATCTCCCGCAGGACGTCAATGTCCTCTGCCACCTCTACGCCGGAAAAATCGTCAGAGGGCAGAACAACTGTCAGATGCGAATGCAGATCTGTCAGCATCACCAGCCTCGCAGCTTGTTCGGGGTGAATACCTGGTCGGGATGATCCGCGATCGTTGTGCCGCTTTGCAGTTGAAGCGCGCTTTCGCCGTCCCCAACAGGCAACGAGATGCGATGAGCGACAACATCTTTCAGCGCGGCAATTGCATCCTTGTAGTCGGCTTCGACGTTCTCCGGGCGCCCAGTGCTGAAAAGCATGTATCGGGCAATTGACACGGCCCAGGTGTTTACCAGGGCAGGAACCGGATCGAGCGGCAATCGGTAGCGAGACGCCAGATACCCGTCGATCACATTGTCAGCGTCGGCCAGAGCTGCATCCAGGACGGCCTGGTCCGCGACTCCGTCGCGATCACGATCTGCGATCTGGCGAAGCTCTTTCTCGCCAGCGCGATCAATCAGGTCCTGATGAGTGGCATAGGGCACGCTGTTACTCCAAACTCTTTCCGGGCGGTATTTTCAGGGCTGCCCGGATCCACCCCCTCGGATCTATAGCGCCCGGGTTCACACCGAGCCGCAGGCTCCTCGACACCTGCTGCGGACCTTTGACATTTGTGTGGTTGTCCGACCGCAGCTTCTCTCCATCCACCTCTGATCCGGTTTCCCGGAATTCGAGAGAGGGCCGACGCCCTAGAGACGGGGCGTAGCTGCGGCTACGGCAAACATGCAGGCCGTCTGCATTTGGGTTTGCGCTACGGCAAATTCCCGGCAGGCGCTGGCATGATCGGCTTCAGCAGCTTCCATTGACAAATCAGCGCAGACCGACACGAACGCAGCCGCCAGGGATTTCAGAGTGTCAACGTCCTCGGAACCGGACGGATTGAACTTCATACGAACCATATCAGCCGCTGCGGTCGACACGGGGACTTCACGGCCAATCACAGGACCGGTGTTGATGATGACATGTCCCAAAATGGGCTCCTCTCGCATTGCTTGGTGTTACTGGGAAGGTTGAACGTCGCGAACGCGCGCAGTTCAGCTTTTGGCTGCTTTCGAGCTGGTCGCCTTGGGGGCGGTCTTTGTCGCTGGCTTTGGCGGGGTTTGCGTGGCGTCCTTCTCTTCGGGCGCCCCAGCTTTCAGCTCCGAAATGACCAGGTCGGCTTTGGCGATTTCTTCGGCCAGCTTCGCCTTGTCCTCTTCGGCGGCGTCCAGCTTGCCTTTCAGATTGTTGGCCACCATCTCAGCCGCCGCGCATTCTTCCTTCAGCGCGCGGTTTGTCTTGACCAGCTCCTCGTTCAGCGATTGCAGGGCTTCGGCCTTTTTCATGGCCTCGTCCCGCTCAACCACCAGGGCATCGCTGTCCTGTCCGATCCCGGCGCTCGGTTCTTCCAGCAGTTTTTCCAGCGCACCAGCCGAAACGGCCTGCGCCTTGACCAGGGAACGCAGTTCTTGTTCGTTCACGCTGACATTTTCACCAACGCGCCGGCGCTTGCCATTGATCTTTGCGGGACCAATCAAAGTGACTTCGTAAAGCTCTTGCATGCCGCTTCCTTGAGCTGGGGCACGGCCCCCCGCCGCGCCCTTAGGTTTCGTATGAGGGGGTCAGCCGCGACGCTTAGCTTGCGTCGCCGGCACCCTGGATCAGGAAGCCCCCTTCGGCCCCGACCAGGTAGGGACGCCGTTCGGTTTTGGTGGGGTAGATCCAGCTGTCGTTGCTGTTTTCAAAGTAGGGCTTGGCAACCTGTGGATAGCCGGAAAGCTCGTAGGTATAGCCATAAGCCGGAACCATGAAGCTCTCGCCCTGCATCGGCACATAGGCCAGGATGGCGTCATCACCCCAGATATCCGTCGCCATCTCATCGTCGGAGGCGTTCTCCGGCAGGTAAACCGCCTTCCCAACGATCACGCGCGCAACCTCGAAATATGCGGCCAGCATCTCGTCGGTGATGCTGTCTTTCGACGTATACTTGAACTGCTCTTTGATCTTCGGGTGATTTTTGGCAGCCCGCGCCGCTGTCGGCCCCAGCTCCAGCGTGTTGGCATACCGGCCAATCGAACGACGGATTGCTTCCTGGGCCGCATCGATGTCAGCTTTCGGATCGGAATTGGGGTCGGTCCAACGATCCGCACCCGTCAGAGCGGTCTTGTGGTTTGCGTCATAGTTGGCGGGGTTTCGCGCCATCTGCGAGATGTCATATTCCAGGCCCAGATCGACGACATCCAGCACCATGTTGATGGCCCCTTGGGCCAGATTGATGCCGGGAATGCTCTGCGCTTCTTCCTGGTGTTCGACCGGCACCAGGCCTTCCAACGCATCCTGCACCAGGGAAACCGGATCCGAGGCATAGCCATACTGGATACGCTTCTTGTCCGCGCCCGGTGCGCGACGGGTATTGAGCATCCGAAACCCTTCTTTCCCAAACTTGAGAACACGCATCGAACGGTTCGGAATGGTGACGCGCGGGAACAGCAGATGCCCGATGAACTCGAGGTTGCGGTATCCGCGGGCATGGGTGGACAGGATCGGGTCGATTACGGCGGCGGTCCGCTGGTTGACGGGTTGGTTCATTGTCGGTCTCCGAAAAGGATCAGGTGTCAGTTTGTGCGCGTTTCAGGCGCCCAGGATCAGAAAACGGTCAGCGGATCAGGAACGTGACTAGCTCGCCATCCGCTGCATCGGTCATGGCCGTCGCGAACACGTTGTCCGGATCGACACCAGCAACCTTGACGCCACCCGCTGCGGCCGAAACCAGTGGAGCGCCCTTGGTGACGACACCCACGGCCGGGCAGGTTTCAAAGCCGATGGCAGTCAAGCCGATGTCCAGACCCACTTCCGTTGCCGGAACCTGGGCCACCCCTTTGACTGGCTGATCGTCGGCCGTGATGGGAGCATCATCGAAGCCGACCAGCGCGCCCGCGTTGCAGGTGGCGGTCATGGTTGCGGTCAGCGTCAGGATGGAATGATATGTGCGGATCATGTTGGGGTTCTCCGATCAGGTAACAGCGTGCACGGCTGCCATGTAGTCCGTGCCGGGGTTCTGACGCTGATAGGCCAGCGCCTTGTTGTGCAGCTCCAGGCCAGCCGGATCGACAGGCAGACCATCAGCTGCGAAGGAGGCGGGTTTTGCGGCCCCTGGCACATCGTCGGGCAGGTCATACTCCCCATAGCTGACGACCTTGGGCTGGGCTTCCAGCACCTCGCGCAGTGCCGCGCCCGGGGCCAGCTTCTCGCCATCATTGGAGAAACTGACGCTTTCCTCAGCGGGCAAAGCATCTAGGATCGCCACGACCTTGTCGCGGCTTGCAGGCAGTAGCTTGCCGTCTGCCACCAACCCTTCGGCAAACGACACGTTGTCGTCATGCGCCAGCTTGGCTTCACGTGATGCGATGGTCTTTTCTCGCTCGGACAGATGCGCCTCACGCGCGGCAAAATTGGCTTCGGTTTCCTTGGTCACCGGTGGGTCCTCTCTTTGGGTTGTCTTGGGGGAGGCGTCAGGGGCAGGATCAATCGAACCTGAAGGAGGCGCGGCAAACAGGGCATTGTCCGGCGTGGAGATTTCCATTTCATCCAGCCACTCGATGCGCCAGGACGGCAGGGCCTTGTCCGCTGCTTCCATATCGAAGGCATCGATCAGGAAGTCCCGCAGCAGTCGGAAGAGCGACGCGGTCTCTTCAAACCCGCGCTCACCAAAAGATGTGGTGAAGGTCACCGCTTCGTTGCTGGTGAACTCGACGTTCTTCAGGCCGCTGACGGCTGGCGCTGCTGCCCCCAGAAAACCGACGTGCTTCGGGTACCAGGCACCCGGCGACGGGTTGGCCGGTTGATCAGGGCCGAAGAAGCACATGGAGACCTTCTTGAAGCGCCCCTGTTTCACCAGGTCGGCGAACTGGGGTTCGATCTCATGCAGATTGGCGAACAGCCGTTCCGACTGTTCATCGTATTCGAACCCCTTCACCCAGCCATAGGCCGGGGTATCCATGTTCGGGTGACCAACAACGATCGGTGCGGGAGCTGTCTCCGGGTCGTAGGCATCTGCCACCGCTTTCAGGTCAGCAGCCGAATAGGTGATCGCCTGCCCCTCCATCGGCGTGAAGGTGCCTGGGCGAAAAACTTCGATACGGGCGTTGAGTGGAGCAAGAGAGCTGGCGCCCGGTTTGGTGTCCGTCATGTGATCCGTCCGATTGTTGACGAACCACCTTTGCCATGCTCTGAATTTTCAGGTGGGAGGAAGTACTTCCGGCCAGCCAGCAAGGTCAGCTTTACGACCTCAGATTGCGGCGCTTGCCGCGACATCGCAAGATCAAAGTGCCCGGTGCGTGCAGATTGGCCCTCAGAGCGATCCTAACAGGGGGCTAACACCCCTGAACCGCAATTCACGACCCGAGGGCAATGCTGGGCACCTGGGGCGCGTGTGGGGCGGCTATATGAAACCGACCGATTCATCGGCTTAGCCAGTCGTGCGCGTCCTCAAGAATGCCCTCTTCGTCACCACTGGTCAGGCCAACATACGGACGGGCCGGAATTCGGATCTGATGCGCCGGGATCGTAACATCTGTCACGACATCTGCGTCGGCCTTCTTGGCGAACCGGCGACCGACCTGTCCGTTCTCATCTTTTTTGCGGTGGATCTGCGCCTGGCGCTCCGGGATCTTGATGGTGCCGCCGAACTGGTGGATGCCTGCCTGAGGGAGTGGAGAGCCGATCCGCACCTCCGTTTGATCTGCTTCGTAGCTGAGTGATCCCGCCAGCGCACTGCCGCTCTTTCCCTTGCTGTTCGACCGAAGGATGGTGATCGGGGTCTGTCCGGCTTTTTCCCGCGCTTTGATCGTCGCGGGCTTGAGAGGTTCCCAGGGCGTCCCGTCTGGCGCGTTTTCCTGTCGAAACCGATCCTTGGAGGAACTAAGCAACCGCTCTCCGACTGACCTGTAGAAGCCGCCTGGATCGCCAATTCGGGACAGGATCAAAAGCAGCTCCTGGTTGGCTGCGGGATCCTGCAAAGCGGTCTCGATCGGGAGGTGCGACATTGAAAAATCCCTCGTTGGCTGCTACATTTCAGGTCTCAGAAGCGGGAACACGAAGAACGGCGATTGTTCCTGTCAGTACCCCGCTTTGACGGTCGGATCGCCCCGGCCGTCATTTTCGTTTCCAAAGAAGTTTGCCGCCCCTACGTCGATCAAGAAGCTTCAGGTCGGGCTGCCCCTTCTTGTTGGTCGGTGCAAAGGCCGTTGTTGCTTCCCACCATTTGCGTCCCACCTGGAAGACCACGATCAGCCCGGTCTCTGAATCAACCCGGATATAGCGCCGATCCACGACCAGCTCCTCGAGGTCGCTGTCAACTGGATCGACCTTGGCAGAAACGCCAAGCCAGATCTCGTCAGGATCCAACAACGTTTCTGCGAGCTGCGCGAAATAGACAGCCCGGCCGCGCTTCCCAACCTTGTAGTCGCCGCGCCGATCCCGGAATAGCTCGTCTGAAACCGGAACCAGTTCCCCTGCAGGATCTTCCCACAACACGGCCTGGCCGGATGTGGCACCAAAGGGCTCCAGGAAGGCCGCGATGTAGTCTTCATCAGCCAGTCCTTCTGCCAGCTTTTGGGCTTTGAAAGGCCGCGCCTGGTCAAGCAGATCCTGTAGCGGAGACGGTACATCGATCACCACACGATGTCGGCCGTCAGGTTCAAGCCGGTCCGCCTCTTCGATCAGAGCCGAGGGAACCAAGCCACGCTCCCACTTGTCCCCTGGCATATAGTCCCAGCCATAGCCGACACCTTCGGGAACAAAGTGCTCTGTTCCATCTCTTCGAACAATCTTGCGCATGTTGATGGTCGGCGTGGGATCCGGTCCGGTTTTCCCCAGGCGACGCAGATCACCAGCACTGAGCGTTCGGACGCCGCAAGAGCAAAGCCAGTCATTCGGTGGGAAGTGAATGTCCCACCAGGGATTGTCCCAGGCAAGGACCAGCCCATCCCAGCTCAGGTGGTGCTCACGCGGCTCTTTGGGCTGGCGCGTGTCCGCGTGAACATATTGCCAAAAAGGCCGACGCTTGACGATCTCTGGATCGCGCATCTGACGCAGCCTGCCTGCCATGTAACTGGTGCGGATGTTGGTCTCGAAGATGGTCCTGATGCGCCAGGTGCGCCCCCCGTTGTAGGACCAGCCGTATTTCTCAACCAGCCGGTCGAACTCCCTGGCGAACGTCTCGATGTCATAGCTCTCGGCACCGGCCACGACTGCCGCCTGGAACTCTTCGAGCATGGCCAGATCGGTGACACCGGCAACAACAAACGCCCGGTCGTGGTCTGCTTTCAGGGCATCGGTCCAGACCTTGGTCGGCTTCAGCCGTTTCTGTGTCAGGAAATCAATCTGTTCCCGGAATTCCTGACGCACAAAACCCGCAGAAACGAAGCGGCTTTCGGTGCCGTCCTCCTCGTCGACTTCGGCAAAGACCGCTTCGCGTCCTTCGAGGGCGGCCAGTTCCATCGCCAGGGAAAGTTGCCCCGCAAGGACATTCGGCGTCCACTTCGCGGCAAGCTCGAGCAGGTTGCGACTGGCCTCGTCGAAATCAGCGGCTTCGGTGATAGCAGCCCTGATCGCGGAAATGCGGCGCGTGAAGTACCGTTCAGCGGCAGACACCGCCAGGTCGGAGATCCGCGTGACCGGGCTATCCGGATCGGCAAAACAAACGTGGCGAGACGCTACCGTTTTTTTTTGAGCCGGTTGGCGGAAAAAGCGGGGTTCTGCTGGTCGTCGTCATCGATCTCAAAGGCATCGGGATCAGACGATGAACCAAAGGAATGCCGCGAGGCCACAAGGGCGTCGATGGTTTCGTCAGAGAGCTGGTCCGTCACATCGAAACTGACGATGTACTCCCGAGCGACATCGTCATCTTCGAAGCTCGCAGCCTGGCTTACGACTTCGCGGATAGCCTTGTTCGTTTCCTTCGCGGCCTTGGCCTTTGTGGTTCGGGTCTCAGCTTCAGCTTTCTCGTTCTTCGGTCGAATTCGCCAGACGTGTGGCAGGGCGGCGCCCGGAATGTTGTATTCGACGATCCATCGAATTACCTGGTCACGCAGGGTCTCTGACAGCAGGTCGCCATCACTGTCGACCAGCAGATCCAACATTTCATGATGAACGTCGCCAAGGGCGCGCGACCCGCTTTTGTCGACTTGCGTGGTCAGCGTCTCGCCCGTGGTGGAGATTGAGATCTGACGGTCCCAATAGGCAAGGAAGTCCTGATAGTTCACCGAGCCGGACCGCGATGCTTCCAGGAACTCGACGTCCGTCCCGATCGGCACGGTGATGGCCGAAGCGGTGCGTGCCTTCAGGAGCGTGTTCATCAGTTTGGTCTGTTCTTCGGTCAGCGTGCCGTAAGGCGTCTTGCCGACCAACGTGGGCCCCGCGAACTTTTCCAGGAAGTGCAGCCAGAACGTGATGCCCTCGCGCTTGAACAAGACCGGCCAGAACAGGCGCGATCCGATACCAAGCCCATAAGGATTGTTGCCCTTCACCCCAAACCGGTGAACGATGAACTTGCGCTCGGGAAGCTTGATGCCCTCGGCCATGTCGGACCAGGTCAATAGTCGCAGCTTCCAATCGCGGCCAAAAACAAACCGGCGTTGTTCGTGTGCTACGATCCGCTCCGGCTTGATCAGACGGCCGTCGCGCTTCCACACGGACTCGCCCACTGCGAAGCCCTTTAGTGTGCCATCAAGGAAATCTTCACAGATCTTGTCGAAGGGCAGCTCGTTGAAGCACTCCTCGACCAACTCGGCCGCTTCTTTGTCGATCGGTCGCTCACCGCCTGGTTCCACTTCCCAGGCGCGCGCCACCAGTGTCTTCTTACGCTTCGCCAGCATGGCAGCAGCATGGGTGTCCCGTTCGATCTCATCATAGATCTTCAGGCCCTTGCCACCGCCCTGCTGAATAAGCGTGTCGTCGGCGTGCTGCAAAATCCCGGAAAAGAACGGGATCGTGATGTCATTGTCCACGCTGGCGATCAGCGCGCCGCTGCCCTTGGGAAGGTTCTTACGCGGGCTGTCAGCAAATGCGGCCGGCTGGGTGGGCTGGCCACCATCCTTGCGACGGGATTTCTTGCTCATGAGTGTCCTCCCAGCCGGTAGCCGGCTAATCCGCGACCGGTGTCTGAGGCCGTGGCGGTCTGCATCTGCCCAGGTGCACCGCCGCCCGCATACATCAGGGTGTGCTGCCACAGCATGTCGAGCGCGTCTGGACCGTCATCGTGGTCACCGTTGGGCCATTGCTGCAGCTGGTCGATCAGTGTTGTGTGGGCGGCATTGAAGCGGATCTGACCCGCCGCGACCGGCGGCTGCAATCGTTCAATTCGAAGGTCCTTGTCTGCGTTCGGAATGATCGGAATGGCCGAAATCCCGACACCAGCCCTAGCGGCCTCTACCATAAGCGAGGTGCGCAGGAATTCCTGGAACTGCACAGTTTCCACAAACCACAAGAGCGCGCGGTAATCGCGCTGCAGGGCAATTGTATCCGCGATGATCAGATCCGGCAGACGCTTGCGGATCGACGCCTCTACGACGTCCATGCGCGCATTCAGCCGGTCATAGCCGCCGACCAGGATTGCCGAAGGGTCGCGCCCCTTGCCCTTCTTTCCCAGGCTCGGGTCGATCGCACCGAAGAAGATCCAGTCCGTTTGACGCTGAACCCAATAGGTCAGATTGCCAAACGGGTTGCCCTCGGAAATCGGTTTGTTCTGATACTCGGTCATGAAGGCAGCAAGGTCGGCCGCGCGCTCGAGCATCAGGAACAGCAGGGACTGAACCGACGGCCAATTGACCAGGGCGCCTTGATCCATGTCCGTCTTGTTGTCCTGGTAGAAGTCGCGCGCCGCCTCTTCGCCGTCGTTGTGATACAGCTCTTCGAACTGATCCCAGAGATCCATATTGTCCGGCATCTTCACCACGGCGCGGAACTCGGTGGTGTTCCAAGCGGGGGCTTTTGCCGCCCGAACGATCACGGCGTCAAAGTGCAGAACAGTGCCGACCCAGATCACATCCATAGAACCATCCGGCGGACCAACCTTCAAAGCCGCGCGATAGATCCAATTCCACAGCTTCTTGCGCTGATCCGGGCTCTGGACGTTTTCATCGTTCTCGATGTCATCCAGGAACAGCAGATCCGGGCGATGGGGCCCATGGCGTCGGCCGCGCAGTTTCTTGCCCGCGCCAAGGCCCTGGATCTTGACGTTGTTGCGGGTGACAATATCTCCTTCCCGCCAGATCCGCCCCTCACCACAAGCCTCCGGGAAGTCGTTCTGTAGGCGGATGTTGCTGGTCAGTTCCGCCTTGATTGCCTCGATCAGCAGCGCGGCCTGCTCGTACACATCGCAAACTTCGATGATGTACTTCTTCAGCCCGCGCATGATGCAATAAAGCGCAAATCCCAGCGACAAATGTGTGGATTTGGAAGCGCCACGCGGTGCGATGAACAGATCCCTGACACCCTTCTCCGACGCAAGGATTTCCGGGACGCGGGCGAAGATGTGCTGGTGAAACAGGCTATGCTCACCACGCACATAGTGCGGCAAATAGGTTTCCATGAAGAACTGAAACCCGTCTTCGTCCTGGACGCGTTGCAGGCGCTCTGCCTTTGCATCCGGATCGGGCGCAAAGGCTTCGACATTCAGCTCGATGTCACGGGAAAACGCCTCTGCCAGCTCCGCAATCTTGTCGCGGAACTCCTTTTTGCTGACAGCGGCCTTGAGTTTAGGCCGCCCGCTCATGTCGTGTAGATCTCTGCCAGGCGTTCCGCGAACGGCTCGATGATCTCAAGTATCGTCTCCGCATGATGCGGGAACTCTTCTTTGACGAAGTCCAGCAGCTTGCCCATGACGTCCTGGGCCACACCCAGTTCAGAAACCTTAGGCGCAAAGCGTTTCGCGCTGGCTGCCATCTTGGTCATTGCGTCCGACAATGACACAAGCATATCGACCTTTTCCCGGACCGTGTGGTCGCCGTTTTTGATCTCGTCCAGGATCGACTGTGCCTGGATCATGAAATCCTCAACCACGGTCGAGACCACGGCCTCGACGCCTTCGCCGGCGATCACATGAGCCGTGCGCGCCTTGTCCCAGTCGTCGCCATCAGCCTTAGCCGCCTTCTTCCAGCGCCCCACGGTGGTTTGGCTGACACCATAGGCCGCCGCAATGGTGGACAGGGTAAAGCGCCGAAAGACATAATCGGACCGCGCCTTGCGGCGCACGTCTTCGTTAGGACGCGACATTCAGCCCCCCCGAAACAACAAAGGCGACAAACGCCAAAATGAGGGCGCCAACGATCAAGCGACCGACCCACTTCAGAGACCCACGAATTTCGTCGAGCGATTTGGTTGTGCCTTCGCGCCACTCCTTCGCGCCCGCTTCGTTGAGTTCCAAGGCACGGAGGCGTCGCCCATGATCGTTCAACCGATCATGGGCGCGCTTCAGGCTGGCCTGAGTTGCTTCAGTCACGAAAACCTCCCCGTCAGGTGACGCCGCCGATGCGCTTTGCGACGCGCGACCAGATGAACGTCCCGCCGCCGATCGAAGCCCAGGCCGACGCAACGATGAACTTGGACGCGCCGCCCAGGTCCACACTCAGAACGCCGGTGGCCTGGTCAAAGGTGGCGAAGGGGAGTGCCGCGATCAGGACCGCAATCGAAAACAGCACCAGACGGAGAAACAGGGCAATATTGCCTTTCAGCATGATCAGGTTCCTTTCGAGAACAGGTTAAGAAAAGCTGTCAACAGGCGGCTCAAGACTGCCTGGAAAGATGATGCGGAACGGTGATGCAGAGGCTCACAGCGCAACAGCGCTTCATGCATGGCCTGCCGGGTCAGCGGGCCGCAAACGCCATCGGGTTTCAGCTCCGCAGATACCTGGAACCCGGCAACGTCATCGGCAGCGCGACCCAGCAAGACCAATGCCGCACGCTCATAATAGCGCTGCCGATCCCGATAGCCGTTGAGGCCGCCATTGATTTTCCGGGTCACGCCCTTGAGAGCCAGCTTGAAACGGGCCTTGTCAGCCAGGCGATTCAGGCTCCGGGTGTCCCAATACCAGATCGGCACCAGCCCCTCCCAAGGGTCGGTCAGCACCGCACTGGGCGTCGCTTCGAAATCGGGTGCATCCGGGTCCAATTTCCGTGCCCATTTCGTGAACTCGGCATAATTGTACCGGCCGGTGATCATGATGCCTCCGCGACCGCGATACCGGAAGCCATCGCCGTCGCGCGCAGGCGTGTTGCCCAGATCAGTGCGGGTGTCATAGCGCACCTGCGCCGGGGTCGGCCCCCAGATTTCTTCATCGTGGCGAAACGCCATGGTCTCATGGCACATTTGGGCCACGTACTGCGCCAGGCGATGCGGTAAGCTCAGGCCGCACTCCGGACCAAAGCGGTTCAACCCAGTCAGGAACGCTTCCGCATTCGCGGGGTCCATACGGCCGCCCGTAATTTCTTCAAGCTGGGAAAAGGTGAGAATTTTCATGCCACTGCCGTGTCAAAACCATTTTTTGACACATGACATGGCGGCAGATCCGGTGTGCCCGGAAAGACTTCCGGCCGGTTAGGGTTTCTCGGGAAGATCGGGGAACAGTGGCAACGGCTTGACAGGTGCATTCGACAGGTTGCGGACCTGTCGCGTTGAGATCCCCAGAGCGCGGGCAATCTGATCCTGCGTCAAGTTCTGCGCCTGAAGGCGCTCGACCTCGGCCTTGCGGCGTCCGACGCGGCCATGAGGCACATAAAGTTTCTGCCCTGACAAGAAAAAGCAAACCTCAGTGGCTTTTTTTTCTCCCATGAGCCGGATCATTTCCGGCTTTGGCTTGTCGGAGAACCGGACATCCTGCCCCCCAAAGAGCTGCATCAGCTGGTGCGCGACAGTTTCGTCGAAGCTCTCGACGATGTCGGCCATTGAAGCAGGAACATCAGACATGCTCCATACCCGCGGTGAAAGCCAAATTGCCCAGCGAAAGGAACTCAACTAGGCTGACGCCAAAGGAGATTAGGGAATGATAGCCAAGTTTTTTGCCGCGATTGTGGCGGTCGGTCTGATTACACCTGCAGCAGCAGATCCGATGAAAGAAGTAAAGAGTGGCAGCTGCCTCGGCTTTTTCCTGGCACTCAACAGCCCTGAACTGTTGCGTCCAGAAACCCTTCCTGCCTACAAGGGGATTGCTTTTGGTCTCGAAGCAACCAATGACATTGAACCACTCGCTTTCGGCCAAGAGTTTTGGAAGATTTGCAGAGATAGCCCCTCCCTGAGCCTCTCCATGGCGCTGCCCCAAGCGATTGAGAACACCAAAAAAATCAAGGGTAATCTTGACTAGCATCAATCCCTCCCAGCAAGCTCGGTGGGAATGCTCTCTCGATTGCACCAGGCTTTGAGCGCCTCGATAACATCGCTGATCTCGGACGTTTCGGTCATTGCATCGATGTCGATCGGAACATGACCCCACTTTTCTTCGAACCGGGCGCGGATAAAAGCATTCAGCCCCGTCGCCCCGCCGATCCGCGCGTGGCCAGCCTTGTGCAACAAGCCCCAGAGGACGTGCGCATAGCGGATATCGGCGCGCGGGGCGCGTTTACGGCGCTGAAACCCGGTCTTGAAGCCGCGTTTCTTCAGTTCCTTCAGCAACTTTACCATCTCCGCTTCGGACATGTCCGACATCGAAGACTTCCCTGTTACCAGGAGCTGAAAATCGTGGCGGGTCGCGGTATCCAAGCCGAGCTGCTTGCATCCGACATGGATCTGTTTGCGAAGGGTTGCCTTGGTCATGCCAGCAGCCTTTCCAGGTGCTTGGCGATTTCGTGCAGATCATGACCACGCCGGACATCATCGCAGGATCTCTCAAAGACCCACACACACAGATCCGGACCGCTGCTTGGAACCGGCTCAACAGACATGGTTTCATCGATATCCAGAACTTCAGCCAGAGCTGTTTCAAGGATCGCGACCCGCTCATGGATCGGTTGGGTGTCACGCAGTTTCATCACAGGTCGTCCGCGGAACAACGCGCGCAAAGATCCTGACGATCAGGCGTCATAACGAAGGTCCTGCCGCACAGACGACAGTTCGGAGCGTCTTTCAGTTCTTCGATAGCGGTCGTGACCTTGCTCAAAGCCGTCTTCGGAGCGTCCTGAACCGGAACCAGGGCCGTTGAGGCCTTAACTTCGGGTTGCTCGTTGCGTTCGCGCCGCGCCTGACCAGCCCACTGACCCCGCAAAATGGGCATCGTTGTCCCCATACGCTTGGCGACGTCAGAGACCTTCCCTCCAGCCCGGATCGCTGCAAAGGCGGCCTCCAGATCGGCACCATCCAGGCGTTTCGGTTCCGGTTGCTCCTGGACAGTCGGCTCTTCAGCCGTTTCCGGCTCTGCCTTCACAGGTTTTTCAACGCAAATCAGTTTGGGTTCTTCAGCGGGCTCGGATTGACCGTTTAACATGCTGGCAATAGTGATCGCCATCGCCTGATCGGGACACCGCGCAACAACAACCGGCTGCAACTGCACGACCTGAAACTCGCCATCTTCGCGGGCTTGTACTTCGAATTCCATCGCCTTTCCTCTCTGGCTGCTCATCAGGCCGAAACCACCACGTTCCGACGACACGC
>JALEGX010000115.1 GCA_022763485.1 Paracoccaceae bacterium | reverse complement strand
GCACCATGCCAGCCGCCGCATATTCCATCAAACTGGCATCCGGCCTGTTGCGTTGCGCCTGCAACTCTCCCTCAACGGCATAGGATCCTTCCAGATAGACAAACAGGGGCAGATCCAGCGCATCCAGCCAGACAACAGGGTCGGCTCCATCGTGACCGTGGTCATGCAAATCCCCGCCGGGGGTCATCACCAGATCCCCCTCTTCCATCGGCAGGCGCTCACCATCCACGACGGTGTAGCCACCTTCCCCTTCAACAACGATCCGGACCGCAGAGGGCGTGTGCTTGTGCGCCGGCGCGGCTTCACCGGGCAGCAGCAACTGCATCCCAAGATAGATGGATGAGGTCGCCTGCATGGCCCCGACGCCCCGCCCCGGATCCGACAGGACCAGAACACGGAGTTCTGCCTTTTCTACCGGGGTCAGCTCACCCGCCCGCATCAGCAGGGGCCTAAGCGTTTGGTACGGCCAGACACCCGGCTCTGTCATTGGGTTGGGGCGGTCATGCGGCAACACGTTCCGCATCATCGGCCAGAGCGGCGCAACACCCGCCTCTTGCAATTGGTTCAAGTAATCCTGGGGGAGATCGTCCAACGTTCCCAGCTTCTCTGACATGGGGCCCTCGCTCTATAAACTTAATCAATTATGGTCAGCGTACTTACCAAATTGCAAAAGTCAAACCTTGAACCGCGGCGTTTGGAAACTGTGCGACCAAACTCCATTGAAAACCGACGCGCCTCAGGTCAAAACGCCTTCAACTCCGAAATAGCCCGCACAGGATTGCCAATGTTCGTCGTCACCCTTGTTTCCTCGCCCGCGCGCCCTGCGATCGAACCCACGCTGGTCGAGTCCCTGAGAGGGGCCTGGGGTGGGGCCGCGACCCGCTGGCTGGCCATGAACGAAGCGGTCGAATTCATGGTCCCTGCGGTCCCCGACAATCGGTGGGACGTGTGGAAGGACCTGCAGGGAATGCATGTAGACCTGATCGTGCAACCCGAAGCCGGGCGTCGAAAGAAGATGCTGCTGGCCGATATGGACAGCACCATGATCCAGCAGGAGTGCATCGATGAACTGGCTGATGAGGCCGGTGTCGGGGATTATGTCAAAGACATCACCGCCCGCGCGATGAACGGAGAACTGGATTTCGAGGCTGCGCTGACCGAACGGGTCGCGCTGCTCAAGGGACTGGATCAGGAGGTCATCTCCAAGGTGCTGGCAGAGCGGATCACCTTCATGCCCGGCGGCAAGGCGCTGGTCACGACGATGCGGGAGAACGGTGGCTATGCGGCGCTGGTCTCGGGCGGGTTCACCGCATTCACAGCGCGCGTCGCCGCCGAGCTCGGCTTTGACGAAAACCGCGCCAACACCCTGCTGGTCGCGGATGGCAAGCTGACAGGGGAGGCCGGTCGCCCGATCCTTGGTAAGCAGGCCAAGGTGGATGCATTGGAAGAAATCACTCGCAAACTCGACATCTCTGAACAGGATGTTATGGCCGTGGGCGATGGCGCAAACGATCTGGGCATGCTGAAACGTGCGGGCTCAGGTGTGGCGCTGCATGCCAAACCATCCGTCGCAGCCGAGTGCGATATCCGCATCAATCATGGCGACCTGACAGCTCTGCTTTACATACAGGGCTACGCAAAGACAGAATTCAAAACCTGAGTCCTCTTGGTATCCATGCTTCGGCGGCACGTTCAGCGCCGCCGACACTAGGCTTTGACAGCCGGATCAGGCAAAGCCTGGTGCAGCCTTGATTGTCCCGACATGCAGATCGCGCCGGTTGGTCATCGATGCGTTCAGATACTTCAGCGCCGCAGGATCGTTGGCGTCCAACACTCCGAGTGACACCAGAATGGCGGTGATCGCACATTCGCTGGCCCGCGTCGCGCCATCCACGATCTTCAATGCCACGCCCAGCCGTTTCTCCGGCAGAATCGCGACAAAGACCGCTTCGGCCCCCGTCTTGACTGCGGCCTTGCCCCCCATCGCCCGCATCAGGTTGGTGCAGGCGCGACCCTCACCGGCGACAAGTTCGGGATGCTTGATCATCGCCTGTGTCAACGCCTGAGCCGCATCCGCCTCCCGTCCAGAGCGATCCGCGGCAGAGGCAAACCACGCCATCGATCGGGCAAGGCCAACCACGGTGGTGGCAAAATTCGGCGCGGAACATCCATCAATGCCGAAGGCCGGACTGGTCAGGCCGGTGGTTTCCTCAAAGGCTTCCAGACAGGCCTGCTGTACCGGATGGTCCACTTCGACATATTCGGGCCCTGCCCCCATGTGCTGCGCCAAGGTCAGAAAGCCCGCATGTTTGCCGGAGCAGTTGTTATGAACCTGGCAGGGGCTGTTGTCCGTCTTGATCAGTGCATCGCGGGCGGGGATGTCGCTGGGCTCCTGCGGGCCGCAGCGGAAATCATCATCCCCCAGACCCAATTGAGACAGCCAGGCATCGACTCGTGACGTATGGATTTCGGCCCCATTGTGTGAGGCACAGGCCAGCGCCAGCTGCTCGGACGTCAGGCCGTATTTTTCCGCAGCACCCGACGTCAGCAAGGGCAGCGCCTGGATCATCTTGGACGAGCTACGGGGATAGATCAGCGCCTCGGGGTCGCCCCAGGACTGGACGATCTGGCCCGCGTCATCACAGATCACCGCGTGTCCGTAGTGAACGCTTTCCAAAAGCGGACCCCGCCAAATTTCGACCATTGGTGCAGGTTTTGCCATTTTTTGCCTCACGTCTTGGCGAATTCCCGCCAATCGGCCTTTCGCACATGGCGCAAATTAAGTTAGTGTGTTTGTGTCGGCAAGCGACGGGGTGTAGTTGAAAGACGATGAGCAAACATCGCGCACACCCTTGATGATTGAGGTTAAGGACAGTCTGGAGTCTGGACAAATGGCATCGAAACTCGCCCGCTTGATCGCGGGCCTGTGTCTGGCCGGGATGGCCACAACCCCCGCATTCGCGCAGGAACAAAGCACCAATCGTGTTGCAGCAAAAACCGATTGGAGCGTGTTTGTTGAGGATGATCCAACGGAATGCTGGAGCGTTTCGGCGCCCAAGGAAACCGTGAACACCCGCAATGGCAGCGTTGTTGCGGTGCGCCGCAGCGACATCCTGTTGTTCGTGTTCTACCGGCCGGGGGCTGGCGTCAAAGGTCAGGTCACCTTCACCGGCGGGTATCCCTTCGCGCCGGGATCGACCGTGAACATGACCATCGGCGACAGCGAGTTTGAACTGTTCACCGAAGGCGAATGGGCATGGCCCGCGACCGCTGCCGATGATGCAAAGATCATCACCGCGATGAAGCGTGGCGCCTCGGCCGTGCTGACCGCGCGTTCGGCACGTGGCACGCAGACCAAGGACACGTTCTCGCTGCTTGGCTTTACGGCGGCCCTTGAGGATTCCAGCAAGCGCTGCGGCAGCTGATCCTGCACAGAGTTGACTGATCATTGCCCCCGGCGTCCGACGGTGCCGGGGTTTCAGCTGTTTGCACGTGTTTTTGACGCTTTTCTTTTGATCTTGATGTAAATTCCTATATAGAGCCGCATCCACCCCACCAGACGAGGCCCAGAGCCATGACCGCAGACGCACCGATCACACCGATCACACAGGATGTCCTGACGCTGCCCCGGAAAATGCCGGAGGGCGGCAAGATCAATCTGGTCGGTCTGACCCGTGATGAAATGCGCAATACGCTGATCGCGCATGGCACCCCGGAGAAGCAGGCAAAGATGCGCGTCGGGCAGATCTGGCAATGGATCTACCAGTGGGGCAAGCGCGACTTCGCTGAGATGACCAACCTGGCCAAGGCCTATCGCGCCCAGCTGGCCGAAACCTTCGAGATCAGCATCCCCGAAGTCGTCTCCCGTCTGGTCAGCGAAGACGGCACCCGCAAGTATCTGGTGCGTATCGCTGGCGGACATGAGGTCGAAGTCGTCTATATCCCCGAAGAAGGCCGAGGGACGCTATGCGTGTCCTCGCAGGTCGGCTGCACCCTGACCTGCTCGTTCTGCCACACCGGCACACAGAAGCTGGTGCGCAATCTGACCGCGGCCGAAATCGTCGGGCAGATCATGATGGCGCGCGACGACCTTGAAGAATGGCCCGTTCCCGGCGCCCCCAAGGATGAAACCCGCCTGCTGTCCAATATCGTCCTGATGGGCATGGGTGAACCGCTCTACAACTTTGAAAACGTGCGGGACGCGATGAAGATCGCCATGGATCCCGAGGGGATCTCGCTTAGCCGCCGCCGAATCACGCTGTCCACTTCGGGCGTGGTGCCCGGCATTGCCCGCACCGCCGAAGAGATCGGTTGCCTGCTGGCGATTTCGTTCCACGCCACCACCGACGAAACGCGCGATGTGCTGGTGCCGATCAACAAGCGCTGGAACATCGAAGAGCTGCTGCAGGCGCTGGCCAGCTATCCGAACGCGTCCAATTCCGAGCGGATCACCTTTGAATACGTGATGCTGGACGGTGTGAACGACAGCGATGAGGACGCCCATCGCCTGATCGACCACATCAAGCGGCACAAGATTCCGGCCAAGATCAACCTGATCCCGTTCAACGAATGGCCCGGCTCACCCTACAAACGGTCGTCCAACAACCGGATCCGGGCGTTTGCCAATATCATCTATCAGGCGGGCTATGCCTCGCCGATCCGCAAGACGCGCGGGGATGACATCATGGCCGCTTGCGGGCAGCTGAAGTCCGCAACGGAGCGGGCCAGAAAAAGCCGCAAGCAGATCGAGGCAGAGGCCGGGCTGGGCGGCTGACGCCGTCAGCGGCGCATCTGCCGGATCAGCGAGATCGAATAGACCACCAGCGCGGCCCAGATCATCGGAAACGCGATCATCCGGGCGCGCCCGAACTCTTCGCCAAAGACGAAAACGGCGGTCAGAAAGATCATGGTCGGGGCGATGTATTGCAGGATCCCGATGGTGGACAGGCGCAGCAGCTTGGCCCCATTGGCATAGACGATCAGCGGGACGGCGGTCACGACACCGCAGCCTACCAACAGCGACGTATCATAGAGGGTTCCGCCGAAATGGGCGGTGCCCTGAACCTGCAGATAGCCCAGGTACGCAAGTGCCGGAAACAGCAGGATCAGAACCTCAAGCAGGAACCCCTGGTTGGGACCGATCGGCAGCGATTTCTTGCAGAAGGCGTAGAACCCCCAGGACAGCATCAGGCAGATCGCAACCCAGGGCAACGACCCGGCCTCAACCGCCAGAACCACGACGGCCGCTGCCGCCAGGCCGATGGCGGCAAGCTGGAGCTTGGTCAGCCGTTCACGCAGCAGGATGGATCCAAGGAACACGCTGAACAGCGGGTTGATGTAATACCCCAGCGCTGCATCCAAAGCATGCCCTTCGGCGATGGCCCAGACGTAGATGCCCCAGTTGACCGAAATCAGCGCCGCTGTCAGCGCTGCCATCCCAAGGGTACGCGGGGATTTGAGCGCGGCCTGCAGATCTTTGGTTCTGCGCAGGATGATCAGCAACGCGCCCGCAACCGGCACGGACCAGAGCACACGATGGGCCACAACTTCGGCCGCAGGTATATGGTCCAGCGCCTTCAGGTAAATCGGCAGAAACCCCCACAGGACATAGGCGGTGATCGCAAAGGCAAGCCCCTGCGGCGTATCGACATTCTGTGCCCCGGGTGTTTGTGCCATTGGCCTTCTCCATTCCAGCCTGACGCTTATGGCAGGTTTGCCGGGCGAAGGAACTTCGTTTTCTGTGATCGCTTCAATTCACGTTCATGATGGATCACAGCAAAGCGCCGGGACCAACGGGGCCCCGGCGCTCTTGCAAATCACTATGGGCCCGGCTGCCCGGTGATCAGTAGATCTTCGGCACATAAAGCTCATCCGGCAGGAAGCGGCGCTCATAATCCGGATTGTATTCGCGGTCCGGCAGGTTCACCTTTTCGGACGGCACATCGGTATAGGGGATCTGTGACAACAGATGCTCGATACAGTTCAGCCGCTCACGCTTCTTGTCGTTGCCTTCAACGATGTACCACGGCGCTTCGGGAATGTTGGTTCGGGCAAACATTTCCTCTTTGGCCTTGGTGTATTGCTCCCAGCGCACGCGGCTTTCCAGATCCATAGGCGACAGCTTCCACTGCTTCATCGGATCGTGGATCCGCATGAGGAAGCGCAGCTGCTGCTCTTCGTCGGTGATCGAGAACCAGTATTTCAGCAGAATGATGCCCGAGCGGACCAGCATCCGCTCGAATTCGGGAACGTCCCGGAAAAAGGTCTCAACCTGATCTTCACTGGCAAAACCCATGACCCGTTCCACCCCGGCGCGGTTGTACCAGGACCGGTCGAACAGAACGATTTCCCCACCGGCGGGCAGATGCGGCACATAGCGTTGGAAGTACCACTGGCTCTGTTCCCGGCGCGACGGCGCAGGCAGGGCCACCACGCGCGCGACACGCGGGTTCAGACGCTGGGTGATCCGTTTGATCACGCCGCCCTTTCCTGCGGAATCCCGGCCTTCCATGATCACAAGGACCTTGGCCCCCGTGTGCTGCACCCAGTCCTGCAGCTTGATCAGCTCGGACTGCAGACGCAGCAGGTTGCGGAAGTACACCTTGCGATCCAGCATTTCCGGATGCTGCGCGCGATAAATCTTGCGCAGCTCCATGGACAACATGGGCTCGGCAAATTCGATCTCGAAATCCTCATCCAATGTGTCCTGCAACTCGGCTTCAAGCCAGTCGAAGGTCGTGGTTTCGAAATCATTGCTCACGTGTGATCTCCCTTTTGAAAGTGTCGCTGCCGGATATCGGCGGTATGTAAAACTTTGGTGTCACCCTTCACCCCTTCCGCTGATCGCGGTCGGGTGAAACTGTCGTGACGATGGAACCATGTTCCCTTGATGGGAAATGGGCCGAACCCCAGACCGATTTCAAGGGCACCCATGTCCATTCATACCATTAAGCCCGGCGCCGCCTTGATCTGCAACAATATCAGGCAAACCCTGTACCCCGAATTCAGATGCGCGGGGAGGCGCGGCTTGTTAGGTACTCTCAACGCCTGTTTCCGGAGCATTCTACATGCCCTCTCCGCTGTTTCTTCTGTTCGAAAACTGGATCTGGTGCCTGTTGATGGCCGCCCTGGTACTGCATTGGGCCGGACGGGCAACACTGGGCTGGGCCACTTTTGCGGCCTGGAGCGCGATCGCCCTGTTCACGGACCATATCACATGGGGTGCATTGGCGATGATCGGAGCGGGCCTGGGCCTGGCGCTCCTGCCAGAACCGCAATCACGGGCGATAAACCTGGGGCGGCATCTGCTGTTCGTGATCTGGGGCGTTGCCATGGCAGCACATCTGGTCCCGGGCTTCGCCAATGTGCAGGTTCTGGATCAGGTGCTGAGCGGCCCGCGAAGCGCGCCCTATTCCCTGCATCTGAACCTGGACAAACCCGTTGTGTTCATCGCCCTGCTGCTGTTCGCTCCGACGCTGCTGCAACCGACTGCGGCCAGAAGGCGCGCGTGGCGTCTTGCGGCTGTGGCACTGGCATTGGCGCTTTTCCCGCTGGCCTTGGCACTGGGTGCCCTGCGATGGGAGCCTTCGGTTCCGCACTGGCTGTTGATCTTTCTGCTGGCCAACCTGCTCCAGACCTGTCTGGTCGAAGAGGCGTTCTTTCGCGGCTATTTGCAGACGACGCTGATCGCGCGCTTTGGTGCCACCGCCGGCATAGCGGGCGCCAGCGTGCTGTTCGGTCTGGCCCACGCCGGGGGCGGTCCGGTTCTGATCCTCTTTGCCGGACTGCTGGGGCTGGCCTGCGGCCTCGTTCACTGGGCTGGCGGCAGGCTAGCCTACGCTGTTGGGCTGCATTTCCTGTTCAACTGTCTGCATCTGCTGCTCTTCACATACCCGCTTGCGGCGTGACCCCGGCGTCACCGCTCAAATCGGCAGCGCGGTGGTCTTGAACACCGTGCGCAACGCAAAGGAGCTTTGCATCTGCGCGACGCCCGGCAAGCGCGACAGGTGCTGGCGGTGGATCCTGGCAAAGTCTTCGGTATTTTCGGCCACAACTTTCAGGATGTAATCCGCAGACCCCGCCATCAGATGACATTCCAGAACATCGGGTATCCGGGCAACCGCCCGTTCGAACGCGTCCAAAACCTCATCCGCCTGCCCCGAAAGCGTGATTTCGACAAAAACGGTGGTTGGCACCTTCATGCGGCGCGCGTCCAGCAGCGCCACATAGTCCCGAATAAACCCATCCGCTTCGAGCCGCTGAACCCGACGGTGACACGCGGATGCCGACAGGTTCACCCGCTCTGACAGGTCCGCGTTGGAAATTCGCCCCTGCTTCTGCAACACCGAAAGAATGCGACGATCCGTTTCATCAAGCGTCATTTTGCGAAGTTCCTTGTGCCTTTTTCCCGTATATTCGAAGTTTCTTCGATACGCATGTTTTTATTTCGCTCAAAAAAGCAGCACATTTTGTCGCACCTCCACCAGCATTGTATCCAAAGTCCCGATTGCCCCGGAGAAAACACACATGAAAATCGGATGCCCCACCGAAATCAAACCACAGGAATTTCGCGTTGGCATGACGCCGGATGCGGCGCGTGAAGCGGTCAACAATGGTCACGACGTGATCATCCAGCAAGGGGCCGGTATGGGCGCCGGTTTCACCGACGAAGATTACACCGCCGCAGGTGCGGTGATCCTGGATTCGGCCGAAGAAATCTTTGCCACCGCCGACATGATCGTGAAGGTAAAGGAACCGCAGGCAGTCGAGCGCAAGATGCTGCGCGAAGGCCAGCTTCTGTTCACCTACCTGCACCTGGCACCCGATCCGGAGCAGACCCACGACCTGCTGGAATCGGGCTGCACCGCCATCGCATATGAGACCGTGACCGACGATCGCGGCGGCCTGCCGCTTCTGGCACCCATGTCCGAAGTTGCCGGTCGTCTGGCCCCGCAGGTCGGCGCCTACACGCTGCAAAAGGCCAATGGCGGGCGCGGCGTTCTGATGGGCGGCGTTCCCGGTGTGGCACCGGCCAAGGTCGTCGTGATCGGTGGCGGTGTTGTTGGCACCCACGCGGCAAAAATCGCGGCGGGCATGGGCGCGGATGTGACCGTGTTGGACCGCTCGCTGAACCGCCTGAAGTATCTGGATGACGTCTTTGGACGGGACTTCAAGAACCAGTATTCGACCGCCGGTGCGACCGCTGATCTGGTGCGTGACGCAGACATGGTGATCGGCGCGGTTCTGATTCCGGGCGCCGCAGCCCCGAAGCTGGTCTCGCGCGCGCAGCTGGGCGAGATGAAGCCCGGTGCAGTTCTGGTTGACGTCGCCATCGACCAGGGCGGCTGCTTTGAGACCTCGAAGGCAACCACCCACGCTGATCCGATCTACGAAGTGGACGGCATCATGCATTACTGCGTTGCAAACATGCCCGGCGCGGTTGCCCGCACCTCGACCCAGGCCCTGGGCAACGCGACCCTGCCGTTCATGCTGAACCTCGCCAACAAGGGCTGGAAACAGGCCTGTGCAGATGATCCCCATCTGCTGAACGGTCTGAACGTCCACGCGGGTCAGCTGACCTACTATGCCGTCGGCAAGGCGCTGGGTCTGGACGTTGTTTCACCCAATCTGGTGATCAAGGGCTGATCCGGCGGAGCAGACGCACCACACGGAACTGAAAAAGGCTGGCGCCCCAACGGTGCCAGCCTTTGCTTTTTGGGATCGGTTCCGGGCAGGATCAGCCGTTGCTCAGGATCGCTTCGATTTTCTGCAGAGTCGCGGCATTCACCGCTACCCCTTCGCTGGCTGCGCGCTGACGCTTTTCATTCCGGCCATCACCCGGCAGACGCGCGCCCTCCTGTCCGTGGAAGGCAGCGACCAGTTGCGCCATGCGCTCGGCAAACCCGCCGTTCGACGTGGCCGCCGGATCAATCGCCATGAAGAACTGGCCCGTGCGCGGCGGACCACCTGCTGTGCCGGAAAACGGCGATGCGTTGATGCCCAGGGTTGCGCCGGTCATCGCGGCGGCCAGGATTTCCGTCAGGATGGCAATGCCCACCCCTTTGTAGCCACCAGAGGGGGCCATCGACCCCTTGAGGCCGATCTCGGGGTCGGTGGTCGGATTGCCTTGGGGATCCAGCGCCCAGCCTTCCGGAATGGCGCGACCTTCGCGGGCGTGTTTCATCACTTCGGACTTGGCAATGGTGCTGGCCGATTGGTCGATCAGCACCGCAGGCGCACCATCCGCACCCGGTGCCGCGATCGAGAACGGATTGGTCCCGACGACAGGTTTTGCACCACCCGACGGCGCGATGGACGCAGGCGCATTGGTGAAGCCAAGACCCAGCAGCCCGGCCTGCGCCAGGCGGTAGGTGTGATAGCCCAGAACGCCACAATTGTAGCTGTTCGAAATCGCCAGAACCGCGACACCCTGCTCTTTGGCCAGCGGCACCAGATGCTGGAACCCCAGCTCGATGGCGGCATGGGCAAAACCGGTTCCCGCGTCAACGGTCAGGACACCGGGGCGGGGATGCACCAGATGCGGGACGGCCGTGCCATCCACCTTGCCGCAGGTGACATGCTCACAATAGATCGGGATATAGGCCATCCCGTGGCTGGACACGCCATCGGCCTCGGTCGCGGCGGTTGCAACGGCCAGTGGACGGGCGTTTTCTTCGGTCGTCCCGGCTGCCATCAGCGCGCGCAGAGAGATGTTTTCAATCTCAGAGAGGGAAAGCGTTCTTGTGTCCGTCATGGGATCCTCAATCGTTGTCTGACAACCCGGCGCCCGCGCCCAGAAGGCGGCTGGCTTCGGTTGCCGGTGCATAGGTGCGATGGGCGAAGGTCGACAGCGTCTCCCAGTCCTGAGAGGCCGGGTTCGCCCGCGTATGTGTGGCGCAGGGGGCTTCCAAGGTGCCACCAATACGAATGGTCACTGCCGAAGCACCGGACAATGGCGCGCTCATCGACAGGGCAACCCCGTCCGTTGTCGCGCTCTGACCATCACATTCAACGGTCACGGTCCGGCCCAGCTGACGGGCCGCCATGGCCGCGAAGGGCAGCAACAGCATTGGGGTGGACACAGCACCGAACCGCATCGGCGCATCGACCAAGCCGGCCGCGCCGTCACTGATGCCAACCCCTTGCACCAGCGGTCCATCAGACAGGTCCGGTTCATGCAACACGGCGGCCAGCGCGCCAACGCCATCCTGTCCAAACTCACAAAGCCACCGCGTGGCCTTGGCCGCATCTTCGGCCAGCCCCCAGCTCAGCCCCGCGCCGCGCACGGCCTTCTTGGCCATCGCTTCGACTTCGTTCAGCGCATAACTCATCAGTTCACCTCGGGATAAACCCAGTAGTCGGCGTTTGCCGCCGACAATTCGTCTGGATAAGGGGCGCCGCCATACATGCTGATCCGCACCCAGCGATCCGAGCGCGGATCAAAATGCGTGGCGCCAAAATAGGCCAGCTTTGCCCGCAACATGTCGATCGGCATGACCTGCGCGCTGATGGTGTTGTCACGGATCTCACCGTAAGGCGCGGTGGCTGAGATCTGTGCCCGCCGCACGGTGTGCCGGTGTTCCGGATGGGCACGCAGGAAATCCGCAACGGTTGCCCCCCTATCCCAAGCGGCCAAATCCGCATAAGCCGCACAAGCGTCGCGGGCCGGGGCCAGCGGCTGCTCATAGGGTTCAATCGGCTCTTCGAACCGTTCCCCCAAACGCGGTTCCAGCTTCTCTTCCGAGACATACCAAGCGCGTGCGCAATTGGCGCGATCCTGCCAATCCACAGTCAGCGCCCAACCAAAACTGCCCTTGATCAGAGCCTTCAACGTTGAAACCGGCATAGCCCCTTCGATCACGAAGGCATCACGGTCCGCATCGGCCATCTGGGCCCCAAGTTCATCCACCAGCGCGCCATGCGGCTCAAGGATCAGAGAGGCCAGCAGCTCCTGCCCCTCTTCGCTCAGCGCCTCCTGCGACCAGAGAATCAGCGCATTCCATGGGTGGTCCGCTTCAAGCCCACCGCCGTCCAGGAACGCCTCTGCCTTCTGCATGTCCTGCTTCAGATCCGCCAGTTTCCTGATCTGCAAGTCATGGGCCGAGCGCCAGCGACCCACCAGTGTCTTGGCTTGCTGGAACAGCGTCAGGAATTGCGAAATTGCTTCCGGCTCTGCCGTGGACAGGTTGCGCACACGGGCAATCGCCTCTTCGCGGGCCGACACCCAGTTGTTGAACAGCACAGGATGGTTGACCAGATAGGGCGCCATGCCCAGCCCGGTGGAATTGCCGATCCCCAGCCTGCGGGCCAGATCCGGTTCCAGAGTAACGGCCTGTGCCCCACCCCGGGCCCGCGCCATATGCTCCACCAGATCCCGGACGAACCAGCGTGTCAGATAGACGGACAGCATTTCGGCCTGGAACGGGGCCTGCATCTCAGGTCGGTCGGCAATCATTTCGCGGTCTGCCGCGCCCAGCTTGCCGGATCCGTAAACGGCGGTGGTCCGCATCAGATAGCCAACCTCCGCCACGCGGTCCCGGTCGGGCTGCTGACCACGGGACAATGCATCGACAAAATGCTCCCACAGACGCACGGACCTGTTGGCCCGGCTGACGGAAATCTCCCGCTCTGACACGCGCCCGGCCTCTTGCAACGGCACGTTCTGCGACAGGCGCTCGATGTCATCAGCGGTGGGGATGCCGTCAAACAGCGTGAAGGTCGCGTCCCATGCCGTGGCAATCACCCGGTCCGAGCGCTGCTCTGGCGGCAGGTCGTGAGCAAAGGCAACCAGCGAGTAGGCGCGTTCCGGCCCCTGCGCGGTATAGACCGCGTGACCGACGCCCTTGTCGTCAATGTCGAAAACCGGTCGGGAAAACGTCCAGCTTTCGCGGCTCATCCTGCGGGTCAGTTGGCGCATAAAGCTGAGGCGACATTGATGCATCGATCCCAGACGGGACAGACGCATGACCTGATCCGGATCCCGGCGGGCAATCACGTTCATCTTTTCCTCCTCCTTCGCGCCTGCTTTGGCGGTTCCGTCCTTGCGGCCCCTGGCTGCACCTCCCTAAAGCTAGCGCAGCACCGGCCCTGTCCCAGTCCGGGCTGTGGTCAGCCCCGAGGGGTGAAATTCTGCTCGAAGAACCGGTGCCAGTTGTTGCCCATGATCCCGGCCACTTCGCTGTCCGACAGCCCCGTCGCCCGCAGCCCCGCTTCGATATTGCCGAAGTCGCGATTGTCGTTGAACCACTCTGGCATCGGCGGGAAGCCCGGCGCGCTGGCCGAACCTTCGCCATAGTCGATTTCCTTCGTCCAGCGCCCGACGCGCATCCATTCCACCACGCTGTCGGGCTGATCCTGGCAAAGGTCGGTGCCGATGCCCAAGTGCTCGGCTCCGTATGTCTCGGCGGTGCGTGCGATCATTTCACAGAAGCTCTGCAACGTGCAGGCGGATTTGTCCTTCAGGTGATGCGGATAGACAGAGAACCCCAGCATACCGCCATTTTCCGTCACGGCGCGGATCACATCGTCCTTCTTGTTGCGCAGCGCCGGAGCCCAGTCATGGGGATTGGCGTGGGTAATTGCGATGGGACGTTCGGACAGCTCTGCCGCCTCGATGGTGGACCGATCGGCCGAATGACTCATGTCCACCACCAGGCCAACGCGGTTCATCTCTTTGATGACCTGTTTGCCCATGCGGGTGATGCCGGAGTCTTCGGCCTCATAACAGCCCGTCGCCAGCAGCGACTGATTGTTGTAGGTCAGCTGCATGAACCGCGCACCCAGCGTGTGCAGGATTTCGATCAGCCCAATGTCATCTTCCATCGGCGAGGGGTTCTGGAAACCGAAGAACACCGCCGTGCGCCCGGTCTCACGCGCCTTTTCGATGTCCGACGCCCATTGCCCCTTCATGATCAGGTCCGGGTATTGCTCGAACCAGCGATTCCACTTCTCAAAGTTCAGAACCGTTTCGCGGAAGTTTTCGTGATAGGCGATGGTGACGTGGATCGCGTCCACACCGCCTTCACGTAGCTGCCGGAACACCTTTTCCGACCAGTTGACGTATTGCAGGCCGTCGATCAGGTAGCGGGTCATGTCGGATCTCCCGTAGCGAAAATGTGGTCCGAAGGGCGCGCAAAAGCGCACCCTGTTCCGGGCTGGTCAGGTCTCAGACAGGGCCTGCGCTGATGTAGGCGGTCTTGACGGTGGTGTAGAACTCGGCCGCGGCCTTGCCCTGCTCGCGCGGACCATAAGAGCTGTCGCCACGCCCGCCGAACGGCACGTGATAATCGGTGCCTGCGGTGGGCAGGTTGACGGTCACCACACCGGTGCGCGCATTGCGGCGGAAGTGGGTGGCACGGGCCAGCGATTTGGTCACGATGCCCGAGGTCAGGCCAAAGTTGGTGTCATTCACCACCGCCAGCGCCTCATCATAGCTGCCCACTTTGATTACGCTGGTCAGCGGTGCGAACATCTCTTCGCGGTTGATGCGCATATCGTTGGTGGTGTTCAGGAACACGCCCGGCGACATGTAGAAGCCATCATGCGGCATCTCCAGACGCTGCCCGCCACAGGCCAGCTCTGCACCTTCGGATTGACCCAGCGCCACATAGGCCAGGTTCTCGTCCATCTGCTGCTGGCTGACGACGGGACCCATCTGGGTGCCTGCTTCCAGCGCGTGGCCGACCTTCATCGCCTGGGTGGCGGCGACCAGCTTTTCCACGAATGCATCATGTATGCCCGCATGCACCACAAGGCGCGAAGACGCGGTGCATTTCTGCCCGGTGCCGCCAAAGGCCCCACCGACGGCCAGCGATACAGCCAGATCCAGATCGGCGTCGTCCATCACGGCCAGCGCGTTTTTCGATCCCATCTCCATCTGCACCTTGGTCAGGTTCTGGATGGCGGCGGCGGCGATGCCCTTACCCACCGGAACCGAGCCGGTAAAGGAAATGGCGTTCACTTTGGGGCTTTCCACCAGGCGCTGCCCGATCGAGCGGCCCGACCCCATGACCAAGGAGAACAGGCCTTTGGGAATGTCCTGACGGTTGATGATCTCACTCAGAGCCACGGCCGACGCCGGGGTGATGTTGGCCGGTTTCCAGACCACCGCGTTGCCATAGCAGAGCGCCGGTGCAATCTTCCACGACGCGGTCGCGGTGGGGAAGTTCCAGGGGCTGATGATGGCGACCACGCCCACCGCTTCGCGACGTACGTCGATTTCGATGTCAGGGCGGACCGAGTCGGCGTTTTCACCGATCTGACGCAGGCATTCGGCGGCGTAATAGGTAAAGAACTGACCGGCGCGGTAAACCTCACCCTTGCCTTCGGCCAGCGGCTTGCCTTCTTCCCGGCTCAGCAGCGTGCCCAACTCTTCGGCGCGGGCCATCAGCTCGTTACCGATGTTCATCAGCACGGCCTGCTTGCGCTCCAGGCCGTAAGCGGCCCATTCCGCCTGCGCGACACGCGCCTGATCCAGCGTTGCTTCCAACTGGTCGGGACTTGCCTGGGCAAACATGCCGATCACGTCGGACAGGTCCGAGGGGTTGCGGTTTTCGATTTCGCTTTCACCGGCCAGCCACGCGCCAGCGATCAGGTTCTTGTGGGTCACGGGGATTCTCTGCGTTGGAAAATTTGGCCAACAGTGGACAATCCACACCGCATCAGTCAAATTCAAACATCTTAAAGAAACTTCAGGAAACCTGAAATGAGCTTAAAGATCGAGATGCTGCGATGCTTCTGTGCTGTGGCAAAAGCGGGCAATCTGGCGGAAGCGGCGGATCAGCTGGGCCGGACCCAATCCGCTGTCTCAATGACCCTGAAACAGCTTGAGGCGCATCTGAACGCCCCTTTGTTCGAAGGCGAACGCAAGAACCGGCTGACCCGGCTGGGCGAACAGGTCCTGACGTTGAGCCTTGGCCAGATACGACAATTCGACAGCACCGTTCAGGCGATCGAGGCTTCAGCCCGCGCGCCTCAGGGCATATTGCGCATCGCGGCTGTCCCATCGGTTGCCGCGCTGACCTTCCCGCAAGTGGTGCGACACATGTCGGACCTGTATCCGGGACTGCAGATCGAGTTGCGCGATACAGACAGCCAACAGGTGATGGATGCCCTTGTTCAGGGGCAGGCCGATCTGGGGCTGGCCTCAGCCGATCAGGTGATCGGGGGCGTCCGCTCCGAGCTGCTGTTCGAAGACAGCTATGGTGTCATCCTCTCAGCCACCGACCCTCTGGCCGACCCGGACCGGTCAATCGCGATCCATGACCTGTTCCAACGACCCTTTCTGCGCAACGCCCTGTGTGAGCAGATCCGCACACCCGAGTTTGCCGAGGAGCTGGGCGCGGCCAATGTGGTCGTCCACAATACGCAATCGCTGTTGGCGATGGTCCGAACCGGTGACTGGGTAACCGTGCTGCCGCAATCGGTCCTCCGCTTTGCCCAGGACGGGCTGATCTTTCGGCCCGTGAAAGGTTTGCAAGATCAGAGGCAGGTCTACCTGTATCTTCGGGATCAGGACCCGTGCCCCGCCTATGTCCAGAAGGCGCACGCGTTCATCAAATCCATGATCCACTCGGAGCCAGCGCCCGCCTAACGGCCTCGCCCCGATAAGGAAAAGGAGCGGCCACAGCATATCTGCGCCCGCTCCGGGTTCCGTTACTTGCGGATTTCGACGGTATGGGGATAGGGGATCGAAATGCCCTTTGTGTCGAAGGCTTCCTTGATCGCCTTGGTCAGCGCGAACTTCAGATCCCAGTAGTCCGCAGCATCGCACCAGATGCGTGCCGTCAGATCCACGGAACTGTCGCCCAGGTTCGTCACCCGCACCCAAGGGGCCGGATCGGATTTGACACGCGCGTCCTGTTCAACCTGTTGCAGGATGATGGCCATGGCCTCATCCGCGCTGTCGCTGTAGTCGATGCCGAAGACCAGATCCACGCGACGGGTGTCATGGTGCGAATAGTTGGTGATGATCGACCCCCAGGCCTTGCCGTTGGGGACGATGATCTGGACATTGTCCGGGGTGGCCAGCTCGGTCACGAAAAGGTTCAGATCCTTCACCGTGCCCGCCGTACCGCCAATGTCCACATACTGACCAATCTTGTAGGGCCGGAAGAGGATCAGCATGAACCCCGCCGCCAGATCGGACAACGTGCCCTGAAGCGCCAGACCAATGGCCAGGGTTGCCGCCCCCAACATGGCCACCAGGCTGGTCGCCTCGATCCCGAAGACCCCGAGCACGGCCACCAGGACCATCGCCAGGATCGCCCATTTGACCGCGCTTGCCACAAACCCGCCAAGGGTCGGATCAATTTCAGGACGCGCCGCGATCCGACGGCGCAGCGCCCCTGCGATCATCCCGGCCAGCACCCAGCCGACAACAAGTACAAGCAGCGCTTTCGCACCGCTCAGAACCAGGGGGAAATACACCCCCATCTGTTGGATCATTTGCTCCATATTCGCCTCTTTTCACGTCACAAAGGAGCAGTGGGGAACCGACGACCGTGCCGCTTCCCCCATCTGCATTTCTGATTTCGGATGACTTATTTCTTCAGCGCATCCCGGATTTCCATAAGGATATCCAGCTCACTGGGTCCTGCGGGCGCGGGTTCGGGCGCCGCCTCTTCTTCCTGTTTGGTTGCGGCCTCTTTCACCTTGTTGACGTAGCGCACCAGCATGAACACCACAAAGGCCACGATCAGGAAGTTGATCACCGCCATGATGAACGCCCCATAGGCAAAGACCGAGGCACCGGCCTCTCGGGCGGCCTCCAGCGACGCATAGACCGCGCCGTCGCCACCAAGGATCAGGAAGTTGTTGGTGAAATCGACGCCACCGGTAAAAAGGCCGATGATCGGGTTCAACAGGTCGGCCACCATCGACTTCACGATCGCGGTGAACGCGGCCCCGACAATGATACCCACGGCCATGTCCATGACATTGCCCTTGGCGATGAAATCGCGAAATTCCTTGAGCATGTTTCCCCCTCGCTCCTGTTTCTGTTCGCACGATCAAGATAGATCGCGGCTCTTTGCCCGTAAACAGAGCCCGAAACAGGGGGAATTTAACGTTTTTCGCGTCCCTTCCGGGGCGTCAACCGATTCAGCTAGGCAGCGCGCCGGTCAGCACATATCGCAGGATTTCAACAACCTGGGCCGGTTCTTCGGCAACCGCAAGCGCGGCGGCATCCACCTCTTTCAGCGCGTGCTGATGATCGGGACCGTGCAGAACGATCAGCGATTTTCCCAGCGCAGCAGCATAGCCCGCATCAAAAGCCGCGTTCCACTGCTTGTATTTGTCACCAAATCGCACGACCACGACATCCGCATCCGAGATGCCCTTGCGGGTGCGGATCGCATTGACCATCGCGCCCTTGTGGTCATGCCAGTACTTGTTGGGTTCCGCGCCCAGAATGCGTACACCGCAATCGTCGCTGGCATCGTGATCGGTCACCGGCGCGTCAAAGCTGACATCCAGCCCTTTGGCCCCTTCGATGATCTGCTCACGCCAATCCGTGTGGATTTCACCTGACAAGTAGACTTTCAACGACATGGGTTTCTCTCCTGTTCGCTCTTTCTGCCCAGCAGGCGCATTTTGTTCCTCGCGCTGCCGCCGGTCCACCCGCCAGCAGCGCGAAACTGCGTCGCCTTAGCCGCGCAGGGTACCTTTGGTCGCTTTTTCGACCTTGGCGACGATCTTGGCGGATACCGCTTCGATGTCCTTTTCCTTCAGCGTCTTGTCGGTCGGTTGCAGGCGTACCGTGATCGCAAGGGACTTCTTGCCTTCACCCAGCGAACCACCGATGAATTCATCGAAGACGCGGACGCTTTCGATCAGGGCCTTGTCGGCCCCGGCCGCGGCGTTCACCAGCGTCAGGGCTTCGACATCGCCGTCGACGACAAAGGCAAAATCCCGTTCGACCGCCTGCAGGTCGCTTTGTTGCAGCGCCGAGCGAGTTGCCGAGCTCTTGCGCGGCAGCGGAATCTCATCGGGCCAGATGGTGAAGGCAACCGCCGGTCCCTTGATGTCCATTTCGGCCAGGACCTTGGGATGCAGCTCGCCAAAGACGGCCAGCATCTTCTTCGGCCCCAGGCAAACGCGGCCATGACGGCCCGGATGCCACCAGGTGGCCCCATCGCGCAGGATCTGCACCTTGGCCGGGGCCCCGATCGCGGCCAGCACCGCTTCGGCGTCGGCCTTGGCGTCATAGAGATCCACCCCACGGGACGCGCCATGCACGTCCTTGGGGCCGGTGCGTCCGACCAGCAGACCAGAGATCTGGTTGTTCTGTTCACCCGGCTCACCGCCCGAGAACGCAGGCCCAACTTCGAACAGGGCCAGATCCATGTAGCCACGCGCCTGGTTCCGGGCGGCGGCCTGCAGCAAGCCGGGCAGCAGATCAGGGCGCATGTGGGACATTTCCGAGCTGATCGGATTGGCCAGCATGGTCGTCTCATCGCCACCGCCGAACAGGGCGGCCGAGGCCTGATCAATGAAACTGTAGGTCACGCATTCATTGTAGCCCAGCGCCGCGACAGTCCGGCGGGCCATCTGCAGACGACGCTGCGCAGGCGTCATGACGGCTTTCGGGATACCATCGGTCAGGCGCGGCAGCGGTTTGCCCTGCAGCTTGGTCAGCGATGCGATACGCGCGACCTCTTCCACAAGGTCGGCTTCGCCCTGAACGTCGGGACGCCACGACGGCACATGTGCCATGTTGCTTTCCAGACGGAAACCCAGACGGGTCAGGGTCTGACGCTGCTCGCTTTCCGGGATTTCCATGCCCACCAGCGACTGCACCCGTGCCGGGTCGAGCTTGTAAGCGCGGCTGTGATCGGGAACATCGCCCGCGATCACGATCTCGGACGGCTCACCCCCGCACAGATCCATGATCATCTGGGTTGCGCGTTCCAGACCTTCCAGAGTGAACTCGGGGTCTACGCCGCGTTCAAAACGGTAGCGGGCGTCCGAGTTGATCTTCAGGGCGCGGCCGGTCGTGGCGATCTGCACATGATCCCAGAACGCGCTTTCCAGGAAGACATCCACGGTCTCTTCGGTGCAACCGGTGGCCTCACCCCCCATGACACCGGCGATGCTTTCGGGGCCATTGTCGTCCGAAATCACCATCTGGCCGGCGCCCAGAGTGTATTCTTTCTCATCCAGAGCCACCAGTTTTTCACCACCAGCCGCGCGGTGTACGCGCAGTCCGCCCTGCACCTTGGCCACGTCAAAGACGTGCAGCGGGCGGTTCTGGTCATAGGTGAAATAGTTGGTGACATCGACCAGCGCCGAAATCGGGCGCAGGCCGATCGCCTTCAGCTGATCCTGCAGCCACTGCGGGCTGGGGCCGTTTTTCACACCACGAATGACACGACCAGCAAACAGCGGGCAGCCATCCAGCGTGTCTTCGTCAATGCTGACGCTGACCGGGCACGGGAAATCCCCGGCAACAGGTGCGTAGTCATGGGTTTTCAGCGTACCAACGCCCCGCGCAGCCAGATCGCGCGCGATGCCATACACGCCCAGCGCGTCCGGGCGGTTCGGCGTGATCGCAATCTCGATCATCGGGTCAACCTTGGACGGCTCGTTCTCGGCCAGCCAGTCGATGAACTTGTCGCCCACCTCGCCCGACGGCAGCTCGATGATGCCGTCGTGTTCGTCGCTCAGCTCCAGCTCCCGCTCAGACGCCATCATGCCGAAGCTTTCGATGCCGCGGATCTTGCCCACACCGATGGTGATATCCAGACCCGGGATGTACATGCCCGGCTTGCAAACCACCACGGTGATGCCTTCGCGCGCGTTGGGCGCGCCACAGATGATTTGGGTCTCGCCCTCATCGGTCAGCACGTTGCAGACGCGCAGCTTGTCGGCGTCGGGGTGCTTTTCGGCGTGCAGCACCTTACCGATGGTAAAGTCCTTCAGCTTCTCCGCCGGGTTCACGATGTCCTCGACCTCGAGCCCGAGATCGGTCAGCGCCTCGGCGATCTCTGCAACGGATGCGTCGGTGTCGAGATGGTCCTTGAGCCAGGAGAGAGTGAATTTCATCGGTCAGCGCCCTTTGGCAGAATACATGCGGTCCCGAGAGGCAATGACAAAGAATGGCGCGGGGTGCAAGCCTTGGGGCAACTGCTGCCCTACGGATAGGAGGGGGTGCGGCCCAAAAGCTCATCCAGCTGTCGGGCGATCCAGCCGTGCGGGATGAAATGCCCGCCGGGATGAATATCCAGACTGACGCGACCGCGCGCGCAGGTGTCCCAGATCGTGCGCTCCAATGTCAGGAAAGACACCGCATTCCAGGGCCCCGCCCCCTGCCCGGCCCCGCATCCGAAATGATCCCGCCATAGCTTCACGGGATAGGTCGTATCGCCCCCCGGTCCGTAAGGGAAATCCAGCACCCGGTCATTCAGGCCAAAGACCTGTCGCACCTCTTTGGGGGCTGTGCTGCACTGTTCTGACTGCTCCAACGTGCCCGAGATCGCCAGCAATGCCGCGATGTCGGCCCCGTCCTCACATACGAAGCGCCAGGCCATGTTGCTGCCCCAGGAATAGCCGGAGACATAGATCCGGTTTTCATCCACCGGGTAGCGCGTCTTGATGTCTTCCAGAACCGACCGGGCAAAATCCACATCGGCGGTTCCGGCACGCCAGAAATCCCAGCTGCGGCCCAAACCGTTCGGGGCGACCAGCAGCACCCCGCGCCGCCTTGTAGCGCCCGAGATTCGCTGATGCTTGACGATCAGGCTGCCCTGTCGGGCCCAGCCGTGGAAATGCAGCAGCACCGGCAGCGGGCTTTGCCCATCCCACCCGTCCGGTTCTTTGACGTGGTAGGACCGGTCGTCAATCCGACAGGGGGTTTCCGCGTGGCATCGGTCTTTCCACGGCCCCATGGCGGCGGCTGGAAGCCCAAGCAGAACAAGGATCAGGACAAGCACAGGTCGAAACATGACCGCACGTTATCCCACGCGCGGTCAATGTCATCTCACATGTCTGTGCGTCGGTTCAGCACCGTGGCCCAAGCGCCTGCATGCGGAACGACAGCAGGTTTGAGGTGAGCCGCACAACGTCATCCGGGCGTAACCCGGCAAGATCCGAGGTACATTGCGGATCGGCCTGAACATCAAACAGCATGGAGGCCTGCCCGGATGCGAAATGCACCAGACGCAGACCGTCCTGTTCGAAAGCCACAGCCCGGCACGCCTCGGGTGGCAGGGACCAGGATTGCTCAAACCGCCCCGTTCCGGTTTCGGTGCCCAGCTCAAGCTCCACCATCGTTGGCCGCCCGTCCGCTGCATCTGGCGCAGACAGATCACGCCCTTGCATCTGTGCGGGTATTTCCGCCCCCAAAGCCGCAAGAATCGTTGGCGCGACATCAATGGATCCGGTTGCTTCGGTCACATCTGCCGCCTGCCCGCCCGGATGGGCGATCATCAGCGGAATATGGGATGCGGTTCTGAACGGGGTCAGCTTGCCCCAGAGGCCCAGATCCCCCAACATTTCGCCGTGATCTGCGGTCAGCACGATCAGGGTGTCCTCTGCCTGTCCGGTGGCATCCAGCCAGTCCATGATCCGGCCAACATGATGATCCACCTCGGCCGCAAGCCCCAGATATGTGGCACGGCAGAGCGCGATCTGCTCCTCACTCAATGTCTCGTGCCGCCCGTCGAAGCCCCAGAAGAGGCCCGCTCCGCTGGGCGCGGAATGGTAGGCGTTCAGGAAGGAGTGTTCGAAACCGGGCCGTGTTGGCGCGGGCAGCTGCGCAGGATCCACCATCTGGTGGTAGGGCGCGGGCGCGACAAAGGGCGGGTGTGGCCGGATGTAGGTGACCATAGCTGACCAGGGGTGCGCCTTCCTGACATCCAGATGCGCAAGCACCCGATCCGTCAGATAAGCGGTGTCGCTGTCTTCCGCCCGGTAGAGAGCCGGGGCCCCCAGCACGCCGCCCTGTGGCTTGTAGAGCTCATCGAATTCGGGGCTTCCCGCGTCAGGCACGTCATAGCCTTGGGTACGGAGATGGGCCAACCACTCCCAGGCTTCTTCCCGCATCTCCGTGACTTCGGTGATGCCCGTGATCGGCCCCGTATAGGAAACATGCGCCGGGTCACTGGGGTGCAGGCTACGCGGGTCGGGCTGCGTGTCGGTGTACCCGAACAGCAGCAGTTCACGCCCGATCGTGCGCAACTGGGACGCCAGATTCGGCATGTCACGCGGCAGCGGCGTGCCATTGTGAACAGACCGATGGCTCATTGCGTATTGCCCGGTCAGCAGGCTGGCCCGGGCAGGACCACAGGGCACGGTGACCGTGTGGTGATCATGATAGGTGACCGCGCGCGCCGACAGCGCGCGCAGATTTGGCAGGGACACACAGTCAGCCAGCGGCCCCGTAAGGAGGTCCGCGCGGAACTGATCAATGACGATCAACAACAAGTTGCGCGGCGCCTCCGTCTGCATCGGGTCAGGCCGCGCTGCTTAGCTCACGCACCAGCGCCGGCAGGTCCGCAACGCTGTCGATCACATAGTCCGCGCCTGCGTCCTTCAGGATCTTGGTCGCATGGGCGCGCAGGGCAGCGATCTCATCCTCGGACAGCTGCGCCAGTTCCTCGGGGGTCTTGCCAACCGCGTTGCCGGACATGGCGACGCCCACGGTCAGACAGCCCGCAGCAACGCCTTCCTTGATGCCCGGCTCGGTGTCGTCCACCTTAATGATCGCCGCCGGCGGATAGGCGACCAGGTCAACCATGCATTTGTACATGCCCAGCGGACCGGGGCGGCCTTCGGGCAGGTCGTCCGAACAGACCAGGTTGTCGGGCTCATAGCCCTGCGCGGCGGCCACCGGCAGAACGTTTTCCATGATCGAGCGGGTGTAGCCAGTGGTCGAGCCGATCTTCAGCCCCATGGCGCGCAGCTCATCAATCGCAGCTTTGCCACCCGGAACCAGATCCGCGTAGTCGGCGGCCACTTTTTCGTTCATCGGAACAAAGATCTCATACACTTTGTCGACATCGGCGTCCGACGGGGCATTGCCGTATTTCGCTTCCCACTGGGCGGCGATCTCCGGCATGTCCATCATGGTGCGGATGTGATCCCACTTGGGCGCGCCCATCGGGCCACGTGCGTGTTCGATCGTTGCCTCGATACCGAACTGGGCAAAGGCCTTCACGAAAACACCCATCGGCGCGAAGGAACCGAAATCCACCATGGTTCCGGCCCAGTCGAATACGGCGGCTTTGAATTGCGTCATGTTGTTTGTCCTCTTCTTCAGGCCGGTACGGCCTGTTTGTGTTCAAGCGTTGCATCCGAAGGGGCAGCGGTTTCGACCCCCATCTCCCGCAGGACCTCGGACACGTTGTCAACCACGGCCTGCATCACCGCGCTGTCGACCTGCCCGATATGTCCAACTCGGAAGCTTTCAGCAGCGGTCAGTTTGCCGGGGTACAGGATGAAACCCCGGTCTTTCATGCGGTCGTAGAAGTCGGGGAAATCAAAGCGCGGATGGTCCGGACAGAAGAACGTGGTGATGATCGGCGACAGCCATTCGTCCTCCAGCAGGGTCACGAAGCCCAGATCCCGCATCCCGGCCACCAGTGTCTGGCGGTTCTTCAGGTAACGTGCGCCGCGGGCCGCGGTGCCGCCTTCGGCTTCATGGGCTTTCAGCGCCTCGATGAACGCCGCAACCACATGGGTCGGCGGGGTAAAGCGCCACTGGCCGGTCTTTTCCATCGCCGCCCATTGTGCGTGCACATCCAGGGCAAGCGAATGGCTGTTGCCCTTTGCCGCTTCGATCTCCTGCGTCTCCGCGATCACAAAGCCAAAGCCGGGGACGCCTTCGATACATTTGTTGGCAGAGCTGACCATCGCCTGAAACGGGGTCTGGTGCGGCTCCAGCGGAACGGCCCCAAAGGCCGACATGCTGTCGACCAGCAGCTTGCGCCCGGCCGCTGCGGTTGCATCCGCGATCTCCTGCACCGGGTTCAGGATGCCCGAGCTTGTTTCGCAATGAATGGCCAGCACATGGGTGATCGCCGGATCTGCTGCCAACGCCTCGGTCACTTGCGAGCCGCGCGGCGGCAGGTAGTCGCCCATGTCAATCACGGCACACGCGCGTCCCAGGTATTTCAGGGTTTCGACGGCACGTTTGCCATAGGCCCCATTGCACAGAACCAGCACCTTGCCGTCGCGCGGCACAAAGGTTCCCAGCATGGCTTCGACCACATAAGAGCCGCTGCCCTGCATCGGCACACAGTCATAGCGGTCCTTGTCCTGCCCCAGCAACGCCAGCAGCCGGCTGCGCAATTCAGCGGTCATGGCGCGGAAGTCTCCGTCCCAGCTTCCCCAGTCGCGCAACATGGCTTCCTTGACAGCAAAAGACGTGGTCAGCGGCCCAGGCGTCAACAGATAGGGTTCGCCCAGTTTCGGCGCAGGTAGAGTTGTCATTAGATCATAGCCTTTTATTATTCAGGCGAGCCGACAATAGCTAATAGCTATATCGCAGCTACACCGATTCCTCAAAGTTGGCAAGCGCGCTTTAAGCGGGTTCCAGCACTCTCGATTCAGATGAAACCGGACCATCCTGAAGACGGCATGCCACGAAGTGTCCGTCGTCGATTTCAATCAGCTCGATCGGCCGGTCCGTTGCTGCCTGACCGCGTTCCGGGATCCGCAGGCTCATGCCCTGAGGCGTCCGGGTCGCGATGGGATAGACCATCTCACCATCAAAACGGATCGGGTTGAACTGCGCGTCGGGATCGGGATGCGGGACTGCCGACAGCAGCGCCTTGGTATAGGGATGCTGCGGATTGAAGAAGATCTTCTCTGTCGGGCCATATTCCACGAATTGCCCGTGATACATCACGGCAACCCGATGCGAAATCTGTGCCACCACCGCCAGGTCATGCGCGATGAACAGGAAGCTCACCCCCATTTCGGCCTGGATCTCTTTCAGCAGGGTCACGATTTCGGCCTGGATGGACACGTCCAGCGCAGACACACATTCATCGCAGACCACGAATTTGGGTTTGGAAACCAGGGCCCGCGCAATACAGATCCGCTGACGCTGACCGCCCGAAAACGCGTGTGGGAATCGACGCAGGTGCTCCAGATCGATCTTGCAGCGCGCTGCGATCTCGCGCACGCGTTCATCGATCTTTTCGCGGCTGTTCATCAGGCCAGAGGCCACCAGCGGCTCGGCAATGATATCGCGCACTGTCATCCGGGGATTGAGCGACGAATAAGGATCCTGGAACACCAGGCTCATCTCGGGCCGGAACCTGCGCAGCAGGTCACTGCCCAGGCTGTGCAGCTGCACCGGCCCTTCCGGGAAGGCCATGTTCAGCTTGGACCGGACCTCCTGCAACTCGGCTTCCGTTGCATGGGCCAAGTCGATGTCACCCTTCTTTTTCCGGTGAAACACCACCTCGCCTTCGCTGGGGTCGATGGCACGCAGCATGGCGCGGCCAACGGTGGTCTTGCCCGAGCCGCTTTCGCCCACCAGCCCAACGGTTTCCCCCTTGAGGATGTCAAAAGTTACATTGTTGACTGCACGCACCTTTTCCACTTCGGTGCGGAACAGCTTCTTCTTTCGCACCTCAAAGTCGACGGACATGTTGCGCACATCAATCAGGCGTCTGTTGTTGTTCAACGGCTTGGGTGGGACCACCCTGTCCAGACGCGGGACGGCGTTCAACAGGCGCTTGGTATAGGCTTCCTGCGGCGTGTTGATCACGTCGCGCACGGTGCCGCGTTCAACGATCTCGCCCTTGTACATCACCGCGATGTCATCTGCGACCTGCGCCACCACGCCCAGGTCATGGGTGATGAAGATCATGCTCATGCCAAGCTCTGCCTGCAGATCCCGCATCAATCGCAACACCTGCGCCTGAATGGTCACGTCCAGCGCGGTTGTCGGCTCATCCGCAATCAGCAGCTGCGGCCCGGAGGACAGCGCCAGCGCGATCATTGCCCTCTGCCGCATCCCGCCCGACATTTCATGTGGGAACTGATCCACCCGTGCCACCGGGTTGGTGATGCCCACCTTGTCCAGCATCTCAATCGCCAGCTCGCGCGCTTGCCGTTTGTTCAGCCCGCGATGCAGCTGGATTGCCTCCATGATCTGGTTGCCGATGGTGTAGATCGGCGAAAAGCTGGCCATCGGCTCCTGAAAGATCATCGCGATCTCACCGCCACGGATCTTGCCCATGCGTGGATCGCCGGGACGGATCTTGGCAATATCGAAGGTTTCGCCGTTCTTCGCGGTGTAATTGATCTGCGAGGCAGGATCGACGCTGGCGATCCCGGGCAACAGCTGCATCACCGCCTTGGTCGACACCGATTTGCCGGAACCACTTTCGCCGACGATTCCCAATGTCTTGCCCCGCTCCAACGAGAAAGAGACATCGCGTACTGGTTTGACCAGCCCTTCGTCCGTGCGGAACGACAGGGTCAGGTTCTTGACGTCAAGGATGGTGCTCATCACTTTGCCTCCGCATAGGGGTCAGCCGCATCGCGCAGCCCGTCGCCGATCACCGTGAAGGCCAACACGGCCACCACGACAAAGACGGCGGGAATGAACAGCCACGGGGTTTGTTCGATGGCGCGCACGGATTGCGCCTGTTGGAGCAGGACCCCCCAGGACACCGACGGCGGCCGCAAGCCCAGTCCGACAAAGGACAGCGCAGTTTCGGACAGGATCATGTAGGGGAACGAAATGACCAGATCGACGATGATGAAGCTGGTGAAGCTCGGCAGCATGTGCTGACCGATGATCCGCTTGGCCCCTGCACCGGCCAGCCGCGCCGCAACCACATAATCCTCATACCGGATCGACAGAAGCTGCGAGCGGATCCTTCTGGCCAGGGTCGGCCAGCCGAACAGCCCCAGGATCAGCGTCATCGCGAAATAGACCTGCGTGGTCGACCACTCCTTCGGCATGGCCGCTGCCAGCCCCATGTAGAGCGGAATGATTGGAACCACACGGATCACCTCGGTCACGCGCTGGATCACATTGTCAATGATGCCGCTGAAATACCCGGCGATCCCACCGATGACCAGCGCCAGCACGAAAGAGATGAGAACCCCGATCACCCCGATCGACAGGGATGTGCGGGTGGCATAGACGGTGCGCGAAAACACATCGCGGCCCAGATCATCGGTGCCCCAGAAATGGATTTTCTGGTCCGTGTCCTGCAACCCGACCAGATGTCGGTTGGTGGGGATGAAGCCCAGAACCTTGACCTCTTCGCCCTTCACGAACAGCCCAAGATAGTGCCGCACATTCGGGTCCGGAACCGACAGGGCCCGCAGGGTGACCGGGTCACGCTTGGTCATGGTGCCATGCACGAAAGGCACGGCAGAACAGCCATTGTCGTCGCAGAACCGCGGAATCTGTGGCGGCCCTTCGATGTAGGAGGTGTCGCGCGTCACCGGCCCGTAAGGCGCGACGAATTCGGCAAAGATCCCTGCCAGCGCCATCAGGCCCAGCAGAAGGGATGCAACCATCGCCGCCCGGTGCCGTTTGAACCGCCACCAGATCAGCGTCCATTGCGACGCCGAATAGTACTTCAGCAGCCTCTGACGCTCCTTTTCCGCCGCTTTTGCCTCGGCCGGGGTCATGTTTGCCATATCGGTCATGTCAGGTTGCTCCCAGCTTGATGCGCGGGTCCAGCCACGCAAGCAGCAGATCGGATAGGAAGTTCATGAAAACGATGGCAAAGGTCAGCATCAGCAGGATGGCCCCCGCCACGTTCATGTCGAGATCAAGGTAAGCCTTCAGCAGCAGTTCCCCGAGTTCGGTCAGACCCAGCACCACGGCGACGATCGGCAGTTCGGAAAAGATCCGGTTCACGTCAAAGCCGATGGTAGACACGATGGGGTTAACAGCCAGACGCGCCGGATATTTGATCAACAGCTTGCGTTCGGGAACACCCCGCGCCCGCGCCGCCGTCACGGACAGCTTGTTCAGCTCATCCGACATCGTCGCGCGCACCGTCTGGATCTGATAGGCCACCGCCGACCAGGCCAGCACCACTGCGGGCAACCAGAGGTGTTTGAGCATGTCCCAGACGCGCGCCAAGCTCCAAGGCGCGTTCTGGTATTCGGCCGAAAACAGCCCGCCAATATCGGCGCCGAACCACAGGTTGGCAAAATACATCATCACCAACGCCAAAAGGAAGTTCGGCAACGCCAGGCCGAGATAGGAAAACACGGTCAGACCATAGTCGACAGCCGACCCCCGGCGCACGGCTGCAAAGATGCCAATCGGAACCGAGATCATGTAGGTCAAAATCAGGGTGGCAAAAAGGATACCTGCCGTCAGCCAGACTTTGTCGCCGATCACCTTGGTGACCGAGGTTTCAAAGGCAAACGCCTGACCAAAATCACCACGCAGAACAATCCCGCCGATCCAGTCGAAATACCGCACAAGCATCGGCTGATCGAGCCCAAGCTCGACCCGGATCGCCTGGACGTCCGCCTCGGTCACATTGACCCCGGTGCCGGAGTATTTGCGAAACGCATAACGGTCCGCATAGTCGCCGGGCGGAATTTCCATGATCAGAAAGACCATCATCGACACCAGCAGCATCGTGAAGACCATCCCGACAAATCGTTCCAGAGTGAATCTCAGCAAATCGGTATCCCCCGTATGTGGTCCACAAGGACCGCAAACCGAGGCACGAAGGGTGTCGCGCCTCGGCTCAACTTCAGGCGTTAGCCCGGTTTACTGCTCCAGCCACCACTGCGTCGGGCGGTACGGATAGGTCCAGTAATAGTCGTAGGTCTTTGCCGTCATCGGCTTGACGTTCTGCAGGTCATTGCGGTGCAGATAAGGATCAACGATGTTGCTGACGGTGCCGATCTTGAGCAGGTTGTCGACGTGGATGTCGATGATCTCGGCACCCAGCTTGTCATTCTCCGGCGTCCCCAGCGAGGTCTGCAGGAACTGTTCGCTCAGATCCCACAGCTTCTTGATGTCCGCGGGCGGTTCGATCCCTTCGGCACCACCACTGGTTTTCCAGGCAGCCCAGGCAAAGCCGGTACCCGGATTGAAGAAGTCACCAAACGGCGGGATCATCGGGGTCACGTCCTGGCTGGTCAGCGAGGCCGAGGTGCCGTCGTTCACCCAGGT
>JALEGX010000114.1 GCA_022763485.1 Paracoccaceae bacterium | reverse complement strand
GTACCGCGATCTTCTTTGAAGCGGCGATGATCATAGCCATGCTGGGGTTTGTTTCAAAGGGTTCTTAAGAGCGGTTGATCCTGCGCGGCAAAAACAACGAATAAGGGGCGGACGTCCATGTTCTACGAAATCGCAATCTCCGCCTGTCTCGTCATTTCTGGCCTGTTCGGTCTGGTGGGGTCTTATGGCCTTTTGAAACTTGATGACCCCATGTCCCGCCTGCACGCCCCGACCAAGGCCACCACGCTTGGGGTTGGGGGGGCGCTGGTGGCCTCGATGCTCTATTCGGTGTCGGCAGATCACCCTTCGCTGCATGAATTGCTTATCTCTCTGTTCCTCTTCCTCACGGCGCCGATCACGGCAAATTTCATTGCCAAGGTCCACATCCATCGCCGAGAAACACCACAGAGCCTGCCCTCGGCAGGTGAGGACGGGGTGTGGGCAACCCACAACACGGATCCTGAAGAGGACGAAAACACGCGTTGACGATGCCTCTCGAATTTTGAATATATTTCCTCGCCCGCGGCCCTGCCCCGCGGGCGCTGTTTTGAAAGGCCCCCGTATGCAAAGCCCCAGCCTGCCTTTGACCCGCGACCTGGTTCTGATCGGAGGAGGCCATGCCCATGCGCTGGTGCTCCGGCAATGGGGGATGAACCCGCTGGCGGGCGCGCGTGTCACGGTGATCAATCCGGGGCCCACCGCGCCCTACTCCGGCATGTTGCCCGGATTTGTCGCCGGGCATTACACGCGGGACGCGCTGGATATCGATCTTGTGAAACTGGCGCGCTTTGCAAACGCCCGCGTGGTGGTTGGTTCTGCTGAAGGCATCGATCTGGACCGCCGGGAGGTCCATGTGCCGGGGCGGCCGCCGATCGCCTTTGATGTCGCCTCGGTCGATGTCGGGATCACGTCGGACATGCCCGCCCTGCCCGGTTTCGCGGACCACGCGATCCCGGCCAAGCCGCTGGGTCGTTTCGCCGCCGAGTGGCAAAGCTTCCGGGACGGTGACGCGGCAGGGGATGTTGCGGTCATCGGTGGCGGTGTCGCCGGGGTGGAGCTGATCCTGGCCATGGCCTTTGCGCTCAGGACCCGCGGGCGGCTGCGGCAGGCCACGTTGATCGACAACGCCCAGACGTTGACCGCGATTGGCCCCAAGGCGCGGCAGAGGCTGCTGGACGCGATGCAGAAACAGGGCGTCACGGTCCTGGAACACGCAGAGATCACCGAAATCGGCGCCGAAAGCATCCTACTTGCCGACGGGCGCGAGGTTCCCAGCCGCTTCACCACCGGGGCGGCAGGCGCGCGGCCTTATGACTGGATCCGGGACACCGGGTTGCAGCTGCAGGACGGGTTCATCACCGTGAATGAAACCCTGCAAAGCTCGGACCCGATGATCTTTGCCGCCGGGGATTGCGCGCATCTGAGCGCCTCGCCCCGCCCCAAGGCGGGTGTCTATGCTGTGCGACAGGCTCCGATCCTCTACAACAACTTCCGCGCCGCTCTGGGCAGTGGGACGCTGCGGCCTTACAAGGCGCAGAAGGACTATCTGAAGCTCATCTCGCTTGGCGAAAAATCTGCTTTGGGGGAACGGTTCGGGGCAACCTTCGCGGGGCCGATGATCTGGAAATGGAAAGACCGGATCGACCAGACCTTCATGCAGAAGTTCCGCGACCTGCCCAAGATGGAGGCCGCGCCGCTGCCCTCGCATCACGCGGCCGGGCTGGCAGAGGCCGTGGGCGACAAGCCGATGTGCGGTGGCTGTGGGTCCAAGGTCGGGCGCAATGCGCTGCGCGATGCCTTCGTGCAGGACCGTGTCGGCAGTCGCAAGGATGTGGAATTCCTGCCCGGCGATGACGCCGCCGTCCTGCGCCATGGCGAGATCCGGCAGGTGCTCAGCACCGATCACCTGCGCGCCTTCACGCTGGATCCGGTGGTGATGACCCGCATCGCGGCGGTGCATGCCCTGGGCGATGTCTGGGCCATGGGCGCAGCCCCACAGGCGGCACTGGCCAGCTTGACGCTGCCCCGCATGTCCCCGGCCCTGCAACAGCGCAGCCTGAGCGAGATCATGACCGTCGCCCATGAGGTCTTTCGGGAGGCAGGCGCCGGAATCGTCGGCGGGCACACCACGCTGGGCGATGAGCTGACCATCGGCTTCGCCGTGACCGGTCTTTGTGAAACGGACCCGATCACCCTTGCCGGGGCTCTGGCTGGTGATCTGCTGATCCTGACCAAACCCATCGGATCCGGGGTCTTGATGGCGGCAGAAATGCAGGGTGCAGCCCAGGGCGAATGGATCGCCGCCGCGCTGGAACAGATGACCCGGCCCCAGTCCGAGGCCGCCCGGATCCTGTCCAGCGCCCATGCCATGACCGATGTCACCGGTTTTGGACTGGCCGGTCATCTGATGGGTATTAGCGAGGCCTCCAACCTGCGCGCCCATTTGCGCATCGCCGATATCCCGGTGCTGCAAGGGGCCGAAGAGCTGGCGCAAAGCGGCGTGCGCTCAACCCTGTTCCCGGAAAACCGCCTGCTGGCGCCTGAGCTGCCGGAGGGCGGCAAGCACGATTTGCTGTTTGACCCGCAAACCGCCGGCGGGCTGCTGGCCTGTGTCGCGAAAGATGAGGCTGAGACGCTCCTATCTCAATTGAGCACCGCCGGATATAACGCTGCGATCATTGGGGAAATGTCGGCCGGAGCGCCGGGGATCGATCTGGCCTAGGCCCCGAAGGCGACATTCAGCCCAACAGCGTCATCACCTGTGCTGCGGCCGCATTCAGGCTGGCATCGGACAGGTCCCCGGCGGACACCTCCGCCCGGATTTCTGCCCCGATGGCGCGGCGCGATTTCTCATAAGACGGGTCATAGTGCTGTTGCATCAACGCACGCGTCAGACCCGATTTGTCGCCCTCGGCAATCTGTTCGAACCAGCCATCGACAACCGCGTGTGATCGGTGCGCCCGTAGCGGATCCAGCTTCTGCCGCAGCCGGTCAGAATCTGACAGGATGTCATCATAGGCCCGTTGCAAATAGGCGCAGCGCGCCTCGGGCTCTGCCGTGACCTGGACGCGCGGGGCGGTCTTCATCAGCAACCAGAGCGTGGGCGGAATGATCCGGGCACCGATCTTGTTGGATTCCGCCTCCACCAGAACCGGACGGGACGGATCCAGCCGACACAATTGCCCCGCCAGTTCGGACTCAAAGGCCTTCTGGCTCGGCTGCGGTGTCGGCATCTCCCCCAAGAGCGAGCCGCGATGATGCGCCAGCCCCTCCAGATCCAGCACCTGCCCGCCCAGCGCGGCAACACGATGCAAGAGCTCGGTCTTGGCGGTTCCGGTGTAGCCGTCCAGCGCGATCAGGCGAAACGGCAGAGCGTCATCGTAAAGATAGCGGTTCACCATCCGACGATAGGTCTGATAGCCGCCCTGAATGACATCGGCGCGCCACCCGACCTGTTGCAGCATCCAGGTGAACGACCCCGAGCGCTGCCCCCCGCGCCAGCAATAGACCAGAGGCCGCCAGCCGCCTTCCTTGTCCTGCAACACCTCCTCGATATGGCGCGCGGCGTTGCGGAAGACTTTGGCGGCGCCGATCTTGCGCGCCAGAAACGGGCTTTGCTGCACATAAATGGTGCCCACCTCTGCCCGCTCTTCATTGTCGAGCACCGGCAGGTTGATCGCGCCGGGCAGATGATCTTCGGCAAATTCTGCCGGGCTGCGCACGTCGATGACGGTGTCGAAACCGTGATCCAGCATATCAGTGAGGGATTGGAAACTCAGGGCCATAGGTTCCTCTACCCCGCTGGCCCTGAAAGGAAAAGCATCCTGTCCGGATCATTCTCCATCTGCGGCCGCATCGAAAGGTTCAATAAGCTCGGGCCCGCTGGCCCGGTTGGAGTTCACCTTGGGATCGACCCGGTGAAATGCCAGCAGCTCCTCCTGCCCCGGTTTCATCAGGCGTGCCGCCCCATGCCCGGCCTCGCCCAGCCACAGCGGCACCTGTTCAGGCTCCAGGATCAGCGGCATCCGGTGATGAATACCGCTCAGGGTCTGATTGGCCGCGGTTGTCACGATGGCGCAGGTGGGTTCGGGGTCGGACGGTCCCCAGTTCTGCCAGACCCCGGCAAAGGCAATCGGAGCACCATCCTTGCGGTGGATATACCATGGCAGCCGTGTGCCGGTTTCGGTCTTGGTCCATTCATAGAACCCACTGGCCAGCACCAGACAGCGCCGCTGCCGGCAGGCGTCGCGAAAGGCCGGTTTTTCGGCCAGCGTTTCGGCGCGGGCATTGATCAGCAAGGGTCCCGAATTGGGCGCCATGTACCAATGCGGAATGAACCCCCAGCGCATCGCCAGCAGATGCCGGTTTTCGCCATCGCTGCGCACCACCTGCACCGGGCGGGTCGGGCAGACGTTGAAATTCGGCACCTCCGGCAACGCATTGGCCGGTTGCGCCGAAAAAAGCTGCGCCATGGCGTCATTGGGCAAGGTGGTGGCAAATCTTCCGCACATGGCCGCCTCTAAGGCCGCCCCCAGAGCGCGGCCACGGTCATTTTGACCATGCCTTGCGCGCCAGCTCGATCCGCGCATCCATCATCGACATGTCCTTCATGATCTCGGTGCGCCGCGTACGATCCCCGGTCTCGCGCAGCTCTGCCCGCAGGCGCTCCAGCTCACGCGAAAGCGTGACGAATTCTGGCTTACTGCCACTTTCGCGCACCAACCGGTTGATCATTTCGTTCTCCGGATCCTCGACCTTGCGCAGGGGCTTGCCCGCCCCCGGCAGGTTGTCAAAAGCGCCCTCTTCCTCGGCCTTCTGAATGCGCGCATTCACCAGATCAATCAACGGATGGTCCATGGCTTAAATCTGCCACGCCGCACAGCCAAAGAAAACCCCACCAGAAATGACAAAGGGGACGCATCACCGCCCCCCTTCTTCTCGTTCAAAATACTCCGGGGTGAATTGGCCGCCAGGCCAAGAG